>NZ_CP013661.2:2512246-2832182 GCF_001465835.2 Planococcus kocurii
CAGTGGACCAGCCGACAATCGACACACCGATAAACAGCAACATCGTCCAGTTTAAAAGCGCATTTGCGTTGCGATCGGTTACATCCAATTTACTTTGTCGCCGTTTAATATACAGCGGCAAGAAGACGTTATTAAAGCCAGTAGCGATCATGGCCACTACTAATGTAATAAAGGAAAAAGCCAAAAAATAACCATCTGTTTCAGCAGAAGCACCGAATTCCCGGGCGACAATCGATTCGCGTAGTAATCCCGATAGTTTTAATAACAGAGCCAGGCCAGTCGTCCAAATAGCCGCTTTTTTAAGACTCGACATAAATTCACTTCTTTCTCAGCAAAAAGCGGCTGGCTCAAAATAGAGAACCGGCCACTTTTTCTTTGGATACTCAGTTTGTTGTGAGCGCTTGTTGATAGATCTTTTCGTATTTCTCAGCAGCCGCAAAATGCGAATACTGCTCGATAATTTTAGTGCGGGCAGCTGTTGCCAGTTTTTCGCCTTCTTGTGGATTCGCCAGTAAATAAATCATCGCGTCCGACAGTTGCTCTACATTTTGCTCTTCAACGAGCAGTCCGTCCGTGTTATGATCCACAATTTCTTTTAATCCACCCACCGCACAAGCAATCAAAGGAATACCTGAGCCCATAGCTTCTAAAGCAGAAATCGACGTCGCTTCTTCGACACCCGCGGAATAGATAGAAGGGACAAGCGCGATGTCACTAAGTGCATAATACTGAATCATGTCTTTGTGATCGACTGCACCGAGCATGGTGACGTTTTTATCGATACCAAGCTCTTTTGCTTTGGCTTTCATCTGTTCCATCATTTCGCCAGTACCGGCAAAAACCAAGCGAGCATTCGGGTATTTTTCGAGTACCGGTGGAAACGACAAGATCGGATAAATGACACCGTTTTTCTTTGTTAACCTGCGAGGGATAAAGAAAATCAGCTCGTCTTGCGCGATGCCGTATTTCGTCCGGAATTCGGCGCGACGTTCGAGTTCGGGTTTGAAATCTTCCACATCGATAAAGTTTTTGATCATCGACGCTTCTACATTCGCTTCGCGCTTTATATATTCCTTGATTCGTGTATCAACCGTAATCACAGCGCGCGTTTTTTTGTACATGCTGTATTCCACATCTAGTAATTTTTGTGCGTGCTTGCTGCCTTCTGCAACAGAACCTTTAGAGATGCCTTCAAACGTTAAGTAACCGTGAGTCGTCGTCACTGTAGGAAGTCCCACGTTGAGCGCGGCACGTGTTGCGAATACGTCTTGCGCATTAATCACATCAAATGACTTGTAAGCTTCATCTTTTAAAATCTGCTCCAGAAATTCCTGGCGGCGATTTAAGGTCCAAACGTAACCTGCTCCAAGGGATGCTTTATTCAGTAAAAAAGAAGGGCCACGTGCGATAAAATCACGGCGCCATTTAGGGACGTCTGAAAAAGACAGTGTTTCAACAGTATGTCCTAAATTTTCAAGACCCGTTTTTAATGTCGTCATATGTGTTGAAAGTCCACCTAAATGGGGATAGTCGTAAGTTGTTGCCAATAAAATTTTCATTTGACAGTTCCTTCCTAAAAAGCTTATTTCACAAAATTTTCTTGTAACAATTCGATATTGCGCATCGCTTCAGCGTGAAGCTTGGCCACATTCGGTTCCATAATTTGCTGTGCTTGTGTTTTGTTATCCAATAGGTATAACGCATTGGTTAATAGTTTGGTTTCATCTATCTCACCTAAACGGAAAGAATAGTCCCACATTCCTGAACGTTTCAAGAAACTTTCTACTTTTTTGTCGTAGCTGAATCCAAGATGAGGCACATTTGATAAAGCCGAGAAGATTAACGCGTGTAAGCGCAAACCGACAGTTAGTTCGGCATGGCGAATGAAATTCAAAAACTCATTCGGCGTAAAATCAGAACCGAGCAAGTAGGTTTTGTCTGCGTGTTTCATTTTTGCCATGACGTCTTTTGAAGCGGGCACATCGTATTTGCCTTCCATTGGAACAAATACCGGTGTCACGCCGCGCTGTTCGATCAATTGATCGAGTAAGTGAGCTGTTTTCTCAATATAATCCGGATGACTAAACCACGGACGAATCGTAACGGCCACAATTTTTTCGTCGCCGGTCAGCGGCAGAGACTGATACGCACGATCTTCTTCGTCTGCTTTAAACGCAAAAACGATATCAGCAGTCACAACTGTTTCGGGACGCGTCACACCAAGCTTTTTCAAATAATCTTTCGAATACTGATCACGTACCGTAATAAAATCTGCGCGGTTCGCAAAGAGCTTCATCAAGATTTTACCCCAAGTTGATGTCACAGGGCCAATCCCTTGTGAAAAGAACATGACTTTTGTGCCGCAAAGTTTCGCTAGCATGACAATCAACAAGTAATAAGGAAGTGGACCAAACAAAAATTTCGTCGGGTAGGTGTCTTGCAACAAGCCGCCGCCTCCAGAAATCATCAAATCTGCACTCCGTAACGCTTTTACTTTTTCTTTGTTTTCACGTCTCCATGCGCGGTATACCGATTTGACGCCATATTCTTTTGCCGTCTGGTCTGGGGATAAGGAAAACACAGTAATTTCGGGGTTGGTTAATTCGGCTCTTAAATTATCAATAATCGCTTTTAGGATGGCTTCATCGCCAGTATTGCCCAATCCATAAAAGCCAGATAGTACTATTTTCACACTATTTCCTCCTCAAACTAAAGCTCTCAAGCCTTGTCCTTGCTAAATTCTATCACTTGTTAAACAGCCTATGCAACTACTGTTGAAATCTGCTATACTAATAAAATTGAAAGCTAGCGAATAGAGGGTACTCATGATGAAAGAAAGCTATTTAGGGGTGAATGTTTCACCTCTGTCATATGAAGGTATAATAGAAGATTTAAGACAGCGGATTCTAAATGGAGATCAGTCGACCATCATCGCTGTTAATCCGGAAAAAGTCATTGCCGCTGAGCGGGATCCGCAAGTGAAACAACTGATCAATTCGTCAACTTACCAGATTGCGGACGGCATTGGCATTTTGCTCGCCGCTAAAATAAAAGGCGGCAACATCACTTCACGTGTAACAGGTGTCGATATGATGGCGAAGTTACTAGAATTTGCGACTGCAGAAAAACTTCCCGTGTATTTTTACGGTGCACAAGAAGAAGTGGTCACAAAAGCAATTAGCAGCATTCAAGAAACCAATCCGGGAATCCTTGTCGCGGGATACACCAACGGTTTTGAAAAAGATGAAGATGCACTCGTTGAGCGGATTAACACGAGCGGTGCAAAACTCATTTTTGTTGCACTTGGTAGTCCAAAACAAGAATTGTGGATTCAACGAAACATGGGGCGACTCCAAAACGTCCAAGTATTCCAAGGAGTCGGCGGCAGTTTTGACGTCTTTTCCGGAACCGTTAAACGAGCGCCGTTACTTTTTCGCAAGCTCGGAATTGAATGGCTTTACCGATTAATTTCCAGTCCGTCTCGCATCAAACGACAAATGAATTTGCCCATTTTTTTAATGAAAGTATTACGATCACGCTAAAGGAGCTAATGTAAAAATGAAGAAGTCTATCTGTGTTGTCGGTCTTGGCTATATCGGTTTGCCGACAGCTGTTATGTTTGCCAATCACGGACATCAGGTCCACGGTGTTGATATAAATGAAAAAGCAGTAAAAATGATCGGAAATAAAGAACTTCATATAGAAGAAGATGGATTGCAAGAGCGTTTAGACACAGCAATCGACAACGGTGCTTTTACGGTTGGCACAAAACCTGTAGAGGCAGATGTATTCATTATTGCGGTGCCTTCACCGATCAATCCGGATAAAACAGCGGAACTTGAATACGTGCGTCAAGCAACGGCTTCTGTTGTGCCGTTTTTGAAAAAAGGCAATCTGGTTATTCTTGAATCGACTGTGCCACCTAAAACGGTGGAAAACGTCATGATCCCTGAACTCATTCAATCAGGTCTTAACATGGGAACGGAATTATTTGTTTCTCATTCACCTGAACGTGTGATTCCAGGCAAAGTATTTACTGAATTGGTCTCTAATGACCGGATTATTGGCGGCATTAACGAACAATCTGCTCGCGTGACGTCGGAGTTATACAATTCGTTCGTCGAAGGACGTATGCACGAAACGGATACGACCACGGCTGAACTTGTAAAAGTCATGGAAAACACATACCGAGATGTCAACATTGCATTCGCAAACGAACTAGCCATGATTGCGCAAAACATCGGTGTCAATATTTGGGAAGCGATCCAGTTGGCGAACTACCATCCGCGTGTCAATATTCATACGCCAGGACCAGGTGTGGGCGGACATTGTATCGCTGTCGACCCATGGTTCTTAGTTGAATTAGATCCGCAGAAGTCGAAAATGATCCATTTGGCTCGTCAAACAAATGACGGCATGCCGGCTTATACAGCTCAGCTAACAGCAGACATTTTAAAAGCTAAAGGCATTGTTGATCCGAAAATCGCTATTTTTGGCTTAGCGTTCAAAGGCAATATTGACGACATGCGCGAAAGCCCTTCAGTAGATGTTGTCGAGCAGTTCACGTTGCGCAACTTCAATGTGAAGGCATTCGATCCGCATATTAAAGTTAATAATATTGACCAGCAAACGCAACATGCAGAAGAAGCCTTAAAAGACGCGTCTGCACTCGTTATCGTAACGGATCATCAAGTATTTAAAGACTTAGATCCGATGACGTTGACTTCGATGAAAAACAAAATCATTGTCGATACAAAAAACTGCATAAGCCGTGAAAAATGGCAAGCTGCTGGTTTTGATGTGTATGTACTTGGTGATTCGAAGAACTAAAATAAGAAGGGAACTTTGAGGTATGGGTTGGAAGAAATCGCCCCAAGTGGACGCTTTCGGGCCCGCAGGAGTCGCCACCTTCCGCTCTTTCTTCTAGGAGTCATATTAAATAAATAAAAGTTCTAATATTTAACTGCCATTAAGATATGGAGCAAAACAATGGAGACTCCAGCGGGATAGCGAAGTGCCGAAATCCACTCGGGCGTTAAGCCCGAGTTAGTTCGGCGCAAGCCCGCAGGAAAGCGGAATTGTTTTGCGGAATATCGACTATAAAATTAAAAATTTCAACCAAACGAGGAGACAAGCCTATGAAAAAAGTAAGGAAAGCGATTATTCCCGCTGCTGGATTAGGTACGCGTTTTTTACCAGCAACAAAAGCGATGCCAAAAGAAATGCTGCCGATTGTAGACAAACCGACCATTCAATACATTGTGGAAGAAGCAATTGCTTCGGGTATTGAAGACATTATTATCGTGACGGGAAAAGACAAACGGGCAATTGAAGATCATTTTGATTCGGCTCCTTTTCTGGAAGCGCGTCTTGAGGAATCCGAAAAGTTTGAATTGCTGAATGCCGTTCAGTTATCCAGCAAAGTGGATATTCACTATATCCGTCAAAAATCACCTCTGGGTCTTGGTCATGCAGTTTGGACTGCACGGAAATTTATCGGCGATGAACCTTTTGCTGTGTTGCTCGGCGATGATATTATTCAATCAGAAGTTCCAGGACTTCAGCAGTTGATGGCGCAATACAACAAAACGCAGTCTTCGGTCATTGGTGTTATGGAAGTTCCAGAAGAAGAAACCTATCGTTACGGTATTATGGATCCGTCCACAGTAGAAGGGCGGCTATACAAAGCCAATAAATTCGTCGAAAAACCACGAGCGGGTACGGCTCCCTCCAATTTAGCCATTATTGGGCGTTACGTCTTCACTCCAGAAATTTTCGGGTTTTTAGATAAGATGAAAGTCGGCGCGAACGGAGAAATCCAACTAACCGATGCCATTGAACAATTAAACGCAGTGCAAGATGTTTACGGATACGCGTTCGAAGGAAAGCGTTATGACGTAGGAGAAAAACGTGGATTTGTTGAAACAACACTGGAATTTGCTTTGGCACGTCCAGAACTTCGTGAAGATTTACTGAATTTCATGAAACGGAAACTAGAAGAATACAAGTAAAGTTCGAAAGGAAGGCCTATCTTTGAAAATTTTGCTCGTATCAAACATGTACCCTTCAGAAGAATTTCCGAGCTTCGGCGTTTTTGTAAAAAACACCGAAGCCATTTTAACGGATGAAGGATTTATTGTAGACAAAGCGGTTGTAACAAAGTCCATTAAAAAATCACAAAAAATAGCGGCTTATCTTGGCCATTATGCTAACGTTCTTCGGAAAGGGCTAACAGGTAACTACGATGCGATTTATGTGCATTATGCAGCTCACAATGCTTTTCCGCTTTTACTATTGAAAAAACTAAAGCCATCTGTCAAAATTATGACAAATGTTCATGGCAGTGACGTGGTTCCGGAAGTAGCCTCTCAAGAAAAATTCCAACCTTATGTTAAAAAGCTATTGCAGCAATCCACGATGATTATTACGCCATCACATTATTACAAAGAGCTTGTTCACGAGAAATATGCCGTTACGACACCGATTGAAATTTTTCCGTCAGGTGGCGTAAACTCAGCAGTCTTTTATCCGAATCCCGGTGCACGACAACGCCAGCTAGAACAATTAGCATTAGATTCGACGATGCGTTATTTTGGTTACGTTGGACGGATGGATGTCGGCAAAGGCTGGGACCATTTACTAAAAGGGTTTTCTGCTTTTCTTGAGCAGAATCCAGCTGAAAAAAGCAAAACACGGTTAATCATGGTTGGTTCAGGCAAAGACGACGATGCATTTTTTCAAATGAGATCAGATCTCGGCTTAGACGACATAGTGGTGCATTTTCCGTTGATGAAACACCAAGATTTAGCGGCCATTTATAACATCATTGAACTTTTCATATTCCCGACGACGAGAAAAGGGGAAAGTCTCGGATTGGTTGGTCTCGAAGCAATGGCTTGTGGCACACCGATTCTAGCAAGCCGAATTGGTGGCATACTGGACTATGTCCAAGATGGTGCCAACAGCTGGTTATTTACTGCTGGTGAGTGGGAAGATTTGGTTAAACAGTTGGAGCTGTATAACCAATTAACAATGGAAGAAAAGCAACAAATCGCTAAAGCTGCCTATGAAACAGCGCAAAATTATGATCAGCGAAAGATTCAATCGAAACTTTCTGCGATATTTCATAAATTAGAGCTAACTAAATGAAAGAGGATTTAACTATGGACTCTAAAAAAATTCTACTATTTTTTATCGCATTTATTGCCGTACAACCGATCATCGATATTTTAACGACGGCTTCTATTTTTATGGTAGATACAAGTCTAACTGTAGGAGTACTTCTTCGAACGGCATATATGGCGTTAGCGATCGTATTTCTTTTGTGGATGGCAAGGACCAGCAAAAACAGCCGTCTTTTTACTGGGTATTTAATCGGTTTAGCGTTGCTAATTGGTATTAACATCGTCAGTAATCTTCAACTTAAAGACCCTTATTATTTGTTCCAGGAACTTAAGTTTTTCAACAAAGCTATTTATTTCCACATCGTCTTATTTGGGTTGTTAGTTGTTTACCGTCAGCTGAAAGATAAAAAGTACGACATCGCTAGTCAAACGACCAAGTATTTATGGGTTGCTGGACTATTCATTGGTGTTATTTTTATCGTTGCCCAATTGACGGGTACGAGTTTGTCTAATTATTCGCATACGAAAACGGGATTTACAGGTTGGTTTTATGCCGGTAATGAAATAGGTGCCATCATGGCAATTATTTTGCCTATCATGGCTTTGTATGCAATTGAGAAAACCGATGACTGGAAAAAATCTTGGTCGTGGATCCCTTTTATCCTGTTAGCTGTTGGCATGCTAGCGTTAGGAACAAAAGTGGGCTATGGCGGCATTATTATTGTCTTATTATCAGTTGTGATCGGTAGTTTACTCATGCTCGCTATGAAAAAACGCACGGCGACCATTAAAATTAATTTGCTCATTGCGACGTTCTTAACCGTTGTCTTAATTGCGGTGACGCCGGTCACGCCGGTGTTCGGCAACATGTTCGCTCACATCACTTCTCTCGGCATCAATTTCGGAGAACCAGTTGACCGTCCTGGAGATGAAGTGTTAGTAGAAGGTGACGAAGGATTTGAAGAACAACAAGAAGAGGAAGAAGATACCGGAATAACAAGTGCACAAGTACAGAATTTAGTGTTTAGTTCGCGTGAAACCTATGCACAATTTATGAAGGAAGATTTTCAAGATTCGCCGATGATGCAGCAATTATTCGGTTTAGGCTTTGCAGGGAATTATGAAACGCCAGCCCCTGGCAAGTCGCCAACGATGATCGAAATGGACTTTCATGACTGGTTTTATTCGTTCGGTTGGGTGACCTTCATTTATATGATGATTCCGTTCGTTTGGTTTACCGGTAAATTCCTGCTTCACTTTTTGTTCAATATCAAAACCCATTTTACCTATTTTTATATTTTGTACGGCGTTGCCTTTCTTCTTGGCATCGGCATTGCGTACACTGCGGGACATGTATTAACGGCACCTGCTGTTTCAATTTATGTCGCAGCAATTTTGGCCATGTTAGTCGTAAATGAAGATTTGCTCGAATCAAAATAACCAATCGTAAGTTTTGCCCCGAAAGGTAGCGTTGTAATGACGCGGTCTTTCGGGGCTTTTTTTATGAAGCGCAATTGCAAGTTTAAAAACAAGGCTAAACAAGGGAGAGGGGAGGTCCTTACTAGGAGAGGGTACAAAGACTAGTTGAATTTGAAGAAACTTTTTATTGAAACTAGTTAAGAAAAGAGGTGGTAAGTAAAAAGTCTTTGTTTTATTCGACAGAAATAGGAGTTAAAAGTTTTAAATTATTATTTTAATAAATATTTGTTATTTTAGATGAGGTTTAAAAAGATGGATTCCAACAAAAAATCATTTTTATTGGAATTGTATGATAAATGGGTTGATTATCTAGGTACTAATTGCCATTTTAAGGTTTCAATATTTAGAGAATCGTATTAAATGTAATTCTTTTGTATTATTTTTGTAAGTATTAGTAAATTTTTTGATATATTATTACATTAGTGGTTGATTAAACTTAATTCTTTGGTAAACTAAGTAAGAGTTTAGTTATCTGTACAAAAACTTTCATCTGATCCACAAGAGGTAGGACCTTTGCTTCGTTCATAAGACGTTGTTAATCTACAAATAGTGGAAATGTGATGGTAAAACGGATAATTGAATTGAGTTATATGACTCAATATAGTTATAGCACCACAAACCCAAGGAGGAATTACATTAATGGCTTACCAACCAAAAAATTACAAGAAATTCGTAGCAACTGCAGCAACGGCTACTTTAGTAGCAACGGCAATCGCTCCAGCAGCATTCGCAGACCAAGCTTCAACTTCAGCTTTCACTGATGTGGGAGATCGTTATACAGACGCAGTTGATTACGTAGTATCTGGCGGAATTGCAATCGGTATTACTCCGACTCAATTCGGTGTTAGCGCTTCAATCACTCGTGGCGATGCAGCGATCATGATCGCTACTGCAGCAGGTTTGATGAACGAAAAAGCTCCAGCTTCAGGTTTCTCTGACGTTCCTAAACGTGGTGCGGTTGCAGTCAACTCTCTTAAAGAAGCAGGAATCATCAACGGCGTTTCAGCTACAAAATTCGGCTGGGATCAAACAATCACTCGTGGACAAGCAGCATTCATGCTTGCACAAGCTTATGACCTAAAAGACGGCGACGTTTCTAAATTAAACTTTACTGACGTTGGTTCAAAACACCGTTTCGCAACTGAAGTTGCATCATTAGTTGAAAACAAAATCACTGATGGCGAAACTGCAACTAAGTTCGGAATCGAATCATCAATCAAACGTGGAGATTTCGCAATCTTCCTTCATAGATTACATGAGTTAACTAAAGCTCCTATGGCACCTACAGTATCATCTGTGACTGGTCTTAACACTAACCAGGTTCAAGTTAACTTCAACACAACTTTGAACGCTGATGATAAAGTTGCTGGAGATGCAACTGAAGTTGCAAACTATAAATTAGGTTCAGCAACTCCAACTAAAGCAGAATTGTCAACTGACAAGCGTTCAGTAGTCTTAACTTTTGCAGCATCAGTTGAAGGCAAAGATCAAGTGCTTGTAGTTGAGCCAACTGCTACAAACGTAAAAGACACAGACGGTAAATGGGTAAACACTGAGAAATTTAGCGGCGTATTCACTTATACGGATACTGTTAAACCAGTTATCACTAGCACTGTTTACGAAAACGGTAAAATTACTTTGACTTTCTCTGAAGACCTTGGAACAAACCCAACGGTAATCCGTGTAAACGGTGAGCCAGTTACAGGTACGACTACTGGAAACAAAGTTGTAATCTCTAAATCATTAAACGCTAGCCAAACAGCTACTCTTTACGTTGCAGGAGCTAAAGATACGTCTAAAGCTGCCAACGAAATGGTTATCTACAATGGTTCTGTAACTGCTCCATCAGCAGATATGGAAAAACCACGCGTAACAAGTGTACAAGTAGTTGATCAAAAAACTGCTAAAGTTACGTTGAGCGAAGATATTGTTGAAGACAACGTATCTGTTAAATTGCAACAAGGTGGAACACAAACTACAGCTACTTTAGTTCGTGATACTACTGACACAACTGGCAAAACGTATTTGTTAAATGTAGGGGAATTATTCCCAGCAGGTTCTACAGCAACTTCACAAACTTTCACTTTGTACGCTGAAGCTGGAGTTATGACAGATCTTGCTGCAAACAAAAACGAATTTTACAGTACTTCAGTAACTTTCGCTAAAGACTTGACTGCACCAACACTTTCTTCTACACGTGTTTCTGCTGAAAACGAAAAATTAGAATTCACTTTCAACGAGAAACTTGTTGTTGCAGGTTCTGATAGCCAAATCACTATCCGCAACTCACAAGGTGTAAACTTCACAGCTGTTGATGCAGAATCTATGCTGAAAACTGATGACGCTTCTACTTACTTAGTAGATTTCAAATCAACTACAGCAGCTTTGGACGCTGGAACTTACACGGTAACATTCCCAGCTGGATTCTTCACAGATGTACAAGGGAACAAATCTGCAGCAGTTTCATCAACAATCACTGTACCTGGAACTCCAGCAGCAGTTGATAACAAGAAACCAACTGCTTCAGTAGTTACTACAGGCACTAACGAATTCACTGTTTCTTACAGCGAAGAAGTTGCTGCTAACGGAATCAGCCTTTCAAGCTACCGTCTAGACGGACAAGCTTTACCTGCTGGAACGGACATCTACTTCACTGGTACTGACAAAATGACAGCAGTAATCAAATTGCCTGCTGGATCTGTAAACATCGGTAACCAAACAGCTGGTACTCCAGCAGTATTAACAGTATTGAACACTACTGACAAAGCAGGAAACGTAATTGTTACTGCTAACTCTGAAGTAACAATCAAAGACAACACACCTGCAAAAATCACTTCAGTACAAACTGCTGGTGACGTTGTAGTTGTAACATTTGATGAAGTTATCTCAATTCCTAACGTTGATGCAAACTCTGTATTCGATGTTAAGGTTGGATCAACTGAAGCAAATGCTGGTAATTTGGTAGTTGTTGACGGTAACGAAACTCAAGTAAGATTCACGCTTGATACAGCTCCAACTGGTACAGTAAGTGCTACAGTTAAAGCTGGACAAACTGAATTGGTTGACAGAAACGGCGTTCTTGTAAAATAATTGAACGTTAGTTGAGCGCTTTGTGCTCATAATAAAAAAAGTGATACCAGGCTAATACCTGGTATCACTTTTTTGCTATTTGGTGCCTGGCACGCACGAAATTCACACACAATTCAATAAATGGTAAGATACGTATAAAAGAGTGGAAGAAAGGTGAAAATCACATGAGGTTTCCTCAAAAATGTAACGCTGCCGTTATCTTTACGGGACTGCTGTCAATACTCTTGTTTTTTTCGACGATAACTACGTCGGCTAGTGCCGCTGCGCCACTAAAAGATGTGGCTACAACGCATTGGGCTTATCAAGACATTCAGTCGCTGCTCGGAAAAAACGTCTTGACTGGCTATTCGAATGGAACGTTCAAACCAGAACAAGACGTGACGCGTGCACAAGCGGCGAAAATTATTGCACTGGCTGCGGGTATTGAGCCGCTCAATCCGAAAACAGCGAGTTATCCTGATGTGGCGACGGGTCACTGGGCATTTGGTTATATTGAAGCATTGAAAAAAGAAGGTGTTATTCATGGCAAAGGCAATGGGCTGTATGCTCCGGATGACAAGTTAACGCGTGGACAAATGGCCAAGATTTTGACAGAAGGTTTTGATCTTGTTGGGCACTCCGCGAATTTCTTTACCGACGTGACCACAACAGATTGGATGTTTACGTATGTCTTAGCACTGCGTGATAACGGCATTACGGTTGGGTATCCGGAAGACAATACCTACCGGCCAAACGGCATCGTCACACGTGCGCAAATGGCTGCGTTTGCCAATCGCGCGATGGAATGGAAAGCTCTTCAACAACCAGCACTTCCGAGTAAAGTTATTGGATTTGGAGACAGCAATACGTCAGGTTCTTATTTACCGAAAGAATTTCCCGACTACCCGAATCACAATTGGCCAACGTTAGCAGGAATCACCAATGCCGGTGTCAGTGGCAATACGACAGCAATTGCCTTGAAAAGATTCAAACAAGACGTGTTGGATCAACAGCCATCTACGGTCGTCATGATGTTCGGGTTGAACGACGCATTAATGCGTGCAGATACGAAACAACCACAAGTCAGTAAGGAGCAATTTGAAAAAAATATCTCGCAAATGACAACGCAAATGGTGGCAAAAGGCATAACGGTTGTTTTGATGACCAATTTGCCCGTCAATGAACGTGTGTACTACCAGTCTCAAGCAGCGCAAAACCCAGGTATTGAAAAACTCTATGCCAGTAAGGGGGGCCTTCATGCGTGGCAAGACAGCTACAATGATATTATTCGCAAAGTCGCTGAACAACAAGGTGTTGAACTCATCGATAATTATGCCAACGCGGTGCAAAAAGCAGGAGGCGCAACAGACACTGATCTTGCAAGCAGCGGATTAGTCGATCCACTTCTCGGATTTCATTGGACGCCGCGCGGGCATATGATGGTGGCGCATTCCGTAAATGTGTGGGTGCCAGGCACCCACACAACTCTCGCGCAATTCAACAACAAAACCCCCACAAGCCGGTAATTCGGCGTGTGGGGGTTTAACTGTGGTTTTAGGGTTAGTTACCAAACAGTTTTTCGAGTGAGTATTGATCTCCGAACAGCAGGTCGTATTGAATCATTTCGTATTGCTGTTTGGTGGTCTCCACTTTATCGGGAGTCACTTTATAAAGTTCGCCATCTGCGTCTATTTTCACTTCGTTGGTGTAGCCCGGCATTTCCGCTTGGAAGTTTTCCAGTACTGCGTGATACAAAGGCTGCTCAATTCCAGCTAGGTCAAAGACGGTTGGTGCTAGGAAAGAGGGGCTGATTGTACCAAGGTCTGGAACTTCAGTGCCGTAGTTATTCCAAATAGCCAGCGGTGTGGATCTCATTTTCTTTTGATCTTCTAGGCTCCAATTAATGTCTCCTGCTCCGCGAGGGACATATCCAGCTTGCTTGAATAATTTATAGTCATTGCCGATCGCAGGTAAATGGTCTCCGAAAAAGACGACAATGGTTGGTTCGTCAGACGTTTCGTAATAATCGATCAAGCTCTTAAATGCAGCATCAGCGTCTGCGACTCCTTGTGTGTACGACCGCAACAATAAATTGAAAACGGGATCCACTCCAGGAGGTGTCTGCGTTTCGACAGTGAAATCTGGGTATTTATCCACGTTGTAACTCGTGTGGTTTTGCATCGTAATTGCATAGATAAATGACGGATCTTCATTCGCTTCTGTTTGTTCGATGATGGTATCGGTCACTTGCTGGTCAGAAACGTAAGGTCCTCGGTAGACAGGATCGGTAAACCCGTCAATATCAATGAATTCATCAAAACCGATATGTTTATACACTTCTTCCCGGTTCCAAAACCATTTCGGGTAAGGGTGAATGGCCGTCGTCTCATACCCGAGACTTGCCAAATAGTTAGGCATCGCCGGAATTTCACTTTTAATGTATTGCTGGTACGGAACGGAACCAGGCGGTAGGAACATATTGGTAAAACCCGTCAGCGCTTCGAACTCGACGTTACTCGTGCCGCCGCCAAAAGCAGGAGCCAAAATATGACCATCTTGCTGTGCTCTGACGTTTGGCATAGGGTCTTCATTAAACGACAACCCTTCAATCGACGTCGGGTCCCAGAAAGATTCGCTCATGATAAAGATGATGTTCGGATCTTGCTTAGCCGTTGAATTGGATTGCGGTTCGACTTTAGTCAAGTTGTCAACAATATCCATCACGTTTTTTTCGTTGTAGCCACTTGGTGGCAGCACGATGGCACTTTGCATATTCAACATAAACGTCAACAAAAAGCCATTGGTTTTGTAATTGCGTTCTTGATCAAATGTCAGGTTGTTAATGTCGACATCTTTTAACGTGGACTCTACTTCAGGAATGGACCGATAGAAAACAAAAATGCTCAAGTACGCGGCACCTAAACCAATAAACAGCATACGAACCCATGGGTTTAAGCGAATCCAGCGCTTTGGCTTTTTGATAAACAGAAACACCGAAATGGCGACAATGACCGCCACGATAAGTCCGAAAACAAGAATAACTTGTGTCAAGTTGATCGTTTCATATAAATTTGGCAATAAATTCAATACATTATTATAAAGCAACAAATCCCAAGGGTATAAAAATTCCCCTAAGAAACTGAATTTATAATAGCTGAAAACAGCCAGAGTCACCACTAACGCATTGGTGACGACAAAACTAACAAAATAACGATTAAAGATTCCTAAAAACACGATGAACAAGCTAAAAACAATCATGTAATTAAAGAAAAAGGCTTCTTTGTGATCACTGCGCCACACAGCGCGTTCAGCGTAACTACCGTTCAAATAGGTTTCAATTCCATTCACCAACAAAAAGAAATAAAACATGGTGGCTAACATCACCAAAACCGGCTTGTAGCTCCATTTGACTTTCATGTAAATCACCTCAAAAAAATTTTTCGACTTTGCTGCTCCTGCTGCAATCGGAATATCGACTACCCTCAAGTATAAAGGAAGTACAAGAGGCAAGCAAATTGCGCGAGAGTTGTGTGGGTGCCTGGCACCCATACAATATACCCAAAATTTAAAGAAAAAACGGTCAACAAGATAGCTTTGGAACCATGGACTTTTGATGTGTAAAATGGAAAAATGAAGGTGAATTAATTAATTGATAATTTCGATAATTTTATCTTGAAAGGGAGGAACCAAGATGAGGGAAACAAGTTTTTGGTTAATGGTGTTCATCTTATTGATCAGTAGTGTCACAGGGTTCAGTAGTCCGGTCGCATCAAAAGCGCCAAATCCCGAAGTGAAGCTGTCGAAAACCTTAGTAAAGCCGCAGTCACCAAAAGAAAAAGTGCGAATCATCATTGAATTACAAGAACAGCCGACGATTGAAATCGCAACGACGAAGGGTGTTCTTTACAAAGAGTTGCCGGAAAGTCAGAAACAACGCATTGAAGCGGCTGCCGCTAAAAAACAAAAAACGGCACAAACAGCTATTACGAAAGTGGCACCCAAAATCGATTATCTTCAAACGTTTACAGCGGTCTTTAACGGTTTCTCAGCAGAAGTTATTGCGGGACAAGTAGCCGAAATCGCGGAGTTGCCAAGTGTTAAAGCTGTATATGAAGCGACGGAGTATAAACGTCCTGCAGTCCAGCCGACGATGAAATACGCCAAAGAACTGGTTCAAGCGCAACAAGCCTGGCGTGATTATGGCTTTAAAGGAGAAGGCATGATTGTCGGAGTAATCGATACAGGCATTGACTCGGGACATCGCGACATGAAACTGAGCGATAACAAGACGGCTACCTTAACAAAAGGCCAAGTCGATGCGTTTGTCTCGGATCACGCAATTGAAGAAGGTGCATTTTTCACAGAAAAAGTACCGTTTGGTTACAATTATATGGACGCCAACACTGAAATTCGTGACGTGGCACCGGGTGCTTCGATGCACGGCATGCACGTAGCCGGAACGATTGGTGCAAATGGCGATGAAAAAAAGGGCGGCATTAAAGGTGTTGCTCCGGAAGCGCAATTGTTGGCACTGAAAGTGTTCGGCAACGACGCTTTATACCCAACAACTTTCGGTGATATTTACATTAAAGCGATGGACGACGCCATTAAACTTGGTGCAGACGTTATCAACATGTCGCTCGGCGCCACCGCTGGATTTGTCGATACGTCGAGTCCTGAACAGCAAGCAGTAGAACGTGCGACAAATAATGGGATTTTAGTAGCGATTTCTGCTGGCAACGAAGACATGCTGGGGTCTGGTTTTCAAGCACCTTTTGCCAAAAACCAAGACTACGGTTTGATTGGTACACCGGGAACTTCGGTGGATTCGTTCGGGGTAGCGTCATTTGAAAATACAGTGATTACAACGGAGAGTTTTGTCTACAGCGTAGACGGCAAAGTGTCGGCTCGTGCGCTATACTTGCCGGCAAACGAAGTCGACCCGCAAAAACTACCAGATGCTTCTTATCAAATGGTTGAAGTTGGACTCGGTATGCCTGAGGATTTTGAAGGCAAAGACTTGACCGATAAATTCGCGTTGATTGCACGCGGCACCATTCCATTTGCGGAAAAAGCTTTTGCAGCGCAGTCTGCTGGAGCAGCAGGGGTTATTATTTACAACAACACGACAGGACCCGTTAATATGGAATGGGATCCGTCTATTACCATTCCGTTTTTGTCGACACTTCAAAAAGATGGATTGGCCATGAAAGCAGCATTACAAGCTGGAAAAGCGGTCACCATTGCGTTTGACGGAAAAGAGCTTGAGACGCCGAATCCAAATGCCGGTAAAATGAGTGATTTTACGTCTTGGGGACCAACACCCAACTTGGATTTTAAGCCAGAAATCACTGCACCTGGAGGTAATATTTTCTCGACGCTAAATGACAACGACTACGGGTTGATGAGTGGTACATCGATGGCGGCACCACACGTAGCAGGAGGAACGGCATTGATTTTTCAGCGCATTGAAGAGCTTGGCTTAGCAGGCAGAGACCGCGTTGAGTTCGCCAAAAACTTGCTGATGAATACGGCCAATCCAGTTGAACTGGTAGCGGGTCAATTCGTGTCACCAAGACGTCAAGGCGCAGGACTGATGCAGTTGCACGACGCCTTATCGACCGACGTAATCGTCACGGACGGAGCGACTGGTGACGCCAAAGTCGCGTTAAAAGAACTGACAAAAAATCAACTCACCATCAAGTTGCAAGCTGAAAATTTCTCAGACACGGCAGCAACTTACGCAATCACAGTTAACGTTCAAACCGATGCAATTGCAAAACACAAAAAGCGCAAGATCAACACGACCGATCCTAATCGAGCAGGATCAAAAGTGGTAACAGATCTCGTCAACATTACCGCACCCGACCTTGTGACGGTACCAGCAAATGGCACGACAGAAATTCAAGTGACGATCGATGCGTCAACTTTAGTAGGACGTCCCGAATTTAAAGCGTTCACTAACGGCTTTTTCATCGACGGGTTTATTACATTAACCGATGCGAGCGAAGAAGTGACCGGCAACACGCCGCTGACTGTGCCATATTTTGGCTTTAATGGCAAATGGGACGCAGCGTCGATTTTTGATGACGTCGCATGGAGCCCAGAAACGTTTTACGCTTCGACATTTTTAACGGACGATTTTGGATTGATCGTCAACGGCGGCAGCCACCAACAAGGTTTTGTTCCTGAGCGTTTTGCTTTTTCACCAAATGGCGACGGGAGCCGGGAGTCGATTATTCCCGTATTTTCGCTGTTGCGTAACGCCAAAGCGTTGGAAGTAAACGTGCTGGACGCGGATGGCAAGAAACTCCGGACCTTGCAGACAGGAAAAAACCTAGTGAAAAACTTCACGGAAAGCTTCTCCTATTATTATGATTTTTTCAACGAATGGAACGGCGAAGTGCTCGGCAAGCCAGTTAAAGACGGCCAGTATCAACTGCAAATGCGTGCGGTTATTGATTATCCAGGTGCTAAATGGCAGTCACGAGTCATGCCGATTTTAGTGGATACCGTGGCACCTAAAGCAACTGCTACGTTGGATACGAAAACGGGCACGGTGAAAGTCACCAGCTTTACCGATAACAAAGAAGGCGGAGGACCTGACCGTTGGGAAGTGTTCCATAACGGTGTGGAACTAACGCAAGCTCCGGACAGCTTTGAAGACCAGTCGTTATCACCGAGCGTCAAGAGCTACAAATTGCCTGTGGCCATCAAAAAAGGCGACAAGCTAAACGCGGTATTCCATGATACCGCCGGCAATAAAATCACAGTGCCACTAACCGGTATTGTTGCAGATACACAACAACCAGCAGTGTCCATCATCTCGCCGGGGCTTTTCGAAGTGCTAAGTACGAAGAGAGTCGGCGTATTCGGTGTCGTAGAAGACCAGTCACGTATCGTCTCAGTAACCGTTAACGGTGAAAAAGCCGAACGCTTTGACGGACTGTTTTTCCAACACACCTTAACACTCAAAGACGGGCGTAACGACATCTTCGCTAAAGCCGTCGACGAAGCTGGCAACGAACTCGAAGTACGCAGCCAAGTGTTAATCGATACACAGCCGGCGCTACTGAAATTTTTGGATCTGCCAGAAACTGTGGGTGCAGAAGCAGATTCTGCAGAAGTAAGGTTTAATGTCTCAGACAACATGAACGCCATCCAAGTGTATGTAATCGACAGCGAAGTTTTTCGCCAAGACATGACCGAGCCCTACGGCGAAGTCGGCTTTGATGAAGACATCACCATCACGGTTCCAGTTGCTGCTCTAGGTGATAACAAATTCACCTTGAAAGTCATCGACGCAGCAGGACATGTCACAGAAGAAAGCTTCACGATCAAGAAACAGTGAGTGAATAATAGAGTGTTTGATTGTTTGGGTGCCAGGCACCCAAACAATTCAAACACAATTCAAAAAAATATTTTGAAAGAGAATTTGCAGGTTATCGAGTGGTTTCACAGTGAAAAATTAGTTTTGAGTCAGTATGCGTACATAAATCCAAGTTATTGTCTTTTTAGAACAATTGACGAACCTCAATCTTATTTCTACTATAGTTATAATCAGTAGTTGAAAAGGAAGGAGCGTGAAACGATGGGGAGAAGTCGACGTATTTGGACTCCGCATGCATACGAACATGTTGTGATGAGAGGCAACAACAGGCAAGCGATTTTTCAAGAGAAATCAGATATCGACGCTTTTTTTAGAGTCTTAACGTATGCACACGAAAAGTACCCGTTTACCATGTTGGCCTATTGCTTAATGACCAACCATTACCACTTATTGATCCGCTCACCCGAAGTCCCGTTAAGCAAGCTAATGGCGCTCATCAACAAACGCTACAGCGATTATCACAAGAAAAAATACAACTACAGCGGCTATTTTTACGAAAGCCGTTATTATTCGGGCAAAGCCATAACCCACAAAAGCATCCTCGCAGTTAGCCGATACGTCCACAGAAACCCCATAGATACCAGTACCCCCATGGTAGCCACAATGAAAGACTATCCACACAGCTCGTACCGATTATACGCAGATGCGCTACAAGCCCCCTATCAATTCCTCGATTTAAGTTATTTGCCAACCCTTCTGCCAAGGCCATATTCCAAATGCTTAACGGGTTATTTGATGTACTGCGAAGAACGGGATCTTCCGGAGAGGAGAGATGGGGAATAGAATTGTACGAGAATTGAGCGGGTGCCAGGCACCAAATAAGAAAATTATTTCATTATTTGCATAAATTTAATAAAGCGTTTACAATTTTGCGCTATACTTGATAAGTAACTCATTCTATTCAAAGGAAGTGGAGCTTTTGTCGAGAAACACATGGACGAAGATTTTTTTGAGTTTACTACTGGTTTTGTCTGCAGTACTGCCTTACACAGCAGCAACTGCAACTGCTGCAGAACCGATTACGGTAGCTGAAGCCATTGCGAATAATTCCGGTTCGGCTACGGTGAAAGGATTTATCGTCGGGACAGTCATTAGCAACACTAGCTACGACCAAGAAGCGCCTTTTGCAGCTGCTTCAAATCTAGGGCTTGCTGATTCACCAAATGAAACCGATCCGACGAAAATTCTTCCAGTTCAGTTGCCATCAAGTTCCGCAATTCGTGCAGGTTTAAACTTGGTGAACAATCCAACTAAGTTTAAAGCAGAAGTGACCATTACAGGTTCATTAGAAACTTACTTTACAACAGCAGGTCTAAAGTCTCCAACGGCTTTCACGATTCTGTCTGAAGGTGAAGTACCACCTGAGGCAACTGTCGTCGATACGTTGGCACAAGCGCGCACGATGTCGGGCAAACTCGTCCAAGTTGACGCCACGGTGACAACAGGCATAGGATTTTGGGGCGCGACTGCCTTTTATGTACAAGACGATACAGCTGGCATGTACGTTTATGCTTCAAACGCCACCGTTGCACCGGGAGACAAGGTGCGGTTGACGGGAACGGTCGCGGAGTATAGCGGCGAGCTTCAGCTGCAGCCGAATACAATAGAAGTTCTTTCTACAGGCAACGACTTGCCGTCCGCTCAAACCGTTACACCGACCGCTATCAATGAACAGACACAAGGCGAGCGTATTGAATTAGAAAATGTGACCATCACAAACTTGAAATCCGTTAACGATTTTGGAACGTTTGAGTTTTCGGCAACAGCTGAAAACGGTGAAACGGTCACCATTCGTAACGATAACCGCAACGGACTAAACTTCGAACAATTTACGAAGCAATACAAAGAAGGCGATTTAATCCATGTCAGCGGAATCGCTTCAAAGTTCAACGCTTCTTATCAGGTGAAAACACTCGGCTTCGAGAGCTTTGACCTTGTGAATAAGCCAGCTGTCTATGTGGATGTGTTTCCAGGTGTCGTTTCGGAAGGCACTGAAATCACGCTAGCTTCAGGCTGGAAAAACGCCGCTATTTACTATACGCTTGACGGTTCCACACCAACTGCCGCAAGCACCAAATACACAGCGCCAATCGTTTTGACAAAAGACGTAACGATCAAAGCCATCGCCATCACGGACGAAACGTCTGAGATTTTTACTTTTACTTACACCGTTTTGAAAACAGGCGCCTTGAAAATCCGTGATATTCAAGGCGCGAATCATTACTCAGATTACCAAGGTGTCGTTGTCAATGAAATCGTCGGTGTCGTGACACACGTCTACAACTCGGCAAACTTCGTCATTCAAGACATCAATCCAGATGATGATGTGACAACTTCAGAAGCATTGATGGTCAATAAAGCATCAAATGGTCTTCAACTTGGTGACCTGGTTACCATCACCGGAACTGTAGAAGAGCATTTCCAAGAAGGCTATTCAGATGCAAAAGATAACGATTTACCAATCACGCGTATTCGTGCGACTGACGCAACCAAAACAGCAACAGCCGCACTTCCTGAACCCATTGTCATTGGAAAAGACGTTCAACCGCCATCTGAGATTATCGATAACGATGGCTTAACATCGTTTGATCCGACAGAAGACGGCGTTGATTTCTGGGAATCCCTTGAACTTATGCGCTTAGCTGTACCAAACGCACAGGTTGTGGGACCACAAAACTACGGCGAAGTGGTCGTCGTTGCTGAAAACTCACCAGGCACAGAATTCCATAAACAAGGTGGAATTTTGCTTTCAGAAAATGACTATAACCCAGAACGCATTACCGTCGATTTCAACAATGAAAACTACGTAGCCAAGGCAGGCGACTCGTTTACCGGTAATATTATCGGCGTAATGGGCTTCGGCTTTGGTAACTACAAGCTATGGGCGACAGAAAATGATTTACCAACGCTTAAAGACGGCGGCACGAAGCCGGAACAAACATGGATTGCTAAGCAAAAAGACGAACTGACGGTAGCCGCTTATAATGTAGAAAATTTTTCTGCAGATCCGAGTCATACATCTGATACCAAAGCACAGCGCATTGCAGAGTCGTTCGTTAACGACTTAAACTCACCAGACATCATCGTTATGGTAGAAGTACAAGACAATGACGGCCCGGTTGCATCAGGAAACAGTGACGCAACGTTAAGCTATGAACGGTTGATTCAAGACATCAAAACAGCAGGCGGTCCAACATATGCCTGGACTGACATCGCACCTGAATACAACAAAGACGGTGGGCAACCAGGTGGCAACATCCGTGTCGGGTATTTGTATAATCCTGAACGCGTAACCTTGTCAGAAGGAACAAAAGGCACTGCAACTCAAGACAACTCGTGGGTAGACGGCGAACTGGCTTTGAATCCAGGACGCGTTCAACCAATCGCAATGCCAAACACCCGTAAACCAATTGCTGCACAATTTGACTTCCAAGGTGAGCAGGTCGTCGTTATTGGCGCTCACTTAAACTCAAAAGGTGGAGACCAGCCACTATTCGGCAAAAACCAGCCGCCTGTTCTTGGCTCTGTTGCAGAGCGCATTGAACTGGCAACAGCGATTAACGGCTTTATCGCGGATGGACTTAAACAAAATCCAGACTTGAACGTGATCGTTGCAGGAGACATGAATGATTTCGAATTTACGCCTGCGCTAGCCGCATTAAAAGGCGATATTTTAACGAATAAAGTCGAAGATGTGCCAGTAGAAGATCGCTTTTCGTATTATTACCAAGGAAATTCACAAGTACTCGATCACTTGCTTGTGACGAACAACTTGGCACAACGTACAGAACTGGATATGGTCCACATTAACGCGATGTTCATGGAACAACAGGGCCGCGCATCAGATCATGATCCGCTACTAGCACAAATTGCCTTCGAAAAACCATCAGTTCCGGGCGAACAACAAGCAAATCCTGACTTTTCAGGTGACCAGGCTGTCGTTACAGCGGGCGAACCGAATAAAGATGGAGAACTTGCCATTACATTTACTGAAAGAAATCTAGTTGAACTGCTGAAGAGCGGCAAAGACTTACGGGTCGACATGCCGACAGCAGCTGTCAGCTTTTCAGCTGAAAACATTCAGCAAATTGTCTCAGCTGCAGGATCTGCATTTGTATTAGAGCTAGTAGTGGCAGACGCAAAAGAAGTCGACAAACGCCCAACTCTTACGAAACAAATCGACTTGTCGGTAACGGATGCAGCAGGAAAAGACCTTGCTTTGACATTCACTTCACCGGTGACACTGGCATTTGACACAACGAAAGACGTGAAAATCCAGTTTGGTGCGCGTGAAGATCGTAAAGGCAAGTGGAAAATCATGCAAGGAACATTAAAAGGGTCAACGTTTACTCTTCATGTGAACGAGTTAGGAAACTACACAGTCGTTACAAATAAAGGCCAAATAAAGAAAAAATAATACCCAAACAAGCATCCCGTTTGAATCGTGCCTAAAAAGCACGGTTTAACGGGATGCTTTTTCTTTGCGCGCACAAGACCTTTTATCAGCGAGTTGATATAATGAACACAAAAAGAAGCGAGTGAACACGATGAATCAACTCTCGAGCTATAAAAAAATACGGCCAGTTCTTTTATTTTTTGTTGTTGTCATGAGTGCCTGTCAAGCACCAAAAGAGGACACGCGACCAGTTCCAGAAGAAACTGAAATGGTAGAGCAAAGCCAAGCAACGATGATCGCCCATGCTAAAACGCATGTCTACACACTGTATACCGATCTTGAACAAGGTTCGGGTTTTTTGATTAACAACAAAGGGGACATCTTGACCAATGCCCACGTCGTTTTAGATGCATCCTACATCACCGTCAAAAATAGCGACGGTCAAGAGTTTAATGGCAACGTGATCGGTATATCTGAAACGGAGGATCTTGCCATTGTTCGTGTCGCTGAACTGGCGGGGAAAGAGCCGTTAGCGATTAAAATGGAGCCCGTGGAAATCGGTACGCCAGTCGTCGCAATCGGCAGTCCAAACGACCAAAGCAACACCGCAACAACCGGTGAAATCACAGCAACCGATCTCGATTTTTCGGATCAATACCAATACACAGACCTTTACGAAATGACCGCAGAAATCGCCCAAGGATCGAGTGGTGGGCCGCTCATCGCAGCAGATACAGGAGAAATTCTTGGCATCAACTCGATTATTCTCGAAGAAAAACCAGGATCTGGCTACAGCATTCCGCTCTATACAGTCTGGGATCAACTAAGCGAATGGATCGAAAACCCACTGGTTACCGAAGAACAGGAAATCGTCTTGCAAGATGTTAAAGATGCTTATTTTGCTGAAGATTTGCTGGAAAGTTTTATATCCGCCTACTACGAATTACTGCCTTATTCATTAAACGACGCTGACTCGGCTTATTACTTGTCCTACGTGTTGCCAGGCAGTCAAGCGGAGCAGGAAGCGTCCCGTTTGATTGGAGAGTATAGCGGGAAAAATCGCATGTACGATACGGTTCAACCGACAATTACGCGTATTGAGATTAACGAAGAAAGTGCAGTAGTCACTGCTGAAGCAGAGTTTACTTACTACGAAGAAACTGGCGACAAATCAACAACTGTGTCACACGCAGGTGTTTATACGGTGGTGATTGATGAGTACGGAGATTATCAAATTACGGATATTGTGAATAAATGACGAGCAGGCTCTTGAAGGGGTCTGTTTTTTCATAGGTTCTATACACCGCTTCGGTCGCTTTGGGCATGGCTCTCACACTAAGCCGAGAAAAGCACTCGTCTTAGTGCTTCGCCTAGCCCGCGACGCGCCTCAGCTAGGGAGTGGTGGATGCATAAATGCACCTATTTTTATGTGGAGTAGATGGGTGTAAGGTTCTGGAGTCGCTTGGCCGCGGTGGTGCACGCGCCTTCGCTAAGTAAGATTGAACTGGGATAATAAGTTTTTTTAGGGTTCTATACACCGCTTCGAGCGCTTGGGGCATGGCTCCCGCACCAAGCCGAGAAAAGCACTCGTCTTAGTGCTTCGCCTAGCCCTTGGCGCGCCTCGGCTGGTGTTGGGGGAGACTCAGCGGACATACTTTGTTTGGGTGTGGGAGTGGGGGTGAAGTTCTGGAGTCGCTTGGCGGCGGAAGTGCACGCGCCGTCGCTTTTATTGTGAGACTGGTTTCATGTTCACTAGGGGCTAGACACAAATGTTCTGCAATTTGTGTCTAGCCCGTTGTCGTCCCTGGGTCGGACTCAAATGTTCCTTAATTTGTGGCCGACCCAAGGACGTGCTCCCAAGCCAAGGTTCTGCACAACACTTTCAAAAAAGAGTGCATGTAGTTTTTGTGGGGTTCTGGAAGTCGCCTTCGAGCGCTTGGGGCATGGCTCTCGCACTAAGCCGAGAAAAGCACTCGTCTTAGTGCTTCGCCTAGCCCTTGGCGCGCCTCGGCTGGTGTTGGGGGAGACTCAGCGGACATACTTTGTTTGGGTGTGGGAGTGGGGGTGAAGTTCTGGAGTCGCTTGGCGGCGGAAGTGCACGCGCCGTCGCTTTTAGGGTGATGATTGCCTGGGGCTAGACACAAATGTTCTGCACAACACTTTCAAAAAAGAGTGCATGTAGTTTTTGTGGGGTTCTGGAAGTCGCCTTCGAGCGCTTGGGGCATGGCTCTCGCACTAAGCCGAGAAAAGCACTCGTCTTAGTGCTTCGCCTAGCCCGCGACGCGCCTCAGCTGGGTGTTGGGGGAGACTCAGCACAAATACTTTGTTTGGGTATGGGAGTGGGGGTGAAGTTCTGGAGTCGCTTGGCGGCGGAAGTGCACGCGCCGTCGCTTTTAGGGTGATGATTGCCTGGGGCTAGACACAAATGTTCTGCAATTTGTGTCTAGCCCGTTGTCGTCCCTGGGTCGGACTCAAATGTTCCTTAATTTGTGGCCGACCCAGGGACGTGCTCCCAAGCCAAGGTTCTGCACAACACTTTCAAAAAAGAATGCTTGTAGTTTTTGTGGGGTTCTGGAAGTCGCCTTCGAGCGCTTTGGGTAGAGCAAAGATGATTGCTCCTGCGCAAGCTCGTCGCAAATGAGGTCCCAGGAACACCTGGTCCCTCATTGGCTCCCGCACCAAGCCGAGAAGAGCACTCGTCTTCGTGCTTCGCCTAGCCCTTGGCGCGCCTCAGTTGGTGTTGGGGGAGACTCAGCGAACTTACTTTTTTGGGTGTGGGGTTCTGGAATCGCTTGGCCGCGGAAGTGCACGCGCTGTCGCTAGAGGTGAAGGAAGAGTTGAAGAGGTAAATTTCCACATAAAAAAAGAGGACCAGCAAAGGCCTGCTATCAGCAGACGTTCGGGTCACTCTTTTGAGTATCTGATTGGATTAGAAACGTTTGAAGCTGTGGAATTTTTTGCCCCAGTAAGGATCGTTCATGCTTTTGACTTCTGATTTTGCTCCGCCTGCATGGACGAACTTGTTGTTACCGATGTAAATCCCGACGTGTGAGATTCCAGCGCGGTACGTGTTCGCAAAGAAAACCAAATCGCCTGGCTGTGGGCTGCTGACTTTGTAAGTCTCAGCATATTGTGAAAGCGTTGTGCGTGACACGCTTTTGCCTGCTTGTTTAAATGCGTATTGGATAAATGCGCTGCAGTCGAATCCAGCAGTAGTTGTGCCGCCAAATTTGTAAGGAATGCCTTGAAGTTCTAGCGCTTCTGACACCACTGATGAAGATGAAGATGTTTTCACTGAAGCTTTTTTCACGGTAGTTGAAGTAAGCAACGTGCTTAGTACCCAACCAGATTTGCCGTTAACTTTTACTTTGTACCAAGTCGATTTGCCGACTTTCTTTTGGTGAGTAGCCGTTGCGATTGAGCCTTTTTTAGCCATCGTCACAACTTTGTATTTGGTTCCTGCATCAGCACGAACGTTTGAGTTGTATTTCATTTTAAATGTACCTGATTTTGCAGTTGCTTTGCTGGCAGCAACTTGCTCTATGGATAAATCCGTAGTTACCTGAGATGAAGCGTCGTTTTGGATAGGCTGAGTTGCCTGTGCGTCTGTGGCTGAGTTAGCAAATAGCAATGATCCTGCTGTAAGTAGCGTAAAGAAAAGTTTTTTCATTGTTGTTGGTTCCTCCAAGTTTTTATTATTCACATTCATGAATTAATAATATTTTGCTCTGTCATTTACTATATAGAGAGAACAACTTAAAAACAACGTCAATTCAATTGCAGTTATATTACAGTTGTATAACAAAATGAAAACGCTTTGGAAACCTTGATATAGAGGGATTTTGAATGGCAATAAAAAACGAAAAAAAGGTTTAATTCTCTGAAAAAGAGCTTTTCATGTCTCGATATAGTTGCTTTGTAACAATTAACATCCTAATAAATCCAAAATTAAAAGTCCTGCCAGCTCTATTTTAGCTACACAAAGCCAAAAAAATACAAGGGAATCTTAGACGAATAGTCTTTTTTTCATCTACTAATACAATACTCAAAATAGCATAAAGAAATAATATTACTATCTCAATAGTGTGAAAAATGAGATTGGACAACTAAATTTGGAACCAATTTTGACAACATTCGAAAGGCTTCTTACAATTAGATTAATCAGAAAATTAGAGGGGGGGCACTAGCGTGAAAAAAGTTTTAGCGATCGATGGAGGCGGTGTGCGTGGCATTATTCCTGCAATGCTACTCGCCGAATTAGAAGCAGAAAGTGGAAAACCCATTTCTGAGTTGTTCGATTTGATTGTCGGGGCATCGACGGGTGGGATTTTGGCACTCGGACTTGTCGCACCAGATCTGCAAGATGCTAGAAAACCGCGCTATTCGGCACAGCAATTTCTTGGATTTTATATAGAAGAATCTCAAGAAATATTTGATAAAAGTTTTTTTTACAAAGTTACGCGCGGCATCTTCACGAGCCGTTACCATGCACGTACACTTGAAAAAGTGCTGAAAAAGTATTTTGGACGCACGATGCTCTCAGAAGCGATCAAACCTGTCGTCGTTCCGAGCTATGAACTCCGCGGCCGGTTTACTGCCTTTTTCAAAAGTCGTGACGTCCATACAAAGAAAATCGAAAAAGATGTATTGATGCGGGATGTAGCACGGGCAGGATCGGCAGCTCCCACTTACTTTACGCCCAAAAAAATAAAGGCCTATCCAGGTGCCAGCTTTATTGACGGTGGGGTGTTTGCCAACAATCCAGCGATGTGTGCCTATGCGGAAGCAAAAGAAATTTTTCCGGACGATGAAGATCTACTCGTTGTGTCACTCGGAACAGGAAATCCACAGCTGACCATCGAATTTGAAAATTACCGTACATGGGGCCTGCTTAGATGGGCACGTCCACTTTGGTATATCCTAATGGACGGCAGCTCAGATGTGGTTCATTATCAATTGAATTATGTGTTACCGGAACGAGAAAAAAACAAGCGCTACTACCGCTTTCAAATTGAATTGTTGCAAGATGGCAGGGAAAAACTAGACGATGGTTCTCCGGAAAATATCCAGGCCTTGGTTAAACTTGGACAAGAGTTAGTCGACACACGAAAAGAAGAAATCCGAAAGCTGTGCCGACAATTAGTGGAATCCTAATTTGTCATCAAAATGTATTGGTTCAAAGCTCTGCAACAAGCTAAGATGATAAAGGGAACAAAAAGTGGTGAAACTCTTTCTTCTATAATAGAAGGAGTCGAACTTGTTCAAGTGATTTTCAGTGACAATGAATACGTATCCAATTTAGTTCGAAAAAGGAGATACCCGAAATGGCCAGAAGATACGACTATATGGATTGGCTGCGGGTCTTGTCGATTTTTGTTGTGGTCGGCATCCATGTAGTATCAAAAATTATTAACAATGCTACGACAGATGAATGGATTTGGCATTTTGCCAACGCCTTTGACGCAGGGTTGCGTTGGTGTGTACCTATTTTCTTCATGCTTAGTGGGGCGTTGCTCCTGACGCGCGGCAAAGAAGAAAGTGTCTGGCAATTTCTCCAGAAACGATTGGCAAAAGTTGTTATTCCGTTGTTATTTTGGAGCTTGGTGTACACGCTATACAATATTTACATACTGGATGAATCGTATAGCGCTTATGAAATTTTGGTGCAGTTTTTAACCGATGATATTTATTACCACTTGTGGTTTTTATACACCATCACGGGTCTTTACTTGATGGCGCCTTTTTTGAAGCTGCTCGTCATGCATATGGACAAGAAGACGTTTCAAGCCTTTTTGCTGTTTTGGATTTTCTTTTCTAGCTTTTTACCATTCTTGCCAAAGTTCTTTGACTTTGAACTTGCTTTTGCTGCGGGCTTGTTTGAACCGTATATTGGGTATTTTTTGCTCGGTGCGTATCTCGTGCTTTACCCGGTACCGAAGAAATACTTGCCAACACTTGGCATACTCGCAGCAGTCAGTTATGTGGTGACGGTGTGGGGGACTTATTATTTAAATGTCGGATTGCCGGCGGGCGAATTTGATGAATTTTTTTATGAGCATTACCGGCCGAATAATTTGTTGATTACGCTGTTTATTTTTATTGGCTTTCAGCATAGGGCGAAACGAATCAAACCAAATGCGTTGATCACCCGCATCAGTACAGCGACGTTCGGCATTTACATCATTCACCCGCTTATTCAAGTTTTTTTGAATAGAAGCTTTGGTTTAAATGAAACAACGTTTAATCCACTGATTAGTGTGCCGCTTGTTTGGATCTTAATCTTTGTTATTTCGTTCGGCATCATTTTGGCGATGCAAAAGTTACCGGTTGTTAACCGACTGGTGCCATAGAACCGAGCCAGCCTTTCTGTTGAGGGGCTGGCTTTTAATTTTTGTGGGGTTCTGGAGTTGCTTAGAGATGGAAGGAACGCGAAATCTTGATAGGTTTGGTGAGGTTCTGAAAGTCGCCTTCGGACGCTTTGGGCATGGCTTTCGCACAAAGCCGAGAAGAGCACTCGTCTTCGTGCTTCGCCTAGCCCTTGTCGCGCCTCGGCTAGGTGTTGGGGGAGACGCAGCGAACTTACTTTGTTTGGGGTAGGTAGTAGGTGTGGGGTTCTGGAGTCGCTTGGCGACGGTGGTGCACGCGCCTGCGCTAGGAGTGGGTAATTTGGGTCCGAGTTTTTAGTTTTTGAGGGGTTCTGGACATTGCCTTCAAGCGCTTGGTGTTGTGTTGGAAGTTGGCCACTGTTTTTTTTTAGGGGAATAGCGAGTGTGAGGTTCTGAAAGTCGCCTTCGAGCGCTTGGGGCATGGCTTTCGCACAAAGCCGAGAAGAGCACTCGTCTTCGTGCTTCGCCTAGCCCTTGTCGCGCCTCGGCTAGGTGTTGGGGGAGACGCAGCGAACTTACTTTGTTTGGGGTAGGTAGTAGGTGTGGGGTTCTGGAGTCGCTTGGCGACGGTGGTGCACGCGCCTGCGCTTTTTGTGTTCAGATTCGGGATTGGTGGAGGAGTTTTTGTGGGATTTTAGAAGTCGCCTGCGGACGCTTTGGGCATGGCTCTCGCACAAAGCCGAGAAGAGCACTCATCTTTGTGCTTCGCCTAGCCCTTGACGCGCCTCGGCTGGGTGTTGGGGGAGACGCAGCGAACTTACTTTGTTTGGGTTAGGTAGTAGGTGTTGGGTTCTGGAATCGCTTGGCGGCGGTGGTGCACGCGCCGGCGCTTTTATCGTGAGGCTGGTTTCATGTTCACTTGGGGCTAGACACAAATGTTCTCCAATTTGTGTCTGGCCCGTTGTCGTCCCTGAGTCGGACTCAAATGTTTCTCAATTTGTGGCCGACTCAGGGACGTGCTCCCAAGCCAAGATTCTGCACAACACTTTCAAAAAAGAATACTTGTAGTTTTTTTGGGTGGTGCATGCGCCGGCGCTTGCAGGGTGATGATTTTTACTTTTGACATTTTAGATTTAGGGGGGACGTGGGTTGTTTTCTAGATATAATGGAAATTTATTTATTCTGATATCTTTTTTTGAAAAGAGCTTTCTATCTTTGCTGGAAGTGCGTACAATACAAGTAACTAAACACTGGATACAATTGGCTTTGACGCGTATGCGGACATCTTATATACTGAAATTGGAAACGGATTTATATGTATGTTAAATATTTCTTTTATTTTTGGAAAATTAAACAAATTCAATTGGTTTAGCAAAGGGGGGGTTTTTATTGAGAATAGTTTATGGCGTGTTGAGCGCGTTACTTTTGTTCGCAGCAATGGGACAACTAACGGTTTCCGCACAAGATCAGGATGAAAAACGCATGATTATCGTTTATGAAAAAGAGCAAAAGAGCTTTTCAATCGCTAAAAAGACCGAAAATTCTGGTGGTTCTGATGTAGAGGTTTATGATGAAGTGGCGATTGCGTCTGCTATGATGACAGACGCAGAAGCGCAGGAACTTTTAAAAGATCCATCAGTTCGGACAATTGAGGAAGATATTGTGTTTTCGCTTAGTGCGCAAACAGAAGGCTGGGGAATTCCTCAAATAAAAGCACCCGTAGCTTGGAATTCAGGATTTACCGGAAAAGGTGTGAAAATTGCTGTCATTGATTCGGGGATTTCTCCGCATAATGATTTGGTGATTAAAGGCGGGATTTCAACTGCCGACTATACAACTTCCTATTCAGATGATCAGGGACATGGAACGCATGTTGCCGGAATCATTGGTGCCCGCAATAATGGCATTGGCATAAAAGGGGTGGCGTATGACGCTGATATTTATTCTGTAAAAGCTTTTGACTGGGAAGGCAATGCTTATTTGTCGGATTTGATTGAAGGTGTGGAATGGTCAATCGCGAACAAGATGAACATTATTAATCTTAGTGGAGGTTCTGCGGAAAATTCCAACGCCTTTAAAGCCGTTTTTGACCGAGCATATGCGAAAGGGTTATTGATCGTAGCGGCCGCTGGAAATGTCGGTACTTTAAGTGGAAAAGAGGATAATGTGGAATTTCCTGCTCGCTATTCGTCTGTTATTGCAGTCGGCGCATTGGATCAAGATGCTAAACGTGCAGAATTTTCTTCAACAGGACCCGCTGTTGAAGTGATGGCACCCGGCGCATATGTTTTCAGTACGATGACCAGCAATCGGTACGAGTATTTATCAGGAACTTCTATGGCCACGCCTTATGTAGCTGGCCAATTGGCTTTGCTAAAGCAAGCTTATCCAAAATTAACAAATAAGGATTTACGTGCGATTATAGCGGAAGAAGCAAAAGATTTAGGCAAAGTGGGCAGAGATCCGCTATATGGTCATGGCTTGATTCAAATTTCTTCCTATAAAGCACCGAGAGTATCGGAAACGAACAATCCGTTACTTAGTTTACGTCCGGACAAATCGTCAATTACGAGTACAGTCGGCAATTCGGTTCAACTGGCGTTAACGGCTTCGTACACAAAGGGGGAAGTCATCAATGCAGCAGAAACCGCAAAATGGGTTTCTGCAGATCCCGCGATTGCAACGGTATCCAAAGGGAAAGTGACGATGAAAGCAGTTGGCAGTACGACGGTAAAAGCGACTGTAGGAAGCAAAACGGTATCGCTGAAAGTAGAGGTTGTGCAAACAGCTAGATTGTTTACGGATGTTTCTGAAAAGTATTTCCCAGCCGTTGATTATTTGGTGAAAAGAGGACTTACTAAAGGTGAGCGTTCGACGCGATTTGGCATTCAAAGCCCGATCCTGCGTGTAGATGCAGCGATTTGGCTGGCAAAAGAGTTGGAATTAGATTTAATAGCAGCGCCAGCTTCTAAATTTACCGATGTCCCGGAACGTGCTGTAGCGTCCGTTAATGCGTTAAAACATGCGGGCTATATTGATGGCAAGACGGAGACATTATTTGGTGCTGCGCAAAGTATGACGCGAGGTGAAATCGCATTAATTTTGCAAAATAGTTATGCTTTGCAGCCAACTGCCGAAAAATTGCCATTTACAGATGTCTCTCCACGCTATGAAGAAGCGGTCAATGCACTCGTAGCGAACGGAGTTACGAATGGCGTAACCGCTACACAATTTGGCGTGAGTCAAAATGTAACGCGAGGTCAGCTGGCAATCTTTGTTTATCAACTATCTCTTAAATAAGATGAAGTTTGATTGGTTGCTTAGAAATCGTCTGCCTATGGGTAGGCGATTTTTTGTTGTCTACATCAGAGTAATTTAACTACTTCTGTAACAATTGTAACGTAAACGTAATATATATTTGACAAAAGAATAGTGGCAAGAGTGTTTTAATATGGTAAATTTAAACTGTCTTTTAGTTTGAAAATTCCGTTAGTTAAACAAGGGGGAGAAAGATTGGGGAAGATACGTTCGATTTTATTGATGGCGTTGGTGTTTTTAGTCGCTTTTGGTTCGTTTTCGGCAGGTATACCGGATGTTTCAGCAGCACCGAACAAAACAGGTGCCGGCAACGAAGAATTGCAGCTCAAAAAATCAGCAGTTAAAATACCAGAAACGCTGAAGAACCCGAAAAATCCGAAAAAACAAGTTCGGATTATCGTGGAATTAGAAAGTGATCCAACGATCGAAAACGCAACACGTAAAGGGGTACTTTACAAAGACTTACCTAAGAAACAAAAAGAATCATTAGAAGCAACAGTAAGCACTGAACAAAATTCAATTCAATCGACTATTTCAGAACTTGCTCCAGAGATTACCTATTTAGAAAATTTCACGACGGTTTTTAACGGCTTTTCTGCTGAAGTCGAAGCAGGAAAAGTAAAAGAAATTGCCTCACAAACAGGTGTAAAAGCAGTTTATGAGTCAACCGAATACAAACGTCCGGAAATCAAACCGGAAATGAAATACTCAAAAGAACTTGTGCAAGCGCAACAAGTTTGGAACGATTATAAGTATAAAGGCGAAGGCATGGTCGTCGGCGTGATTGATACCGGCATCGACCCAAGCCATAAAGATATGGTATTAACAGATGACACATCAGGTGAAATTACAAAAGCCGAAGTCGGTGCATTGCTCGGCGACCAATCCATTGAAGGCGGTCAATTTTTCACTTCTAAAGTGCCATTTGGCTATAATTACATGGACGGCAACAACGAAATTTTAGACCTTGGACCTGAAGCTTCAATGCACGGCATGCACGTAGCCGGCACAGTGGGAGCAAACGGCAATGAGGAAAATGGCGGCATTAAAGGCGTAGCGCCAGAAGCACAATTACTGGCATTAAAAGTGTTCGGCAACGATCCGTTGTATCCGTCAACTTACGGAGATATTTACATTAAAGCGATTGATGACTCGATCAAATTAGGAGCAGACGTCATTAATATGTCACTTGGATCTGTTTCAGGATTTGTGGATTCTCAAAACCCGGAACAACAAGCAGTAGAGCGCGCGACGAATAGCGGTATTCTCGTGTCCATTTCAGCTGGAAACTCGGATATGCTGGGATCGGGTTATTTCTATCCTTACGCAGAAAACCAAGATTACGGCTTAACAGGTTCACCAAGTGTTTCATTTGACTCGTTTGGTGTAGCATCATTTGAAAACGATATCATTACAGCTATGAGTTTTGCTTATCAAGCGGACGGTGCAGAAGCTGGACGCGCGATGTACTTATTGGCAAACGATAAAGACCCGCGTGAGTTGCCAGCAGCTTCTTATGAAGTGGCAAGTGCAGGATTTGGTACAGCGGCTGACTTTGCTGGAACCGATTTTACCGGCAAATTTGCGCTTATTTCACGCGGCAGCATTGCCTTTGTTGAAAAAGCAACCAATGCGCAAGCAGCAGGAGCAGTAGGAGTTATTATTTACAACAACACAACAGGTACCATCAATATGGCATCAGACCCAGCAGTTACGATTCCTTATATGTCGACTCTTCAAACAGATGGCGTCGCGATGAAGGCGTTAATCGATGCTGGCAAAAAGGTTACGGTTAACTTTGATGGGCAATATTTAGAAACGAAAAGCCCGACAGCTGGCCAAATGAGCAATTTCACTTCTTGGGGACCAACGCCAAACTTGGACTTCAAACCTGAAATTACAGCGCCAGGTGGCAACATTTTCTCGACTTTAAACAACGATGAGTACGGCTTAATGAGCGGAACGTCTATGGCAGCACCGCATGTTTCAGGCGGAACGGCATTGATCTTCCAACGACTAGATGAACTCGGCCTAGACGGCGAAGAACGTGTTCAGTTTGCGAAAAACCTGATGATGAATACAGCCAACCCAGTAGAATTGATTGCGGGTGAGTTTGTTTCACCACGCCGCCAAGGAGCAGGGTTGATGCAATTGCATGATGCGCTATCGACAGATGTGACGGTAGTTGAGAAATCAACAGGCGAATCCAAAGTAGCGTTAAAAGAAATCCAAGACGATAAATTTACATTTACGGTCGTTGCAGAGAATTTCTCTGACCAACCGGCAAATTATCAAGTAGCTGTAAATGTTCAAACCGATAAAGTGTTAAAAGCAAGCGGCGTCGACGTAACGGCACCAAACGTTGCAGGATCGAACGTAGTGACAGAACAAGTGGTGATTGACGCGCCTAAAACGGTCGCAGTTCCGGCAAATGACAGCAAAGAAATCACCGTGTCAGTGGATGTATCGGCACTGGAAAAAGATGCAGCTTATCAAGCCTTTACAAATGGCTTTTTCGTGGACGGGTTCTTAACATTAACGGACGTGAACGAAGAAGTGACAGGCAACACACCATTAGTCGTACCTTACTTCGGCTTTAACGGCGGATGGGACGATGCAAATATTTTTGATTACGTGGCATGGAATCCATCCACTTATTACGGCACGACGTTCTTAGCAGATGAAAAAGGCAAAACCATTACAGGTGGAACGCATCAACCAGACTTTGTGCCAAGCCAATTCGCCTTTTCACCAAACGGCGATGGTGTCATGGACAAAGTAGTTCCGGTGTATTCATTGCTCAGAAATGCCAAAGAATTTGAAGTGAAGGTATTGGACGCGGCAGGCAAAACCTTGCGGACGATACGCACAGAAGATGAATTGGTAAAAAATTACGCATCAACTGAATCGTATAATTTCAATCCAGCAAATGGCTGGGACGGAAAAGTGCTTGAAAAAGCAGTAGCAGATGGCAACTACCAAATTCAATTGCGCGCGGTCATCGATTATGAAAATGCGGAATGGCAGTCATTTGAATTCCCAGTTAAAGTCGATACGGTCGCACCAGTAGCGGTCGCAAGCTATAACGCGGCAGCCAAATTAGTAGAAGTTGCAAGCTTTACCGATAACCCACAAGGAGCGGGCCCAGATCGTTGGGAAGTGTTCTTAAACGGTAAAGAACTAACCGAAGATGCAGCAACACCGAAAGACGACTCATTAGCTCCTGGCGTTAAGAGCTATGCAGTGTCAGCTGAGCTAAAAGCCGGTGACAAACTAAGTGCTGTATTCTACGACACAGGAGGCAACAAACAAGTAGTTGACTTAGCAACCGCGACGCCAGAAAAAGTCAAACCGGTCGTCTTTATCGATAAGCCGGACGTCTTATCCGTACACAAAACAAAAGAAGTGGCGATCGCTGGACGAGTAGAAGACGATTCGAAAATTGTCTCAGTGACCGTTAACGGCGAACCGGCAAAAGAATTTGACGGCAAAACCTTTAGCCACAGCCTGACATTAGCGGACGGTTCTCATTACGTTAACGTCAAAGCGATTGACGAATTCGGCAACGAAATGGAAATTCGCCGTCAAGTGTTAGTAGACACGAAGCCTGCGGTAATCACATTAGTAGACGTACCGAAAAAAGTCGGTTCTGACCAAGACGAAGTGGAAATCACGTTTAACGTCAAAGACAATTTCGACGAAATTAGTGCGTATTACTACGACGATGAGATTTTCGCACAAAAACTAACAGCACCATACGAACTGAAAAACTTCAGTAAAAACATTACGACAACTGTACCTGTACTAACCGATGGCGCAAACGAGATCAAACTCAAAGTCGTTGATCTGGCTGGACATGTTACAGAAAAAACGTTCACCATCACGAAAAAAGCGGGCAAACCCGACAAGCCGGGTAAGCCTGACAAACCAGGAAAACCGAATAAGAACTAAATAGAAAAAAGCCGGAAGCTTTGCTGCTTCCGGCTTTTTTCTATTGAATTGCATGAGAATTGTTTGGGTGCCAGGCACCAATTACTGGATTTTTATCAGTTCGTAGAAAACTTTACCATCAAGATCGACTGTTTTAACATTGCCGAATCCTTCGACCATGTAATATTTGTAGCCCGTGTCGTGTTTAACTGAAGGATCAACTGGGACGGTAACTTCAGTAGCATTAGTAAACGTTTTGTAGCCGGTCTTGACGGTTACATTTACACCAGTAATTTTACTTTTAGGTGCGAAAGGATTGTCGATGTTGAATACTTTCCCTTTTTGGATGGGGTAAACCAATTCAACTACATATTCAGAGTACGGATAGCCAATAGCATACATGTCGTCGGTTTCGTTTTCTGTATAGAAGATGTCATCCTCGTCTTTAGTGTAGTTTTCCCAAAGAAACCCGAGTGATTCGCCAGTTGCTGCGAGCTTAGAATCTTCCGTATAGCGAGAATTTAATGTCGTGCCATCGTCTAAACGGTATGAATAAATCTTCGTTTTATCACGCAAGTAAGAGTTTTCCATATGCGTATCATTTTTGAAGACAGGCTCTAATCCACGCGCAAGAAATGCAGAAAACTGACCGCGAGTCACAGCATCTAAAGAACGGAACGTTTTGTCAGGATAGCCGACGGCGATATTGTAACTAACGATTTTGTTGATCGACTCAAATGCCTTCATGTTGCTTGAAACATCTTTAAAATTCAATTCAGTTGAAAGAGGTGTCGTGAAAACATTCCCAAGGACAATCGCCATATCGCCGCGAGTCATTTTTGCGTCGGGACGGAACGTTTTATCTGGATAACCGTTCAAGTAACCGGCTTTTTGCGCAGCGGCAATATACCCGCTCGCTTTACTGCTTTTACTCACATCGGTAAATTGAGTCGCTTTTTGAGTGCCATCCAACCCTTTTAGCTTGCCAATCATAATCGCCGCTTCGGCGCGAGTGACAACGTTATCGGGACGGAATGTGTTGTCATCATAGCCCGTGATTACTTTCTTGCCAATCAGGTAATCGATCTCGTCGTGAAAGCGGTAGTTTTCTGGCACGTCAGATGCAGCCAAAGCAGGTGTAGCGATCAAACTCAAAGCCAGTACAGTGCTACATAAAAACAAAGTTTTCTTCAAAGTTATCCAACCTCCCAAGATCTATAGTTAATTCCATTTATAGTATACCCACTAAATGTCCTTAAATGGATTTTTTTATGAAAAAAATTTAGAGTAGTGTGAGAATTGTTTGGGTGCCAGGCACCAATTACGCTATTTTTACTCATTCAAACAAAAATCCATCACCCTGCATTGTGAAATTTTTGTAAATACCTCCTATTATTTCGGTTGTCGTATATAATGGAGTTGTTCGACTATTCGATTAAAGGGAGATGGAGAAATGACGTTTGGCAGAAAAGCTTCTATGATTCTGGTGGCACTCGTTCTGGTGCTTAGCGGATTTTTCACTGCGAGTCCTAAGGCAGCGGCAGCGAACGAAGTGACGAGAGGCGAGTTTATTCAGCATTTGGTAACTTCTTTAAAAGTAGAGTTAGGAGACGGTTCGACGATCAGCTTTAAGGATGTCGATAAAAAACTCGCTCCCTACGTGGAAGCGGCATACAACTTAAAGCTCACAAGCGGCAAGTCGAAGACCGTGTTTGCACCAAACGAAAAATTGTCTCGTGAGCAAGCATTTTCAATCGCTTCACGTGCAGTGATAACCGATAAAGTATATTCAACGGGATTGCTTGGTGGGTTTAAAGATCGCCATTACTTCAGTCAAAGTCTGTTAAAAGACTTGGCAAAAGGAGTGGGCATCGGTTTACTGGTCGGATACGGAGACGGTACCGTAAAGCCATCCAAACCTGTTTCTCCGGGCGAAATGCGGGCCATTGTTCAGCGTTTGCTGAAAGAATATCAGCCAGCAGGCAGTAAGAACGTCACATTGCGCATTTTGGGAACATCTGATTTACACACGAACTTTGTCAATTACGATTATTACCGAGACCAGCCATCAAACAGTTTAGGTTTAGCTAAAACAGGGGTCTTAATCGAACAAGCACGCGCAGAAAACAGCAACTCGCTGTTATTTGATAACGGGGACTTGATTCAAGGAACGCCATTTGGCGGGTATAAAGTATCCGTCGACCCCATCGAAAAAGGAGAGCTGCACCCTGCTTACGCAGCACTCAAATCACTTGATTTCGATGCTTCAACTTTAGGCAATCACGAGTTTAACTTTGGATTGGATTATTTGGACGAAGCACTAGACGATGCACCGTTTCCTGTCTTGAATGCCAACGTCTACGATGCCAAGACAAACAAAAACCGCTACAAGCCGTACACCATTATCGACAAACAAGTCGTCGATGGAAAAGGCAAAAAGCACACCATTCAAGTAGGCGTCATCGGAGTTGTTGCTCCGCAAATTATGAAATGGGACCGCGCACATCTTGAAGGGGAAGTTACGGCAAAAGATGCAGTCGAGTCAGTAAAAAAATTCCTTCCTGAAGTGGAAAAAGCGGGAGCAGATGTAGTCGTTGTGTTATCCCACTCTGGAATGGGGGATGAAAAATACGACATCGGTGAAGAAGACATCACCTATCAACTTTCTGAAATTGATGGCATCGATGCCATCGTCACAGGTCATAATCATGACGTATTCCCTGGATCTTACGGGGACTTGAAGAACGTCAATCAACAACAAGGAACGATTAACGGGACACCTGTTGTGATGCCAGGTAACTTTGGTAGCCATTTAGGCGTTATCGATTTACAGCTTTCTCCAAAAGGAAAAGACTGGAACGTTGCATCCGGAAAAGCGCAATTGCGCAAAATTGATACTGAATCAGACATCGTTTCACAGCAAGTGATTGATGCAGTCAAAGAAACACACGAAGCAACCATCGACTATGTGCGCAGCCCAGTCGGTAAAACCACAGCACCCATTAACAGCTATTTCTCATTGGTCAAAGACGACCCATCTGTTCAAATTGTCAACAACGCACAGAGCTGGTACGTCAAACAGCAAGTAGCAGGAACAGCCAACGCAGACTTGCCAATTTTGTCTGCAGCAGCACCGTTTAAAGCAGGCGGACGAAACGGCGGAAATTATTACACCGATATCAAGACAGGCGAAATCGCCATTAAAAACGTCGCCGATTTATACGTCTTCGACAACACCATTTATGCCTTGAAACTAACCGGTAAAGAAGTGAAAGAATGGCTAGAAATGGCGGCAGGGCAATTCCAACAAATCAACCCGTCAGCAACAACAGAACAACCGTTGATCAACACAGACTTCCGTACCTATAATTTTGATGTATTGGACGGCGTCACGTACGAAATCGACGTCACGATCCCTGCAAAATACGATGCAGAAGCGGCACTCGTCAATCCAACTTCGAACCGCATCAAAAAGCTTTCTTATAACGGAGCACCTGTAACCGATACACAGGAATTTTTAGTCGTCACAAACAATTACCGCGCAACAGGCAACTTCCCAGGCGTTACCGATGCCAAAGAAGTGATCGACTATGCCTATGAAAATCGCCAAGTCATCATCGACTACATGCTTGAAGTCGGAACAATCGACCCAGCAGCCGATGATAACTGGAAATTCGCACCAATTGCCGGTAACCCAAACATCACCTTTGAAACGTCAGCTAACGCACAAAGCCTCATACCAGAAGCGAGCGGCATCACTTACGTCGCACCATCTGCCAATGATTTCGGCAAATACCGCATCGACATTAAGTAACATAAAAAAGCTTTCCGCGACTCGCGGAAAGCTTTTTTGAATTGTTTGAGAGTTGTTTGGGTGCCTGGCACCCAAACTCATTCTAGCTCGGCCGCTAACTTTCGAACCATCGCCATATGCTCTTCGATATTATCTTCTGTCACCCACACACCAAAATCTTCCGGCACATCGGCATTTTCACCTTGTTCCAAACGCTCGGAAATCAGTTTGCCGATTTCTGGATAAAAATGGTGGCCGTCGTAATAATTCAAAATGTCATTCGTTACACTATTGGGGTACATGAAATTCCAGACACCACCGTATACAGCGACCAAGTCACGGAGCCACATTTCGTATTCGTCCAGTAAGCCGGTTCCGACCAGCGACTTGAACAACTCTGTTGAAATCGGTGTCGTGTAGACAATTTTTTCAGCTTCTGGGTGTGTATCGTGAACTTTTTGCATGATTTCTTTGTAGCGCGAATAATAAACATAATGATCGCCGTAAAACGTATTTTCAAAACGCGTAATTTTAGCTGCCGTGTCGCGTTTGGTTTCTTCTGCCGTCAGCTTTTTCGCAAACGCATCGCCTTGTCGATTGTACAAACGGTCCGCCGTAATGTCGTCCGCTGCCGATAATTTTAAATTATCAACTGCAAAACCGAATGTATCAAAGGACAGCAAATTCTTCGCCCGGTAAAAAGGCTCTTGCACTTTTGTTTCATAGCCCGTAATCGCACGGGCATCTTTTGCCTGTTCTTCACTCGATTTGAAAAAATCGACACCAATCAAAACCCGCTCATAATCCGGATGTTGATCAAAGGCATAAAGCAACATCGTATAATATTCGCGCATCGATAAATTGGCAACGGCGTAATTATAAACGGTCCATTTTTCAAACCCTGACGGCTGAACATACGTGCTACGGCTACTGCCAAGCAACAACGTATCAGCGTCTGTCGGGTCATAAAGCTGTTGTGCGGTTTTTTGTTCCCGCTCGTCCGCGACAATTTGCACATCATTCAACCCATGCGCATGACCATAATGCCATAAAGGATCTATCCAAAAGTTAAAAGCAGCAACAGCAAACGTCAGTGAGGCGAAAATCGCCATGACGGCAAAGCTAAATTTTTTATCGTTCATGGGATCATCTCCTAAAAGTTAAAGTACAAGAATTCACTAACTTGTTGCAGCTGCATCACGCTATAGAAAAGCAGAACAGCAATAAAAACAGCCATGCGCGTATTGCGTTGCTTTTGCTCCATAATTTCAACAGAATTTTTCGCAAAGAACGCCAGCGCCAACCCAATCGCTAAAGTTAACGCAACTTCGATAGAAGACGCAGAAAACGGCAGCTTCAGCAGCCAATTTTCATCAATCGATGGCACGAGCGAAGCCAATCCACTTGGCAAGTAAAAGCCGTTAAATCCGAACATCGCCTTTAAAACCGTCAACGCATCAGCCAAGGTCAATGCACGGAAAAAGACCCAAGCAAGATGGACAAACAAGAACGTCACAATCCAAGCGGACACGTTATTCATACGGTGCCCGGTGCCTTTCCACCAACGGCAAATGACACTGGCAAAGCCGTGCAGCGCCCCCCAAATCAGAAACGTCCATCCAGCACCGTGCCAAATCCCACTAATAAAGAAAATAATCAGGATATGTAAATACGTGCGAGTAGGTCCTTTTCGATTGCCTCCAAGCGGGATGTAAATATACGTCGTCAAGAAATGAGACAAAGTAATGTGCCAGCGTCTCCAGAAATCTTGAATATCCAATGCTTTATAAGGCGAATTGAAATTCAGCGGCAAGCGAATGTTAAACAACAACGCCAGCCCAATCGCCATATCCGAGTACCCACTAAAATCGAAATACAATTGCAACGTATAAGACAACGTCGTGAACCAACTATCCACAAAAGTCAGCGAACCGACATTGCCATAGCCTTGATTGGCCCATTCCGCAAACTGATCGGCAATCGCCACTTTCTTAAAAAGCCCAATCGCAAAAATCAGCAAGCCTTTGGAAATATTCTCATAAACGATGCGGTAAGAATCCTTAGACGAAAACTGAGACATCACTTGACGGTGATGAACAATCGGTCCCGCGATCAATTGCGGGAAAAACGACACAAACAACCCGTAATTCAAAAAATTATATTCTTTCGTTTCCAACCGGTACGAATCCACCAAATACGCAATTTGCTGGAACGTATAAAAACTAATCGCCAGTGGCAACAAAATATTCTTCAAAACCAAATCTTCACCAAAAACCACATTGATGTTTTCAACAAAAAAGTCGTAATACTTATAATAACCGAGCAGCAACACATTAAACAAAATCCCGGCAGTTAAAATGCCTCTCCGGTAAACGCCACCCCGATCACGCCCAAGAAAAGCCCCAATCGCATAATTGAGCAGCATCGAAATCAAAATCAGCGGCAAATAAGCAGGATTCCAATACCCATAGAAAAACAAAGAAGCAACCAGCAACCAAGTCTTCGCAAACGGAATATGGATGCGCCCAAGAACATAATACAAAATCCAAACAATCGGCAAAAACAAAAAGATAAACTCAAAAGAATTGAAAATCATGTCCAGACACCTTCACAATACTAGAATTAATCGCTTAAAGTACGCTCAAAACGTAAAAAAACTTTCAAAAAAGCGAGAAGCAAAAACCCCGAACAACCTCTTCGCCAAACTCACCCAGCCCAACAGAAACGCGATCACCATTCCGCAGCAACCAAGTAAAGTTTCATAACCCATCTATTATAACGTGAGAAAAATCTATTGTCATGAAATTGTTTGGGTGCCTGGCACGAATTACCACATTTGTACTACCCAACACAAGAAAATATCATCAAAAAACAGATGTAACGAATCTCAAAAAAACAAAACCATCTCCACACCCAGCGCCGGTGCGTGCACCACCGCTGCCAAGCGACACCAGAACCCGACGCTCACTCCCAACCCAACACCAGTAGGCTCATGAAGTATCCCCCAACACCCAGCCAAGGCGCGTCAAGGGCTAGGCGAAGCACAAAGACGAGTCCACTTCTCGGCTTTGTGCGAAAGCCATGCCCAAGCGCTCGAAGGCGACTAATAGAATGCCTCAAAAACTCCTCCACTAATCCCGAATCTGAACACAAAAAGCGTCGGCGCGTGCACCACCGCCGCCAAGCGACACCAGAACCCGACGCTCACTCCCAACCCAACACCAGTAGGCTCATGAAGTATTCCCACAACACCCAGCCAAGGCGCGTCAAGGGCTAGGCGAAGCACGAAGACGAGTGTACTTCTCGGCTTTGTGCGAAAGCCATGCCCAAGCGCCCGCAGGCGACTTCCAGAACCCCACAAAACGAACTCCACAAGAACCCCACAAAAAGAACTCCACCAAAACTCAACATTCAAAAAACTCCCACATAACCCCAAAACAGAAAGCCGTTTCACTAAATCTGGGAATCATGATATGATAGCTTAGTTAATGTTTAAAATCAAAAGGAGAAAATGTCTATGAAAATTGCAGTATTACTGCCTTGCTACAACGAAGAAATGACCATCGGCAAAGTGATAGATGACTTTAAAAGAGAACTTCCAGAATCGACAATATACGTCTATGACAACAACTCGAAAGACAAAACCACAGAAGTCGCGTTGGCCCACGGTGCAGTCGTTCGCCAAGAACCTCGCCAAGGAAAAGGCAACGTCGTGCGTTCCATGTTCCGAGAAATCGATGCAGACGTTTACGTCATGGCAGATGGCGACGATACATACCCAGCTGAATTCGTCCACAACATCATCAAGCCCGTCATCGACGGAGAAGCCAACCTCGTCATCGGCGACCGGTTATCCAATGGGACGTATTTCAATGAAAACAAACGAAAATTCCACGGCTTCGGCAACACACTTGTCAAAAACCTGATCAACGGCTTATACAAAAGCAACATCACCGACATCATGACAGGCTATCGTGCATTTGACCGCTTGTTCGTCAAATCACTGCCAGTCACAAGCCCGGGTTTTGAAATCGAAACCGAAATGAGTATTCACGCACTGGACAACAACTTCTTGATCAAAGAAGTGGCAATCGATTACCGCGACCGTCCAGAAGGCAGCGAATCAAAACTGAATACCGTACAAGACGGCATCAAAGTACTGCGAATGATTTTCACCTTATTCAAAGACTACAAGCCGTTACTATTCTTCTCGTGCTGGGCTGCCTTGTTCTTTATCTTGGGACTAGCTGCGGGAATTCCTGTAATCGTCGAGTACGTTCAAACTGACTTTGTGACGCGCGTACCGTCCGCGATTTTAGCAGTCGGCTTAATGCTGTTGTCTATGTTGGCATTTGCTTGTGGCCTCATACTCGATACCGTAGCGGGCACGCATCGCAAGCAATACGAACTCGAATTAATTCGAATTAGCGACCGCATCAAAAGCGAGAAAACTTTATGAAAAAAACGTACCTACTAGGTGCTGCATCTTTTGTTGCAGCACTTTTCCTTGCTTTTACTGCCATTTTTTACTTCCAGCCAATCCGGAATGCACATCCTTTACTCATTGTTTTCATCACGCTCGTGCTGTTTGGCTTACTCGTATACAGTCGGTCGTTCGTGCACACAGTCAACGGGTGGACGCGCGCTAAAAAAATCAGCTTAGCCATTTTCATGCCGCTGTTCACGGTGCTAGCAGGACTCAGCTTACTTGGCGACCAGCAATACTTAGCCGACAACCACTGGCTCGTTAAAACCGCTGTTTATCTCGGTTTGTTTTTAACGATCGCACTCGTCGTGCTGTCCATCATCAAGCTCTTGCTCAGCATTCAAACGCCAGCAGGTGAACAAAAAGTATCGCCGTTTTATGTGTTGCTTTACATGTTGCCGATGCTCGGTGCGTCACTGGTCATGTTTATCGCCTTTTATCCCGCTGCCATGACGCCCGATTCGTTATCGCAATGGGAGCAGTCCGAAACGAAAGAATTCACCAACTGGCATCCCGTCATGTTCACATGGCTCATTATGTTCTTACGAAAAATCTGGGATAGCCCCGGCATCATTGCGTTGTTCCAAGTCGTTGCGTTGGCACTGACGATGGGCTATATGGGTTATCTAATGAAACGCTTTAAAGTCAACACCTGGATCCTTTGGGTGGTGCTAATTGTCGCGGCGATTGTTCCCGTCAATTCCATCATGTCGATCATTATTTGGAAAGACGTCTTATACAGCACGTCGTTGTTGTTCTTTTCTTTATTAATTTTACTGCTCGTGAAAACAAAAGGACTGGAAACGAAAAAAGTTTCGTTCGTCTTGTTATTCCTGTTAGGCTCGTTTATGTTGGTGTTTTTCCGCCATAACGGGTTTCCGGTATTCGTCATCACCATGATCGCGGCACTCATTATGTACCGCCGCATGTGGAAGCAATTGCTGCCGATGACACTTGGCATCATCATCATTCACCAAGTCATTACCGGTCCCGTCTATACCAAACTTGACGTGGTCGATTCCGATCCGCAAGAAGCGCTCAGCATCCCAACGCAGCAAATCGCCAACATCGTCACCAAAAATGGCGACATGACCGAAGAGCAGCGCGAATACATCAATCGCCTTATGCCGCTCGAACTGTGGCCTGAGAAATACAACCCGTCTAGCGTGGACCCGATCAAATTTTCATGGGGCGAATACGATCGCTGGGTCATTTACGACGATCCGGCGCAATACGCCAAGCACTGGGCGCAGCTGGTCCTTCAAAATCCAGGACTTGCCGTCGAAGCCTTTCTCGATGAAACGTCCTTAGTGTGGCAGATGCGACTCGAAGAAGACGGTCACATGAATCGCTTTGTCACCAACATCTATTATGGCAATGAATTCAATCTACTCAATCAAGTCATTTACCCAAAAGTGACCTATAGCGCGCAATTGTATTTGAAAGTCGACACAGAAGCAGAAGAATTCTTGTGGCGCCCGGCCGTGTACTTGTTCTTCATCACCTTGTTCCTGTATGTTGCGTATTTACGCAACAATTGGCGCATTTGGTTGATCTTGTTGCCAATCGCCTTAAACACAGCGGCCGTCATGGCAACCATGCCCGCTCAAGATTTCCGTTATTTGTTCAATGCGTCGCTCTTTTTCTACGCCGCCTTGCTAATCAGCTTGCTCAATTTCGACGACAAGGGTGGGTCTCTGCGTGAATAAACCCGAAAAAACGGCTCCCATCGGCATCTTGTTGATGATCTTTGCCGCCATTTCCACAGCAACGGGTCAATTGCTATGGAAACTGTCTGACGCGATACTGGACGTGCACATGCTCGGCGGTTTCGTCTTGTACGGCATGGGCGCTGTGCTCATGACCGCGGCATTCCGTTTTGGCAAGCTGTCCGTGCTGCATCCATTACTCAGTCTCGGTTACGTCATCGCCATTTTTTACGGAACGTTGTTTTTAGACGAAGCCATCACGTTTAATATCTCGATGGGCACTTTGCTCATTTTGATCGGGGTTATCGTCATAGGGGGTGACAGCGATTAATCTGTTATTGGTCTTGTTGTTAGTCGTCATGACGTGGGTCGGCGCATTTGGCGGCTTTTTCCTAAAAAAAGCGTCGTCGTTCAATATCAACATGGAGCGCAAAGCATTTATGCTGCGCTTGCTGTTTGGGGTTTTCCTCTACGGCGTCAGCGCCATTTTGAACATTGTGGCGTTGAAGTTCTTGCCGTATACCATCGTGTTCCCGTTGACGGCGATTACGTACATTTGGACGATGCTGATTTCTTATTTCCTCTTAAAAGAACACATCGGCAAACGCAAAATTCTAGGTGTGTTGCTCATTGTGACGGGGGCATTCGTGCTTGTCAGTTAAGAAATAAAAGCTGCAGAAAGACTTGGCATTGCCGAGTTTTCTGTAGCTTTTTTTGTTTGGAAGGGGGAGTGGGAGCGAGTGCTTATCGTTTTTTAGGGGTTCTGGAAGTCGCCTTCGAGCGCTTTGGGCTTGGCTCCCGCACTAAGCCAAGAAGTGCACTTGTCTTATTGCTTCGCCTAGCCCTTGTCGCGCCTTGGCTGGTGTCGGGGAGACTCAGCGAACTTACTTTGTTTGGGTTAGGTAGTGGGTGTGGGGTTCTGGAGTCGCTTGGCGTGATGGCGCACGCGCCGGCGCTTTTATCGTGAGGATGGTTTCATGTTCACGTGCTCCCAAGCCAAGGTTCTGCACAACACTTTCAAAAAAGAGTGTCTACAGTTTTTGTAAGGTGCTGAACATTGCATTCGTGCATCCAGAGCAATAAGGCGCTTCCCATATATAACACTTTTAACCAATGCCAATAGTATTTTTTTGACACCTGACCACATGAAAACACAATTTCTACAACAAATCCTCGGTTTTGAAGATAGTCTACAAGAACCAAAAAACAATACATCATTCTAATCAATCTCGTTTTAAAGGAAAACACATCAAATAAATTCCATTTTAATAAATATTCCTGACTAATTAAAATTTAAACATGTCTATAGACTAACTTTTTTTTCGTTTAATGATGCAAAGTATCTAATTACATTGTATAATGATTAAATATTTAGAAAATAATATCTTTTAACCTACTTTTAACACGGATGTCATAACATTGGAAGTATAACTGGTACGAAAGAAGGGTTGGTTAGGCTTAATTGCTTAGGCGAGGCCTGATTTCAGTAATTGAGTAGGAGAGGTGGATGGCAGTGAATACGAAGACCTTGCTTGTGACAGGTGGCCACGGATTTATCGGCTCCCATATCATCCATTATTATTTAAACAAATACCCAGATTACCAAATCGTTAATATCGATTACAATACACAAGCTGGCTGCATAGAAACTCTCTCAAAACATACAGCGCGCTATGCCTATCACCGCGTCGATATTCGCAATGCGCACGCCATCAATCACTTGTTTGAGCTTTATGACATAACAGACATCCTTCATTTCGCAGCAGAAACGCGCAGCATGGACTGTGTCGGGGAAATTCGGCTTTATGAACAAACCAATGTTTTCGGAACGATGAACCTTTTGTATGCTGCACAAAGTACGTGGATGCTAGATGCTCATCAGCCTAACCCCAACTACGCGGCGTCCCGTTTTCATCACTTGTCACTGGCAGATACGAAACAAGAAACTTTATATAGCGAAAGCAAAGAAAAAGCCGACGTCATGATCCAAAATTTTCATGAGCAGTACGGCTTGAATATCGTCACTACTGCCAGTCCAGAAGTTTTCGGACCTATGCCGCAAGAGGACAAACTGACTGGGAGCTACTTTCAGCATTCAGTAGAAAGTAAACTCGCCCCCTTAGAAGAATCCACAGCTGAACTGCGAGGTCGACTGTTTGTTCGTGATCTATGCGAGGCAATCGACACGGTTTTTCGTTTAGGAGAAACGGGTGAGCGCTATGAAATGGGTTTGAATGCGCATTTAGGGAACAACGAATTTACTTGGAATATCCCCTCGTTACTAGAGGATCATTTCCCGGGAAATACCCGAGGCAACAGACAACCCAACAGTGGCTGTGCTCTTGACTAACCAGATGCTACCGTCCACCTTTCAGAATTCGCGCATCATTCAAGCAGGACTTACATATAAGCATAAAACAAGTTATTTCTGAATAACTAATAGAAAACAGACTAGTAGATGAGGTGAATTTATGAGTACATTCAGCAATGCCCGTTTGTTTGATTTTGAAAAGCCGGAACGTCCGATCAAATCGATTGCACTAATTCATAAAAACATGAAGCCGGGTGGTGTGGAAATGCTTGTCGTCCGCATGGTCAAGTGGCTCAGCGCGAATGACTACAAAGTGACATTGTTTCTATTTAGTAACGGCGGCCCTTTACTGCACGAACTCGAAGCGATTGAAGGCGTCACAATCGTGGTCGATGAAGACGCGAGCGATCCTTCGGTGAACTTGTGGCTCGTCACAAAAATGCTGAGCAGGCGCTTAGAACAGAAATTCGACTTGGTGTATTCGTTTGGGCCCATGTCGTTTTTGTTATCTTATCTGTTACCGGCCAGTAAGCGCATGTCGGGTGTTTACAACCCGAACAGCTATGCACCAAAAGGGCTGCACGGAACGGTCAAAACACTCAAACTAATCGATCCCAAATACTATCAAAAATTGCTGTTTATGAATCCGTCTGTCAAAGAAAAAACCGAACAAGTAATTGGCGAACCGTTAGAAAACGCCATTTTCCCACTGCCTCTGGATTTTTGTGCGCCAACGAAAACCTTTGGAAACTTCCATTCGCGTCGCATCGTTTCTTTCGGTCAACTCGCTGACTTTCGCACGTATAATTACTACATGATCGAGATTATGGAAAAGCTGATCCAAATCGACCCGGAATTCACCTACCACATTTACGGAGACGGTCCAGGAGAAGACCACTTACGCAATAAAATCAACAACTCCGCGGCGCGTGAACACATTTTTATGCACGGCAAGTTTACTTGCGATGACAAGAGACGCGGACTGCCAAACACGTTTTGCTTTATCGGGATGGGGGTTTCACTGATCGAAGCAGCAGGTTGCGGCATTCCGGGAATCACTACCAAGATCAATGATCCGTTCGGATTGACACAGGGCTTTCTCCACCAACTGCCGCCATACGAAAGCGGCGATTCGTTCTCAGCAGACAGCGAACTGTACAGCGTCCAAGAGCAAATCGAAAAATTGCTGTCGAGTGAAGCGCATTATGACCAAATCTCCAAATATGGCCGCTTAAAAGCCAACGAATTTGAAAGCAATCACGTCATGGAAAAATTCATCAAAGAAGCAGAAGCCCCAAAATTCTCTTTCCGCTTACATTAGAAAAATAGGTATTTTGACTGATAAATTAAAAAAGGCATATGTTCGTCTCTGTAGATAACTTGTTTATCAAAATGTCACAATCGTTAATGCGTCATTTTGACTAGTAATATCTATACAAAGCCTTTATAATGGTAATATTAGAGAGAGAGAAGTATATAGGACCTATAAAAAAAGTGGGAAGTGAGATGAAGGACTTATGGTGGACTACGAGTCTTATAAGGAAAAAGTGGAGAAACGCCACAACAAAGCATTAGTAGAAGTCATAAAAGACCTTTACGTCAACGAAGACCTTGGGCCATCAGTGAGTGCAAAGCAACTTGGAATGCCAAGGCAAGCCTTTCTCCATTTCGTGCAGCATTACGATTTGAAGAAACTCAAATTCGGCGAATCCGAAAAACCAAACAATTCAATCGAGACACCAGACCAACCAATAACATAATCCACAAACCCCGCCCTTGCATTTCAAGAGCGGGGTTTTGTTGGAAGAGAGAAGGTAACATTTTTCGTGAAAGTCGTGTATAAAAGTAAAAAGAATAGGTAGGAATAGCAAACACCGGGGTTCAAGAGTAGTAAACACGGATAGAAGGAGCAACCGTTTTTGCTCTACCCAAAGCGATCGAAGGCGACATCTAGAACCCCACAAAAACTACAAGTACTCTCTTTTGAAAGTGTTGTGCAGAACCTTGGCTTGGGAACACGTCCCTGGGTCGGCCACAAATTAAGGAACATTTGAGTCCGACCCAGGGACGACAACGGGCCAGCCACAAATTGAAGAACATTTGTGTCTAGCCCCAAGTGAACATGAAACCAGCCTCACGATAAAAGCGCCGGCGCGTGCACCACCGCCGCCAAGCGACACCAGAACCCCACACCCACTACTCCCACAAAAAAATATGTTCACGGACTACCTCAACAACATCAGCCAAGGCGCGACAGGGACTAGGCGAAGCAATAAGACGAGTGTACTTCTCGGCTTATTGCGAGAGCCATGCCCAAGCGTCCGAAGGCGACTAATAGAACGTCTCAAAAACGCCTCCACCAATCCCGAATCTGAACACAAAAAAAGCGCCGGCGCGTGCACCACCGCCGCCAAGCGACACCAGAACCCCACACCCACTACTCCCACAAAAAAATATGTTCACGGACTACCTCAACAACATCAGCCAAGGCGCGACAGGGACTAGGCGAAGCAATAAGACGAGTGTACTTCTCGGCTTATTGCGAGAGCCATGCCCAAGCGTCCGAAGGCGACTAATAGAACGTCTCAAAAACGCCTCCACCAATCCCGAATCTGAACACAAAAAAAGCGCCGGCGCGTGCACCACCGCCGCCAAGCGACACCAGAACCCCACACCCACTACTCCCACAAAAAAATATGTTCACGGACTACCTCAACAACATCAGCCAAGGCGCGACAGGGACTAGGCGAAGCAATAAGACGAGTGTACTTCTCGGCTTAGTGCGAGAGCCATGCCCAAGCATCCGAAGGCGACTAATAGAACGTCTCAAAAACGCCTCCACCAATCCCGAATCTGAACACAAAAAAAGCGCCGGCGCGTGCACCACCGCCGCCAAGCGACACCAGAACCCACACCTACTACCCCCACAAAAAAAGTATGTTCGTTGAAATCCCCCACACCACCAGCCGAGGCGCGACAGGGGCTAGGCGAAGCACGAAGACGAGTGCTCTTCTCGGCTTTGTGCGGGAGCCAAGCCCAAAGCGCCCGAAGGCGACACCAGAACCCTACCAAATTTACCACAACAACCCTCATCAGCTTATAACCTACACAATCCCCAACCACAACAAAAAAAGCGCAATCCCACAACAGGACCACGCTCACCAACCTTACATATTCAAATGCGCCTTCAACGTCGACTGAATCTCCGCAAGCTCCGCATCATCCATAACATAATACCAAATCCCATTAATCGTCTCGCCCGTGCCATCCTCCACCATCAACTGATCAACCGTACCGATCGCATCGCGGTAATTCGACTGCACATCCATCATCTCATCAAACGTCATATTCGTCCGCACATTATCACCAAGCGCCGTGAAAATATCCTGATAATTCAACAAGCTATTCACCGAAGCGCCTTTTTTCATAATCCCTTGAATCACTTGCTTTTGACGATTCTGACGACCAAAATCACCTTCAGGATCTTGCTTACGCATGCGCACATACCCCAAAGCCTCTTCGCCATCAAGCGCAATCGTCCCTTTAGCAAACTCATCAAACGCTAACGTGTTATTTACTTCCACACCGCCAACCGCATCGACAATATCTTGGAAACCTTCCATGTTCACTTGCATCACATAGTCAATCGGAATATCCAACAAGTTCTCAACCGTCGCCATCGACATTTCAATGCCACCAAACGCATACGCGTGGTTAATCTTATCGGTCGTGCCGCGTCCGACAATCTCGGTATACGTATCACGCGGAATCGATACCATTTTCGTCGATTGGTCTGCGGGGTTGATGGTCATAACCACCATCGTATCCGAGCGCCCACGATCATCTTCGCGTTCGTCAACACCGAGCAGCAACACCGAAAACGGATCTTGATCACTGAGGACAACTTCTTGGTCCGTCGTGCGCTTGTCGGATGCTTCGCGTTCGATCGGTTCATGAATTTCTTCTAAGGTGTTCGTAAAACTCGTATAAACCGTAAACAAATAAATGCCGAGACCGATTACAATGACACCGAGTATGCCGAATACCCATGGCCATTTTTTCTTCTTGTTTTTCTTTTCTCTTCTGCCCATCAAACGAATCTCCTTTAGTTAGCGATAAAATACGCTTCCAGTTCTTGTGCCCATAATGCAGCGCCTTTGTCATTGGGTAACCCGTCTTGCGCCAAATAGTCTTTTAGACCAACATCGTCCGTATCTGGCCATGCAGACCAGTGGTCGATATAAGCATAGTCATTTGTTTCAGCAAATTCACTTAACGCTGTAATCTGCGCCAAATAATAACCCGCACCAAAAATCGGTTGAGAAGGATGGAGTACGATGACGGCATCGTCTACCTCATTCGCAAGTCGCGCATCAAACGCTCGAATGTGTTCGCGTTCTTGTTCAATGGCGACGCGGTCGTTATTCATCAAAGTCATGGGTTCAAGAAGTACGACGTCATAACCTGCCGAAAGATCCACCGAGGCAAGTGCTTCAGAAGTTCCTTCCATAGAAGCAACCGCCACATCGATAAATTCACCATACGCCTCTTCTAACGAAACAGCGAGTCGCTCTGCGTAACCCGGCTCACCAGACTCCAACGCTGCAGACCCGGCAACGAGTAGTTTTAAGTCGTCCCCGTTGTCGTTTCGGGTAGTAAAAAGTTGCTGCAACTGTTCGTCCATGTTGGCAGTCAATCGTTCGGTGTTCACAGAATCGACATTTTTATTGGGGTCTTCTTTGTCTTTCTGTTGATCACTGGCCTCAGCCTCTACACTTTCTGGTTTGACCAACACGTTATCTAGTTTGTCTTGCCACGTTAAATAGCTAAAAACTAGCGCAATCACACAAATAATAACAGCTAACACAGCTGCGATTTTATACCATTTCATCTAAATACTCCTTTCAAAAATCACCAATACGTATCAATAAACATAGCATAAATCATTCTAATAGCCTATTAAACTTTTTGAAATTGGAAGTTCTTTCTACACTCTCCTATGTTATACTATTTTATGTTGTTTATTGAGCAATAATGATAAGAATTTGAAATTTAAAGGAGATAATTACGACATGGAAGAAACCATTAGCTTACAAGACCTGTTTAAAACACTAAAAAAACGGGCTGGATTAATAGCGTTGTTAACCATTTTAGCCATTACGATCGCAGGGGTTGTATCGTTTTTAGTGTTAACTCCAATGTATGAGACTTCCACACAAATCTTGGTCAACCAAGAAGCAACTGAAGCTTCCCAACTGACCAACCAAAACATCCAAACAGACCTTCAATTGATTAATACATATTCCGTTATTATCAAAAGCCCAGCGATTCTAGACGAAGTATCTAGTCAGCTTGGTCTTAATATGTCCGTCGAAGCATTAAACAGTAAAATTACTGTGGCAACGGCTGAAAATTCGCAAGTCGTCAATGTGACCGTACAAGACGAAGACCCGGCACTGGCCGTTGATATTGCCAACACCACGGCAAAAGTGTTTGAAGGCGAGATCAAAGAGTTGATGAACGTTGACAACGTGTCAATATTGTCACCAGCCGTATTAAAAGAAAATCCGTCACCTGTCGCACCCAACCCGATGCTCAACATGGCAATTGCGGCCGTCATTGGTTTAATGCTTGGTGTCGGGATCGCATTCTTACTGGAGTATTTGGATACGACGATTAAAACAGAGCAAGACATCGAAGACATTCTAGGCGTTCCATTACTCGGTGTGATTTCACCAATCAAAGAAGACGCAAAACTAGAGCAACCGACAACATCGAAAAGAAGGGCGGGATAGACGATGGCAAGAAAGAAAAAAGTTCTGCAGGAAACTGCACGTAAACTCATCGCATTTACAACACCACGCTCGTTTGTAGCAGAGCAATTCCGTACACTGCGTACCAACATCAACTTTTCATCACCAGACGCAGAAGTCCATACACTAGTCATCACCTCAGCGGCGCCTTCTGAAGGAAAGTCAACGACGGCTGCAAACTTAGCAGTTGTGTTTGCACAAGAAGGCAAAAAAGTATTGATCGTTGACGGCGATATGCGAAAACCAACGACGCATTATACATTCCGGATGGGGAACACAATTGGTTTATCCAGTGTGTTAACGCGTCAAAACACCATTGATGAAGTGATTCGTCCAACAGCGGTTGAACACCTCGACTTGATGACATGTGGTCCGATTCCCCCAAACCCAGCAGAGCTATTAGCGTCAAGATCCATGACTACTTTAATCGACCAACTCAAAAACCGGTACGACTTGATCATTTTCGATGCACCGCCTGTGTTGTCCGTAACCGATGGACAAATTTTGGCGAACAAATGTGAAGGCACGATTCTTGTTGTCAGTTCAGGCAATACCGAAAAAGACATGGCGGTCAAAGCCAAAGAAGCGATTGAATCTTCGAATAGTCGATTGATTGGTGCCGTATTGAACAACTTCGCGCTGCCAAAAGACAATTATTATTACCAATACTATGGGACAAAAGAGTAAAAAGGACTTCCTTTTTACTTTTTTTAAAGCACTAAAGGAGGAAGAACGGATGATCGACACGCACGCCCATATCCTGCCTGGACTTGACGACGGGGCAGAAACAATGGAACAAACAAAGCGACTGCTGGAAAAAGCGGTAGAAGAGCAACTTACCGGCATTATTGCAACGCCGCATGCTTTTCATCCGAATTTCACGACCAATCTCGCGGCTTTAAACAAGCAATTAGAGGGGGTCAATAGCTGGATTGCCGAACAGCAATTGCCAATTACCATTTACAGTGGACAAGAATGTCGACTTGGTGAAAAACTTCCTGAAAAACTAGCTGCAAAAGAAGCCTTAACACTAGCGGGGTCGCGCTACGTGTTGTTGGAGTTGCCGTCTTCTGGTATTCCAGCGTACACGGTGCCCATTATTCAACAGTTAATCATGAAAAACTACGTACCGATCATTGCCCACGCCGAACGCAACCAAGGCATCATCGAAAAACCAGAGCGCTTGAAAAAGCTCTTGCTTCACGGTGCGATGGCGCAAGTGACGGCGGGTTCTGTTGCAGGAAGCTTTGGCAAAGCCATTCAACGCACGGCGATGAGCTTGATCGACGCGAATTTGATCCACGTTTACGGCTCCGATGTCCATAGCCTCGACAAACGGCCATTCCTCTTTAACGAAGGCCTCGATTACTTGGAGAAAAAAAACCAGCACGACATGGTGGATATTTTCCTGGAAAACAATGAACGCATTCTATTGGACGAACATTTCCATGTATTAGAGCCTGAAGACATCTCTAAAGGAAAATGGTGGAAACTATTTACTTGATAACTAACAAAAAAGTATTATTTTGTTTGAAAAATCCTATCATTTCCATTTAAACGTATGTTAGAATGAGGGAAGATTTTTGCCCAGTTAAGTAGAAAGTACTGGATGATGAAAGGAATGACCCTCATGTCACTGAAAAACCGTGTTTCGTTATTACTAATCGTTGACTCGATTATTGTCTTTTTCTCTATTTTTGTCGGTTATTATGTGCTTTATCCGTATAACGATGTGTTACAAAATCAATTTTTGCTCGCCAGCGCGTTAACGATTTTTATCGCGCATCACGCCCTAGCGATGTATTACGGCTTGTACCGGAAAGTATGGGAATACGCGTCCATCGGTGAGTTGACGTCGATTTTCAAAGCGGTCACGTGGTCCATCGTAGTCATTGGCCTCGTCCAATTGGTTTACAGAGGCGATGTGTTATTCCGCGCGTTACTCATTACGTGGATGCTGCATTTGTTGTTAATCGGCGGATCGCGGTTGTCTTGGCGCTTGTTTCGAGACAATACGATGAATCCGAAAACAACAGACTTGAAACGCACCTTAATCGTCGGTGCCGGAAAAGCAGGCAGCTTAGTATCCCGTCAATTACTGGCCAATCCTGAAAATGGCTTGCTGCCGGTTCTGTACGTAGATGACGACAAAAACAAGCAAGGCTTGGACATTTACGGCGTCCGCGTTGTACACGGCACGACCCAAAACATTGCCGACATCGCGTTAGATAACAAAATTGACATCATCATTATCGCCATCCCGTCACTCGGCAAACAAGAAACAGCCGAGCTGATCAAGACCTGCATGGACTCAGGTGTCCGTACACAAACCATTCCACTTATTGAAGACATTATGACCGGTAAAGTGTCAGTGACGGATATTCAAGACGTTAAAATTGAAGACTTGCTAGGACGCGACGAAGTCAAGCTGGATATGGACAAAATCGCGGGTCAACTGACGAGTAAAACCATTCTCGTCACAGGCGCGGGTGGTTCCATTGGTTCTGAAATCTCGCGTCAAATCGCGCGTTTCGGTCCGAAAAAGCTCCTGCTTCTCGGACACGGCGAAAACTCGATTTACTTGATCGACATGGAGCTGCGTCAAACCGTAGCACCGGATACTGAAATCATTCCCATTATCGCGGACGTCCAAGACCGCGAACGTATTTTAGACATCATGAATACATACAAACCGGATGTGGTGTACCACGCAGCGGCACATAAACACGTCCCGCTGATGGAAAGCAATCCGATGGAAGCGGTCAAAAACAATGTCTACGGCACAAAAAACGTCGCAGAAGCCGCACACATGAGCGGCGTTGGTAATTTCGTCATGGTGTCAACGGACAAAGCCGTCAACCCACCGAACGTCATGGGCGCAACGAAACGTTTTGCCGAAATGATTGTGCAAAACTTAGCAAAACGTAGTGATACGAAATTTGCGGCTGTACGCTTTGGTAATGTACTCGGCTCTCGCGGCTCGGTCATTCCACTTTTTAAAAAACAAATCGCAGCAGGTGGCCCGGTTACGGTAACCGACCCACGCATGACCCGTTATTTCATGACCATTCCAGAAGCATCGCGTTTAGTGATTCAAGCGGGAACACTCGCTGAAGGTGGCGAAGTGTTTGTCCTCGATATGGGCGAACCGGTGAAAATTGTCGATCTTGCGCAAAATTTAATCCGCTTGTCGGGTTACGCAGAAGGCGAAATTGGCATTAACTTTTCTGGGATTCGTCCAGGCGAGAAGTTGTTTGAGGAATTGTTGAATGACAACGAGATTCAGACAGAGCAAGTGTTTCCGAAGATTTATATTGGAAAAGCGAATCCGGTTAGTGAGGGTGAGTTGACTTATTTGTTGGAGAAGTTGCCTGATATGCGGAATGATGAGGTTAAGGATGTTTTGGTTTCTTTAGCAAATAGAAAGAATATCGACTTGAAAGATAAAGAACTACTTAATGTTAGCAATTAAGCTAGCGTAGATATTAGCAAGTCAAGGAAGGATGCAAGAAAATGGCAGAACGAATTTTACTTTCATCACCTCACATGAGCGATGAAGGCTACGAGCAACAATTTGTGAAAGAAGCATTCGATACCAATTGGATTGCGCCACTTGGATCAAACGTCAATGGATTTGAAGATGAGTTAGCAGCGAAGGTTGGTTCGAAAGCTGCAGCAGCGTTATCATCTGGTACTGCAGCGATTCATCTTGCACTAATTGCGGCCGGAGTGAAAAAAGACGATATTGTTTTTTGTTCAACGTTAACATTCTCTGCAACAGCAAACCCAATCATTTATCAAAATGCGATTCCGGTATTTATCGATAGTGATTACGAAACGTGGAACATGTCTCCGAAAGCGTTAGAAGAGGCTCTTGTAAAATATCCACAAGTGAAAGCTGTCCTATTAGTTCACCTATATGGACTATCTGCAGATATGGATCAGATTGTAGCACTTTGTAAAAAATACAATGTTGCATTGATTGAAGATGCAGCAGAATCTTTAGGAACGTATTATAAAGGTCAACACACAGGCACTTTTGGTGATTATGGAATTTTTTCTTTTAACGGAAACAAAATTATCACCACTTCTGGTGGTGGCATGCTTGTCTCTAACAACGAAGAGCGCATTGCAAAAACAAGATTTTGGGCTACGCAATCTAGAGATCAAGCTAGACATTATCAGCACAGTGAATTAGGTTTTAACTATCGCATGAGCAACGTGGTTGCTGGAATTGGTCGAGGACAGCTCAAAGTTCTTGATGATCGAGTGGCGAAGAAAAATTACATATACAATTTTTATAAAAACAATCTAAGTGATCTTGAAGGCATAGAATTTATGCCAGATAACGAGTGGGACAAGCCGAACCATTGGTTAAGTGCTATGACGTTGACTGGAAAGATTCGACCGATTGAAGTAATGGAAGCGTTAGAAAAAGAAAACATTGAGTCTCGTCCTGTTTGGAAGCCAATGCACATGCAGCCTTATTTTGAGAAGTATGATTTTGTTGGAACGGATGTTTCGGAGAGCTTGTTTGAGAATGGGATTTGCTTGCCTAGTGATACGAAGATTACTGATGTGCAGTTAGAGAGAGTAGTGAAGATTATTCGAGGGTTGTGGGAATAAGTATGAACCGATCAAAAGGTGGGATATACAAACGATTTTTGAAACGTCCAATGGATTTTATTCTTTCTTTGATAGCAATTATTGCTCTTAGCCCAGTGTTCTTGATTGTGACGTTTCTTGTTCGGACAAAATTAGGAAGTCCAGTACTTTTTAAACAAGAAAGACCTGGATTAAATGAGGAAATCTTTTCAATATATAAGTTCCGATCTATGACTGATGATAGGGATTCAAGTGGTAACTTATTACCCGACCATGTACGATTGACCAATTTTGGTAAGTTCTTAAGATCAGCCTCTTTAGATGAACTGCCGGGACTTTTGAATATTTTAAAAGGTGATATGTCTATTATCGGACCTAGACCCTTACTGGTTCAGTATTTACCTTTATACAATGAGTATCAAAAACATCGTCATAATGTTAGACCAGGTTTATCAGGGCTAGCTCAGGTAAACGGTAGAAATGCTATTAGCTGGGAAGAGAAATTTAAACTTGATGTGGAATACATAGAAAAAGTTAGCTTTTTAGGTGATTGCAAAATCATCTTACTAACATTAAAAAAAGTCTTTGTTCGAGAAGGAATCAATTCTGAAACTGCTGCTACTATGGAATATTTTGAAGGAAGTAAAAAGACGGAGGAGTGATAGCATGAAACAAATAGTAATTATTGGCGCAGGCGGCTTTGGAAGAGAAGTTGCATGGTTAGTTGAAAGAATTAACCAGGTTAAAGAAGAATGGGATCTCATAGGTTTTGTAGATGATGAAGAAGAAATTCAAGGTAAAGAAGTTAATGGCTATAAAGTAGTCGGTAATATTGAATGGCTAATGACACAAGAATTGTATGTTGTAAATGCAATCGGTGATCCATTAGTTAAAAAGAAAGTTATACAAAGATTAAAAGGAAGTAAGAATACTTACCCAGTTTTAATTGACCCAAGTGTAATTTACTCTAGCAGCGTATCTTTTGGTGAAGGAGCTATTATTTGTGCTGCAAATATTCTAACCACAAATATCAAAGTTGGGAATCATGTAATCATAAATTTAGATTGTACTATTGGCCATGATGCAAATCTTGGTGACTATACAACGGTATTGCCGAGTGTGAACATATCTGGTTTTGTTGAGACTGCTGAATGTGTAAGTATTGGTACAGGAACAGCAGTTATTCAAGGCGTGAAAATTGGAGCAAATACTGTTGTCGGAGCTGGAGCAGTTGTAGTGAAAGAATTACCTGCTAATTGTGTGGCTGTTGGCGCACCGGCTAAGCCGATAAAATTCAATATTGATAAAGTAGAAGATCTTTAATTTTGAATGAGGCAAATTAATTAAGGGGCAAATAAATGAAGAAAAATATATGGATATTGAATCATTATGCAACTAACACATTTAAAGACCAAGCCGGTCGCCATTATTGGTTTGCTGAAAACTTGATCAAAGAGGGATATAACCCTACTATTTTTTGTGCATCTACTATACATAATTCTGATGAAAGTATAGATACTGGAAATCATCAGTATTTGAGTGAGAATTCGGGAAGTATACCTTTTGTTTTTGTTAACACGCCTAAATACGGGGATAATGGGAAAAAAAGAATTATCAATATGCTCGTTTTTTACAAAAAACTTTTCTCAGTTACAAGAGATTATGCCGAAAAATATGGTAAGCCTGATATTATCTTGGCTTCAAGTGTCCATCCTTTAACTATGGTAGCGGGTATAAAAATTGCTAAGAAGTTTGGAATAACTTGTATTTGTGAAGTTAGAGACTTATGGCCCGAAAGTATAGTCGCTTATGGAGTAGGGAGTAAAAAAAATCCTTTAATTAAAACTTTATATCATGGGGAAAGGTGGATTTACAGAAATGCGGACAAGTTAATTTTTACAATTGAAGGTGGAAAAGATTATATTATCGATAGAGGATGGAGTAATGTTGATAAAAACACTGTTGATCTCAACAAGGTTTATCATATTAACAACGGTGTTGACTTAGAAACTTTTAACAATAATAAAAAAACTATTTCTGTAAACGACAAAGATTTAGAAAATCCAGATACCTTTAAAGTGGTGTATACCGGTTCTATAAGAAAAGTGAATAACGTTAGAAAGATTGTTAAGGTAGCTGAATTGTTCAAAGAAAAAGAAATCAAAAATATTAAATTTTTGATTTATGGAGATGGAACTGATAAACCCATACTAGAAAAATACTGTTCGGATAATAACTTAGAAAATGTAGTTTTTAAAGGGAAGGTTGATAAAAATAAAATCCCTTATATTTTAAGCAATTCTGATTTGAATATTATTCATTTTCAAGATAATGATATTAAGAAATATGGTGCAAGTTTAAATAAGCTGTTTGAGTATTTTGCTAGCGGAAAACCAACTATTTCAGATTGTGAGTTTGGGTACGATTTAATAAAAAAATATAAAGCTGGATTAGTATTTAACAATGGTGATGTTGAGCAACTAGGGGCAGGAATTTTAGAATTTTATGAAATGCCGGTAGATACCTATAATTTGTACTCTGATAATGCATTTAAAGCAGCTAAAGACTATGACTTTAAAAAATTAACTTTAGATTTAATTAATGTAATAGAGAATTAGGAAATGAGTGGATGATATTGAACTTTGCCATAATAGGTTGTGGATTCATCGCAAGAAAACATGCATTGGCAATAGAAAAAATTGATAATGCAAATTTAATAGCGGTGTGTGATAGAATACCGAAAATGATGAGTTTTTATTCAGAAAATTACAATGTTAAAACGTATACAGATTCAGACGAAATGCTAAAAAACCCTTTAATTGATATAGTTTGCATTTGTACTCCAAGTGGTTTACATGCGGATATTGCTGAAAAAGTAGCTGCTGCTAAAAAACATATTGTAATGGAAAAACCAATTGCAATGACAATCGAAGAAACAGACCGAATAATAAATGCTTCCGAATCAAATGGAGTGAAACTTACCATTGTTCATCCAAACCGATTTAGAACAGTTGTTCAAGAAACAAAAAAAATACTTGATCAAAAACTTTTAGGGAAGATAAGTCATGCTAATTGTCTGGTTAATTGGAATAGAGGCCAGGAATATTATGATCAAGCCTCATGGCGAGGAACGAAGGCGCATGATGGTGGTGTTTTAATGAACCAAGCTATCCACAATTTAGATTTACTTCTATGGTTTATGGGGAAACCCACTGAAGTGTTTAGTTTAGAAGCTACACGCTTACGTGATATTGAAGCTGAAGATGTATCTGCAGGGATTATTCGATTTGAAAATGGGTCTTTGGCTAATGTTCAAGCTTCTACTACTGTTTATCCTAAAAATTTCGAAGAATCCATAACAATTTTTGGGGAAAAAGGAACAATTAAAATTGGGGGAACTAATGCATTACATTTTGAAAAATTAGAAGTTCAAAATCTTGATAATCCTGCCATTCAAAATATAGTTAACCGCGTAGAAGAAGATCCGTGGGGGACTCCAGGACATCAAAGAATCATTGAAGAAATCATATTTGCGATACAAAATAATGCAGAGCCAGCAGTAACTGGAGAAGATGGCAAAAGAGCTTTGAAATTAGTGTTAGCATTCTATGAATCTGCCGCATCAAAAACACTTGTATATATCTAAGTGGAAAAAAGAGGAGTTTGTAAATGAATAAATTAGAGGAACTAGAAGCATTACTTATAAGCAAACTGAATAATAAAAATGCAACAATCGGAGTTGTAGGACTTGGTTATGTTGGTTTACCACTCGCTGTTGAAAAAGCTAAAGCAGGCTTCAATATAATCGGTTTCGATATACAAGAAGAAAAAGTTAAAAGTGTAAATAATGGCATTAATTATATTGGAGATGTATTACCTGCAGATTTGGAGTCCTTAGTATCAGCAGGGAAGCTAAAAGCAACTTCTGATTATTCTTTTATTAAAGAAGTGGACGCAGTAGCGATTTGTGTTCCAACGCCATTAGATATTTATAAACAACCTAATATGTCATACGTAGAAAGTTCTGCTAGAGCAATTGCTGCTAATTTCACTAAAGGAACATTAATTGTTTTAGAAAGCACTACATATCCAGGGACTACGGAAGAACTGATTAAACCCATTTTAGAAGAGTCGGGAATGATTTGTGGGGAAGACTTTTTCTTAGCTTACTCGCCGGAACGTGTTGATCCTGGTAATAAAGATTTTAATACAAAGAACACGCCTAAAGTAGTAGGCGGAATAACTACTAATTGTACGAAGGTAGCGGCTGCCATGTATAGAGCAGTCCTTGATGGCGACGTACATGAAGTATCAAGTCCAGCTGTTGCGGAAATGGAAAAATTATTAGAAAACACTTTTAGAAATATTAACGTAGCACTGGCAAATGAAATGGCGATACTATGTCATAAGATGGGCATAGACGTATGGGAAGTAATTGATGCGGCAGCTACTAAACCATACGGCTTTATGCCTTTTTATCCTGGCCCAGGATTAGGTGGGCATTGTATTCCTATTGATCCTTGGTACTTAACTTGGAAAGCGCGTGAATATAATTATCATACCAAATTAATTGAAACTGCCGGTGAAATTAATGATAGTATGCCTGATTTTGTTGTCCAGCGTTGTGCAGAAATATTAAACATTCAAGGGAAGGCTTTAAATGGGTCAAAAATTATAGTTCTAGGAGTAGCTTACAAAAAAGATATTGATGATTATAGAGAATCCCCGGTATTACCAATTTTAGATAGACTTACAAACTCTGGCTCGAATTGGGAAGTTGTAGATCCGTGTATTCCTAATTTTAAGCTACACGGAAATATAATTAATACAATAGATTTAAATAAAGATAATATAAAAGACGCAGATTTAATATTAATTGCTACAAATCATAGTGATTTCAATTATGAACGAATCTTATCTTTGAATATTCCTCTCTTAGATACAAGAAACTCTTATGATAATTTAATTAAAGACCAATATTATAAATTGTGACATTGATATGAAAAGGAATGTGATTATGGATCCGTTTATTCATGAAAGTAGTTATATAGATAGTAATGTTCAAATAGGTAAGGATACAAAAGTTTGGCATTTTAGTCATATTCATAGTGGGGCTAAAATAGGTGGAAATTGCTCAATAGGTCAAAACGTAAATATTTCAAATAACGTTTTGATTGGTACCGGAGTAAAAATTCAAAATAATGTTTCGGTGTATGAAGGCGTTGAATTAGAAGATTACGTTTTTTGCGGTCCTTCAATGGTTTTTACAAATGACTTAACACCTAGATCTAAATATCCTAAAGGAAAAGAAGGTTATAAACAGACTTTAGTTAAATATGGGGCATCTATCGGAGCAAATGCAACTATAGTCTGCGGCAACGTGATTGGTAAATGGGCAATGGTCGCATCTGGCGCTGTAGTGACTAAACATGTCCTTGATCATGCTCTAATGGCTGGTATACCTGCAAAAAAAATAGGTTGGGTATGTGAATGCGGTAATGTACTGAAAAAAGATTTGTCATGTCTTGAATGCAAGAGAGAGTATAAAATTTCGGAAAATGGGTTAATAGAACTTTAGAAACGTAACGGGGTGAACAAAATGGAGTTTAGAGATTTAAAAAGTCAGTATAAAAGATACAAAACTGAAATCGATAATGCTGTTCAAAATGTATTAAACACTGGGAACTTTATTGGCGGTTCTGAAATTGAGGAACTAGAAACTAAATTAAGTGAATATGTGGGAGTAAAACATTGTATAACATGTGCTAACGGCACTGAGGCTATGACATTATTGCTAATGGCATGGGATATAAAAGAAGGTGACGCAGTGTTTGTGCCTGATTTCACCTTTTTCTCTACAGGAGAGATAGTTTCATTTAAAGGAGCTACTCCAATATTTGTTGATGTTGAAAGAGATACATTTAATATGGATCCTCGGAAGTTGGAGCAATCGATTCAAAAAGTACTTAATGAAGGTATACTAATACCTAAAGTAATTATTCCGGTTGATTTGTTTGGATTACCTGCTAATTATTTAGAGATAATGAACATCGCTGAAAAGTACAAACTCAAAGTACTTGAAGATGGAGCGCAAGGCTTTGGTGGTAGTATTGAAGGGAGAAAAGCCTGCAGTTTTGGTGATGCCGCAACAACTTCATTCTTTCCGGCAAAACCTCTTGGCTGCTATGGTGATGGTGGAGCAATTTTTACTAGCGATGATAATTTAGCCAGGCTGCTCAAATCACTCAAGGTACATGGTAAAGGAGAAGATAAGTACGATAATGTAAGGATAGGATTAAATTCAAGATTAGATACTGTTCAAGCAGCTATATTATTAGTTAAATTAAAAGCATTTGAAGAGCATGAAGTAGAAGATGTTAATAGAGTTGCTAAAATATTTAATGAAAATCTTAACAAAGTAGTAGAGATACCTATTATTCCAGATGGTTATTATTCAAGTTATGCCCAATATACAATTAAGCTAAAGAATAAAAATCAACGCGATGGTTTACAAGAATTATTAAAAGAAAATGAAATACCTAGCATGGTATATTATGCAAAACCTATGCATAAACAAGGCGCATTTTCTACCTTAAATTACAGAGATACTGAATTTGAAATTTCGAATAGTCTATGTGAAACTGTATTGTCTCTACCCATGCATCCTTATTTAAGAGAAGACGAAGTTACAAACATTTGTAAATTTATAAAAGAATATATTGGTAATATTTCAAGATAAAATAAAGTAAATTATACATCTGCTCTTTATTTTAAGATTGAATAAATTAAATTTTTTACTATTTAAAAAATTAGAAGAATTACAAATTCATTACAGAAAAAGGTCATGATTTAATGAAGAAATTATTAATAAAAAACTTTTCATGGAGTTTTTTGGGAAGTCTAATATACGCTTTGACTCAATGGTTTTTAATAATTATTATTGCTAAATTGGGTAGTCCTACAGACGCAGGGGTGTATTCGTTAGGGTTGGCTATTTCTGCACCAATAATTATGTTTATAAATTTAAATCTTAGAGCTATTCAATCTACAGATTTGTCTATAGAATTAGGGTTTTCTACATTTAAGTTTACTAGAATATTGGGTTTAATTTTGTTTGTTTTGACCTTTCTCACTATAATAATTGTAGCTAACTACAGTTTTGAAATCACAATAATATTATTATTAATTGCACTAAATAAAATTATTGAATCGTATTCAGATTTATATTATGGACTATTTCAATACCATGAAAGATTAGACCTAGTTTCTAAATCATATATATATCGTGGAATAATAGGAACAATATTTTTTGGCATTAGTTATTATTTATTCAAAGAGCTTAAAATAGCATTAGTATTCATGTTTACTATTTGGCTACTTGTGTTAATTATATATGATGTAAAAAATGGGAAAAAGTTTTTAATAAATACACCTAAGATAGTCGAAAAAAATAAAATGCTAGTTTTAGTTAAATTAGGTTTGCCTCTTGGATTGGTAGGACTAATTGCCTCGTTAAACGTAAATATACCAAGGATCACTATAGAACGGTATCTGACATTAGAAGATTTAGGCTATTTTTCTGTGATTTTTTACCTGGTTTTAATTATTGGGAAATTTATGACTTCAGTTTCAAGTGCTGTATTACCAAGAATGGCTAATTTGTATCAAAATGGGAATAAAATTGCTTTTATGAAAATTTTGAATATCGTTTTTTGTCTGTTAACTTTATTTTCCGTTGTATTAATATTATCTTCATACTATTTTGGGAGTGAAATTTTAGAAATAGCATATGGAGCTGAGTATTCTTCCTTCAAGATGCTTTTAGTTTACATTATGATTTACGGTTTATTTGAATATTTAGGTTTTGTATTTGAAGTTGCTTTAAATGCTATTAAGTATTATAAACATAGGCTTAGTATAGAAATTTTAGCAATGATCTTTATGATTTTAAGTTCTATTATCTTAATACCAGAAGCAGGATTAAAGGGAGCTGCTATAGCTTTAATAATTTCTGCAGTTTTAAAGTTTTTATTACTTGGCTTTCTTTTTACAAAAATATATTCAAATGAGCAGAGGGGTGTTTAAAATTAACCGAAAGGAATGCTCATCTTTATTAATCGCTTTCTCATTCTTTCAATTCGGGATAATGCAACCCATTGCTATATTCTTAAATTCTCAAATTATAATAGCCATCTCTACTCTTATAATTTTCATGAGTTTGCTTATTATTTTTAAATTTAATATCAAAAAATATGTATATTTCATTTTAGTTAGTATAACCTTATTATTTCTACTGAATTATTTTTTATTCAATAGTAGAGAAGTAATACTATTTATATTTGGAGAATTTTTTCTTAAAAGTTTTTCGCTATTTTTAATAGGTAGTTTTTTATTTACAACAGAGTATCTAAAGAAATATTTTTATATTTTTTCTTTAATAAATTTAATTTCACTTTCCACTATACTTGTTCTTGGCTACATTGATCCTCTCGATTACATGCGTTTTGGTTATGCTTTGTTACCCACCCTGTTAACTTCACTCTATGCTTTAAGAGATGATAAAAATAAGGTATTTTGGTTAATTATTGCTTCTATTAGTTTTATGATAATTTTATTTTATGGTAGTAGAGGTCCGCTCATTGGTTTTTTATTATTTATTCTTATAATAATTTTTACTGATTCAAAACTGCATATTCTAAAAAAAACTTTTGCAGTGTTGAGCATAGTCAGTGGATATATCTATTTAATAATTTTTAATGGAGTTTTAAAAATTTTGGATTATATCTATGAAGCTTTAAACATACAGACCTATTCTATAATTAAATTTAAAATGATGTTTGAAGAAGGAATTGCAGTATCAAGTTCAGGAAGGGATTTCCTCTTTGAAAATTTCATTGATCAAATAAAAATAAGTCCTATTTGGGGTAATGGAATTGGTATTACTCAAGAGTTGTGGGAAGTAAGTGCTCATAATCTTTTTTTACAGATATTGATTGAGTTCGGAGTTATAGGGATCAGTATTTTCGGTATTCTAAGCTTTGGGATACTCATTTTGTTAATTAAAGTTAGAAAAATGGACAACGAATTATTTTTACTTCTCTCTATTATTTTTTCAGCATCATTTAGCAGGTTATTAGTGAGTTCAGACATATGGCTTCGACAAGAACTATGGTTATTCATATCTTTACTTATTAATGCATATTTAATGACTCACTTTAATAAAAAAAGTAAAAAAATAGAAATTAGTAAAAAGCTATTAAAAGACACTGTATACGATCTTAAAAGGGTTAAAAAGGAGAACAATCATGATAAAACAAGTTTGTACTAGATGTGTAATGGATAATACTTCGGATAAAACTATAAATTTCCAAAATGATGGAACTTGTAATTACTGTAATTATTCATTGATGAGAAAAGATGATTTTTATTTTCCTAATGAAAAAGGTAATAACAAACTAAATGAAATGATTAGGTTACTAAAAAAAGATGGTGTTGGAAAAGAATATGACTGTATGATGGGCATTTCTGGTGGTCTAGACTCTTCGTATTTGGCTTATTTAGGAGCCAAAGAATGGGGACTTAGAATACTTGCGGTCCATATAGATGATGGTTTTGATACACTGATTGCAAAAAAAAATATTACTAACATATGCAATAAATACAATATTAAGCTTATTGATGAGAGTCCGAATTCAGAGGAATATTTTGATCTTATAAAATCATTTATTAAGTCAGGTGTGCCAGGTATTGCTATACCCCAAGATAACGTGCTTCAAGCTTATTTAAATTTTTATGCTAAAAAGTACAATATTAAATATTTTTTATCAGGAGCAAATTTCTCTTTAGAATCTATACTTGAAAGAGGAGACGAACCACCAGCAGCAGATGGAAGACACCTAAAAGCAATTCAAAAACAATTTGGTGAGGTAAAATTAAAAAGTTTACAAACTATTAGCTTATTTGAACGTTATATTTCTCAAAAGTTTATAAGTAAAATTGTAACTATAAAACCATTAGATTTTATTGAGTATAATAGAGAAAATGCAATAAATGAATTGAAAGAAAATGCTGATTTTAATTACTATGGCGGTAAGCATTATGAGTCAGTTTATACGAAGTTTGTTCAAGCCTATTATTTACCGAAAAAATTTAATAAAGATAAAAGAAAATCTCATTATTCAAGCTTAATTATAACGAACCAAATGACAAGAGAAGAAGCCCTCATAAAATTAAAAGAACCATTGTACGATGAGGCTACAATGGAAAGTGAAATAAATTTTATACTTAATAAAATTAAAATGGATAAAAAAGAGTTTATGGAAATTATGAAAAAACCTGGACACTTTCATACAGAATATAAAACTTCAAAATTGAATAATTTTAAAAAACAGGCTACTAAATTCAGAAAAATATTAGGAGAATAGTCATTTTAGAAAATTGTGCCCATGTGTCAGACACAACTCAGTTTACTCACCACAATTGCATACAAAAGAATCTGCATCCAGTAACCCAACGGTGTTATTGACGCTTGATTTTGACTAGAAATTGACGGTTCTTTTTGTCCCAAACCTGACGGGTTTGTTGTCCGGTAAATAGAGAAAAACGAGGGAGAACTAGGCCAGTGTTTATAGCCCTAGAATAATACCACCTCTGCCATATTTCAGTACCACTTGAGACAAAAAATAATACCACCTGTGCCATACGAGTACCACTCCTATATAATTAGTTTGCGGAATATTCCGCAAATAAATTGTGGAGGAGTTTTTCTATGGTCAAATATCGTGAGATCCTTCGACTCCATTCCCAGGGAATCTCTAAGAGAAGGTAAGCGTCCAATAGGTTCTTTCCAACGTTAGTTGAATTTGCGGGCTTCTAGTAATAGAAGCTTATTTCGTAGAAGAGCGAAACTATTGCGGCCATACATGATTCGCTTGATGGTTTTCAACTTATTGACACTGCCCTCAGCTAATCCGTTACTATAGGGAAGTGTACAGGCATTTTCAACTGCCTTGATATCTTTTTTCATTCCATTTAGGAAACTTTTCAATTCAGCTAATTCTAGGCTTTCCGTCTCTGCAATCCATGTATGGAGGATCTCTTTCTTACCTGATTTAAGAATCTTTTTGAAATCCCAAATTAGATCGAGTAATGTACCGATCAATGGATACTGCTGAATACTATTTTCAACTTGTTCAAAAGAAATATCTTTCACTTTGTCAAGTGGCTTGTAGAGTAACTTTATTAGCCACTTTCTCTCAATAACCTCTGTGGCATCAGTAGAAATCAAAATCGCGCCCCTGTGAGCGAAACAATTCCGTCTATACAAAGAAGTTGAATAACGAAAATGCCATCTTCAATGAAATCAATCGATTTCGAAGATGGCATTCGTATATTTATTGAGGTTGATAAATAGTCATAATTGAACCGTGCACAGGGACTATTTGGGAACTGCTGGAAAAAAGAAAACGTTCCCTCTTATAAATAAAAACCAAATCTGGTGTGTCACCCTGAGTTGGAAACGATGCTTCGAACCTGTACACTAAAATAAAACAGAACCGACAGGAACGGAGTGGGAACATGGATAGTAAAACCTGTGTTTATAGCCCTAGAATAATACCACCTCTGCCATATTTCAGTACCACTTGAGACAAAAAATAATACCACCTGTGCCATACGAGTACCACTCCTATATAATTAGTTTGCGGAATATTCCGCAAATAAATTGTAGAGGAGTTTTTCTATGGTCAAATATCGTGAGATCCTTCGGCTCCATTCTCAGGGAATCTCTAAGAGAAGTATCGCATCAAGTTGTAGATGTTCACGCGTCACTATCAATGAAGTTCTTGAACGAACTGAGCAACATGGGCTTAGTTGGCCGTTGCCTGACGACCTGGATGATACACAGATCCAAAAGCTGATGTTTCCAGAGAAGTTCATATCTGAAGAAAGGAATTTACCAGATATGGACTATATCCATAAAGAGATGGCAAAGTCTGGCGTGACACTATCTCTGCTTTGGAGTGAGTATGTATACAAATGCCGCAGCGAAGGAACGATTCCGTACAGCTACCGCCAGTTCTGTCGAGCGTATAGTGGATTTGCGATGACTAACAAAGCGACGATGCGCATTCGCAGAAAGCCTGGGGAAATTTTAGAAGTGGATTGGGCGGGTGATACGATGCGGGTTGTCGATAGGGAAACAGGCGAATACCATAAGGTATCGCTATTTGTAGCATCGCTCTCCTGTAGTTCATACTCTTATGCGGAAGGGTTTTTTTCGATGGATTCTTTGAGCTGGGTGACGGCACATATTCATGCGTTCGAGTACATGGGAGGAGTCGCTAGGACACTTGTGCCAGATAATTTACGGACCGGAGTTGACAAGTCCTCTAGATATGACCCGGTCATTAACAAGACCTATCAAGAATTAGCCGAGCACTATCAGACCGTTGTCATCCCTGCACGTGTCAGCCACCCAAAAGACAAACCGAATGTGGAGAGAAACGTAGGAATTATCGCAACCTGGATTATCGCATCTCTAAGAAACGAGCGTTTCTTCTCGCTGGATGAGTTGAATCAAGCAGTAAGGGTAAAGCTCGATGAATTCAATGCAAGACCTTTTCAAAAAAGAAAAGGAAGCCGATTAGATGCTTTTCAAGAGGAAGAAAAGTTTTCACTGATTGGTCTGCCGGCTTCCCGATACGAGATGGCTTTGTGGAAGAAAGCCACTGTACAACTAGATTATCACATCTGTATCGATGAGATGTTCTATTCTGTCCCTTATGAATATATCAAACATAAAGTCGAAATACGTCTCACTCGAACGATGGTGGAGGTCCATTACAACAATTTCCGGATCGCCAGTCACAAAAGATTATTCGGTAAAGCTGGCCAAACCTCGACTGTGCATGAACATATGCCACCTAAACATCAGCAGTTCGTGACCTTCACACCGCAGCACTTTAAAGACTGGGGAGGGTCCGTCGGACCATTTACAGAGAAGGTCATCCAGACGGTATTGAAAGATTCCACAAACGAGAAACAGGCATTGAAACTCTGTCTGGGAATCTCAAAATTAGGCGATGTTTATAGCTTAAAGGAGCTTGAACAAGCTTGTGAAAAATCCTTGTCTGTCTCTCCACGGGTGAGTCTCAACAATCTGAAAACAATTTTAAAGACTGAGAGAGAGCTGCCTAGCAAAGTTGTAAAACCAAAAATTAAAAAACTATCAGAGCAGCACGGTTTTGTCCGTGGCGCTGATTATTTCAGGGGGAAATAAAATTGACAGTGGAATCTACTTTACAGAAACTCAATGAACTCAAGCTCTACTCGATGGAAAAGATGTATATGGATCAGATGAGCGATCCTGCTTTCAAAGACCTGTCTTTTGACGATCGTCTATCGTTGATGATCGACGGAGAGTGGCTAAGACGGCAGAATTCTCGACTCCATCGGCTGATGACAAATGCGCAGTTCAAAATGAGCCAGGCCTGCGTGGAAGATTTACTCTATTACGATGATAGAAAGCTTGATAAAGCATTTATCACAAAACTATCAACTTGTAACTTTGTGGGTGAAAACCAGAACGTCATCATTAAAGGCGCTTCTGGTAATGGGAAATCGTATCTTGCCTGCGCCCTAGGCGTCAGTGCATGTCGAAATAATTATAGCGTCCGATATGTACGACTTCCCGAACTATTGGATGAGTTGGCTGTAGCTAGGTTAAATGGTACCTTTCAGAAGACGATGAAAATCTACCGGAAAATCAAACTGTTGATCTTGGACGAATGGCTTCTCGTATCTTTAGATGAAATGCAAGCCCGCGACCTCTTAGAGATCGTCGAGAGCCGTCATATGACGAGTTCCACCATATTCTGTTCGCAATTCGATACCGCTGGCTGGTATGAACAGATCGGAGAGTCCACTCTAGCAGATGCGATCATCGATCGAATTATCCATAGTTCGCATAATATTTTAGTCGATGGCAAGATTTCGATGCGTGAACGATTAGGTCTCCATTCCTGACCAGTGAAAGGCCGCCAATCTGGCGGCCTTTCACTGGTCAGGAATGAACTGGTACTGCAATGGCAGAGGTGGTACTAAAATCTGTCCGAAGTGGTATTATTTTTTGTCCGAAGTGGTATTCTGTCATGTCTTTATACACCTGGGTGGATTATATCTCAGCGATGGTTAATTTGTATGGCATTGTACCCTTTGAGCAAGTGGCGAAGGTGATTTCAAGCCAAAACAAAGGTAAGCGTCCAATATCGAACACCTGGTTTCTTAGATAAGAAAATGCCCTTCCGACTTTTTGTCGGAAGGGCATTTTTCATTTTTTCTTTTGAATGTAACAGTCTTTCGGAAGTTCTTTCGACCAAGGCATCAGATGATCAATTTGCAGCTCTTAAGAAAAACGCGCCCCTGTGAGCGGAATAATTCAGTCTATACAAAGAAGTTGAATAGAGAAAATGCCATCTTCAATGAAATCAACAGATTTCGAAGATGGCATTCGTATATTTATTGAGGTTGATAAATAGTCATAATTGAACCGTGCACAGGGAACATTTGGGAACTGCTGGAAAAAAGAAAACGTTCCCTCTTAAAAACGCGCCCCTGTGACAGACGCAATTCAGTTTATTCACGACAATTGTATTCGAAAGAAGCTGTCTTCAGAAACCCCAACGGTTTTCAAAGGCAGCTTTCCTATTTTTATTGAGGATCGTAAATAGTTATAATTGAACCGGACACAGGGATCATCTGGGAACTGCTAGGAATTCAATGTGTGCACCGATTTTGTTCGGCCGATTGTCTAGCCATGGGATAACTTATGGGATGAAGGTATTCTGTTCTAATAGTGCAGCAATCTCATCCAGAGAATATCGATGGTTCACCACATCTACTATGAAATCTTCTTCTACTTGAGGAGACGAAAACCGCATGTGGTAGCCATTGTATCGAAAAAAAACGGCAGTGCACATAAGTGCGGTTCGTTTATTGGCATTATGAAACGCGTGATTTTGAGCGAGTGATTCCAGCAAAGCAGCCGCTTTCCCATAAATGGAAGGGGAAGCGTCTTCGCCAAACAACGATTGTTGCGGTCTTTTTAACGCTGAATCCAGTAAAGTATGATCTTTCACGCCTGTTTGTTCATCTGCGGAATGTTCCAATATGACTTTATGATTAATGAGAATCGCCATTTCAGCAGTAAGAAAAAAAGGACTCATCGATCAACGAGTCCTTTCAATGCTTTGTGATGAGCTTCCATCTCTTCTTCAAGCAAAGTGAAAAAATCGTTGGGGATGCCATCCGGCAACTCAATCATTTGAGGAACCTTTTTAATAATCACCTGATTGCCAACCAATTTGATCTGTACTTCATCACCTTTTTTTACGTTCAAAGCCTTTAATGTTTCATGCGGAAGCGTCAGACCCAGTGAGTTGCCGATTTGTGTGATACGTCTTTCTGTAACAGTCATTAGAAGTCCTTCTCACATTTTTAATCAATAGTTATAACTAATTCTATTTATTATAACGATAATAACGATTTTTCAGCTCTTTAACAAGCAATTACCCTCAAAATCGCGCCCTTGTGAGCGAAACAATTCAGTCTATACAAAGAAATTGGATAGAGAAACTGCCATCTTCAATGAAATCAATAGATTTCGAAGATGGCATTTGCATATTTAGTGAGGTGGATAAATAGTCATAACTGAGCCGTACACAGGGAGTAAATGGAGAATGTTTTCCAGTAAATCCGCCGGAAGAGCAACTGATCAACGCTACATCACCGGCGGCTCCATATCCTCCACATGCGGATCTTCTTCTGCGTTCTGCGCATAAGTCAGGCAGTACATACAATAGGCTGTATTGTTTTTCTCGAACGGCTCCGGCAGCAATCCCTTCAACAGCTCACGGTCTAAAAAAGCCGGAGCCGGAAGCGACTCGTCCCAATACAATGGAAACGAACTATATGGATACATCTCCAATCGCTCCACCATCGGCTTTTTGGTTTGAATCGGATTGCGGTGGATATAACTACTGACCGTGAGAAGGCCAAGACGCGAATCGACTTCTTTCGCAAAATAGCGCTTTTGGTAAATGCGTCCAATGTGGCGATAACGCTTGGCATAGGACATGGAATACCGGCGATTGACCAGACCCATGATTTTATAGAGAGGATCATGCTCGGCTTTGATCAAAATGTGATAATGATTCGTCATAAAACAATAAGCCAGAATCTTAAACGGGTAATCTACATAAATGTGCTGAAAGGCGCGTTTCAGTTCGAACATGTCTTCCTTCGTTTTAAAAATCGGTTGCCGGTTATTGCCGCGCATGATGACGTGGTAATAAGAATGAGGATTAAATTCTCGTTTTCGTGTCATGACTCACCTCATCAGCGAACTGTGGGTGCGCGAAGCACTGATTTTCCATTGCAGCGCTTCATCGACCGCTGTGTCTGTGACCTGATCATCGCCTGCGACATCCGAAATCGTCCGCGCCAGCCGCAAAATTTTTATCGTGGAGCGGCTGCTCAGCTTTTCCTGGAAACTGACCGTTTCGATTTTTGCCAGTTGGGCAGAGGTGAAATGGGTCTTTTCCTCAAACAGCTTAATCGGCACAATGGCATTCGTGTAATTGGCCCCGTAGCGGATTCGCTGCCGGTCGCGTGCAGCCGCTGTCAGCTCCCTCAGTTCTTCGGACGTAGTAGCGGTTGACTGCGCCAACACGCCTTGGTTTTTCATCTCCAGCACAAAATCCACCCGATCGATGATGGGGCCGGTGATTTTCTGCATGTACTTCAACCGTACTTTGTCCCCGCAGGTGCAATACTTTTCGTGAGAGCCGTAATAACCGCACGGACATGGATTTGTCGCGGCAATCAAGTTGATGGTTGCCGGAAACTGGTCGGAGCCTTCGACGCGGTTGACCACAGCGAAGCCCGATTCCAGAGGCTGACGCAACGTATCAATAACGCGCCGCGGAAAATGGCCCAGCTCATCCAGGAACAAGACGCCGCGATGCGCCAGTGATATTTCGCCCGGCTTTGGATAGCGCCCGCCGCCGATAATGGCACCTTCCGAAGAAGAATGGTGCGGACTGCGAAACGGTGGACGTTCGGACAGGGATCGCGCCTGCTTGGCCATCTGGTAGATACTGTAGACTTCCAGGATTTCGTCATGCGCCAAATCGGGCAGAATCGTATGGAAGGCATTCGCCAGCAGACTTTTGCCGCAGCCCGGCGGACCGCTCATCAGCACGTGGTGACCACCAGCTGCAGCAAGCAGCAATGCGCGTTTCGCTTCTTCGTGGCCGCGAATGGCGGAGAAACACACATGCGGGATCTTTTCGGTGTCTTCGTAGAGAATTTCGGGTTGCAAAAGGGTAAGGTCGTCGTCAAAAAGGGAAGTCTTTCCGGCTAAGTGGGAAAGCAGAGAGGGCATATCCGGCATACGGATCAATTCGACATCCGCAGCTTGCGCAAAAAGGGAAATTTCAATTGGTGGAATATAGATGCGTTTAAAGCCCAGCAAGATCGCCTGGTGGATGGTGGGAATCATGCTGTGGAACGTCGTCAGTTCACCGTTCAAGGTCAGCGCAGCAATAAAGCAGGTCTTGTCCGGTATCTCCAACGGTTTTTTCGCCATCGCCTGCAACACCGCGAGCAGCATCGCTGCGTCATAAGAAGTGCCTTGCTTTTTGACATCCGCAGGCGACAGGTGGATAGTGATTTTCTTCATATCGATGTCTTCTTTCAGCGCGTGAAGGCAATTCAGAATCCGATCCCGCGACTCCTTGATCGACACATCCGGCAAGCCGATGATGATGCATTGTTCTTTGTCTTCTCGCACGGTCGCCTCGACCCGGATCACTTGGCCCGAGAGCCCGCTCATGCCGACACTGTAGATATAGTTTGATATAAAAATCCCTCTTTTCTATTTAATTTGGTTGTTCCTTTTCATTGTAGGGGATGTGTCTAATATTGTCGAAATATTTCTTTAACTTGAATGAGTATAGATGGTGCTTCCGTATATCCATCAGATGGAGGAGAAATACTAATCGGAATTGAAGATGACGGTACAGTGGTTGGCTTGACAAACGCCCAAAAAGACGTGGAAACCGTCAGCAATATCTTGAGGGACAGCATAAAGCCGGATATTTTGGTGCATAGCTCCGCTGAAATCTTGGTCATTGATGGCAAGGAAGTAGTGAAAATTGAAATTACACGCGGGTCGAGAAGACCTTATCATCTTGGAAGTAAAGGGATGAAGCCTTCCAGTGTTTTTGTTCGGCACGGCACATCAGCCAGTGCGGCATCAGATGAAGCGATTCGTCAAATGATCATAGTGTCAGATGGTACTCAATATGAGAACATGCGATGCCTCAATCAATCCTTAACTTTTCATGAAACGACTCAATTGTTTAAAGCTGAAGGGCTGGCCTTTGGCGCAATACAGCAAAGATCACTGGGAATCATTAATTCTGATAATTATTATACAAACTTGGGACAGCTGTTGTCGGAGCAGTACGAACACTCCATTAAAGCCGCTCGCTATAAAGGGATGACCAAGTTGGATTTTCAGGATCGATAGGGCTTGGTGGATCGTTGGGATCTTACTGTGAAACGTCGTCAGTTCACCATTCAACGTCAATGCGGCGATAAAGCAAGTCTTCTCAGGGATGTCCAACGGCTTTTTCGTCATCGCTTGCAAAACGGCTAGTAGCATCGCCGCGTCGTACAAAGTCCCTTGCTTTTCACATCGGCAGGGGACAAGTGAATGGTGATCGATGTCTTTTTTGACTGCGTGAAGGCAATTCAGGATCCGCTCCCGCGACTCCTTGATCGACACATCGGGCAAGCCGATGATGATGTATTGTTCTTTTTCTTCTTGCACGGTCGCCTCGACCCAGATCACTTGGCCGGAGAGGCCGCTCATGCCGACACTGTAGATATAGTTACTTATAAGAATCCCTCTTTTTTTTGAAATAGTTGCATACCGGTTCAGTATAAGGGGAGATAGTTGTCTAAATAATCTGGAATTTAGAAAGGGGCTCCACAACAATCCATTCCTTTATCCAGAAAATATGCTATTCTGAAATGAACATAGAAGAAAATGAGGTGCGTTGCATGAAGAAACTAAAAGAGAATCCGGATTTTATTCCTTATATAGCAGTTGAAGGGGACGAGATGCTTGGTGGCTTTCCGTTCAACTGGCATGTCACTCGTGCCATTGAATGGATTCAAGCAAATCTGGATCAGGTTGAACGGTCTGTTGTACAGATTGGTCCACCGGGGACGGGAGCGGATTCGTCGAATCTGGACGAAGAGTTTTTGCCAACAGCGGACCTGACCCGGCCAATTATCATGGTCCGCATGCGTCCGGAATTTTTCCGGCTGATCGACGGCAACCACCGCGTCGCAAAAGCGAGACGTACGGGAATAAAGGAACTGCCGGCCTATTACTTAACGCAAGAACAACACCGCCAGTTTTTCACCTCCACGGATATGGACAAGCGCTACGTGGAGTATTGGAACGGCAAGCTGAAAGATTTTAAAAAAGACAAAGGCCGCTGGGGAGTTGTCGGAGAAGTTCGGGTGTGAGTGGGTGAACGCGGATGGAATGCAGCCTGATTGTAAGAGATGGTGTCCTAGGAAAGGAACAATTCTATACAATGCTGAATGGTGCGGTTCGTTCAGAGCATGAAATACAGTAGACACGAAATAAAAGAAAATGCCCTTCCGATTTTTGTCGGAAGGGCATTCTCTTTTTTTGATCAACGAAAGAGGATGGCGATTGTTGAGCGGAAAATCTGTAACGATTTAAGTAAAAATCTGAGTAGGAGTAACAAATAGTAAAATAGCACCAAAAACTTATTAAAATAATATTTAAAATAGTTAGACTTTTAAATAGGCATAAATGTATAATAAAGTAAATGAAAAACAGGAGTAAAGACATGTAGGTAGCAATGGAGTAGCAGCGACAATCAACGGATCTCCTATAATCAGTTGGGGAAGAGAAATTATCCGCGCGTAATGATGAACGGAGTTGTTACGAATGAACAGCCTCTCGTCTGTTAGCCAATAAACGAATAACGGCAAGAGAAAAACAGTGTCAAGTCACTCAGTGTCTGTAATTTATGCAGCAGGACTACAATAGGACAGCCATGTTTGGCTGCAACTCGAAGGAGGTGAGGAAGATGTGAGTGAGCAAATGACGGCAATAGAAAACCCCCGGGTGTGACAGTCTGGACAACGGTCACCCGAGGGAGAATAGCTGGAGTATACCAACTACTTGTTAGTATACTCCAAATAACTTTAAATTTTAAGGGTTAAATTAAAAGGGGGACTACGAGTGAGACAGAAAACAATTAAAAACAGTGAAATGAAACAGGAGTATGGCATCAGTTCCGAGACGATTGTCATCTTGCCAGACTTTGATGAAAATGGATTTTTGAACGCATTGATTTGCAAAAAAGACGAAATTACGAAGGCGGGCTTGAGTCCTTATGACCTGATTGATATGAATTTACGGTTTCGTGGTTCTAGCATGAGAGGGGCATTGGATGGCGCCAGGACCCTCCTGGATAAAAGGTATATGAACCCGGTGATCCTCGACAAAGAACGCGACATTATTTTGTTTCCGAGCAGGTCGCCGTTCCGGGAAGACTGTGTTTGGCTGTCGCTCCGGCACGTCAGGAGTTACAGGCGTTCAGGAACGAGTCATACCCTAGTCGAACTGAGCAACAACAGCACCATTCGTCTCGATGTCAGCTTCCACACGTTCAACAAGAGAATCCAGCGAGCCTACGAACTGCGCTACAAAATGCAGGCGCAGATGATCCGGTTTGAATCGCAAGTTGTGGAGTCGGGTGCTGGGTATCATTTGAAAAAGAGCAAAAAAGGATTGAATTATGTCGGGGTGGAAGAAACGTAAGCGATCAGAATACCTCTTTTTTAGCGAAGCCGTTCAGGCGAATGGCGACCTATGTCAAAGATAACGCAAGTGTTGGCTAACAACCTTATGCAAAAAAAGCCGTATCCGGAAATTCAGCGGAACGGTTTTTTTGTGTTTAGGTGAGTGCTTAAATAGGCTAGACATAGAGGGGAGGCTGATAAAGTGCTGGCTTAAAGACTGCTAAACTGTTTTGCTCGATTGAAAGTTTCATCACGAATGAGCAGCGGGAGAACCTGCAGAGTGAATCAAGGAAAGTATCATGAAATTATGACAAAATAAGTGAAAAGGTAATCAGTTAGGCAAAAAGAAAAGATGAGTCTGGATGTGTAAAATGGAAACGAATAAATAATTATATTGTTCCGTTTTGTTTTCCATATTCCTTTTCAAACATCAGAAGGATTTTTGTCTCATCTTTAGAGCGAGGGCGTTGTCTACCCGTCTTTAAATCAGAAACAATTTCTCCTGTTCTCTCTTCTACCGTTTTCAGGAAATCATCTGGCAGAGTCGACTTAGAATTTCGACGCTCCTTCATAGCAATACGTGCAATTTCCAGTTTGCGTTTAGACTCCATTGTCGATCACCTCTTTTCCGCATACTAGCAAATTTTGTGGCAATCCATATAATCATAGCTCACAGGGACCATTTGAGAAATTTGGAGGATAAAAAGAGAACAAGGCCCCAATTTCTCAATATGGGAAGGAGAGTCTTTACGTTGCCAGTTACTCTTTCATGATCGCGATTAAGTCATAGAGATAATAACGTCGATTCCGTTGACGATCGTTTCCGAATACCAAATTTTGCTGAACTAGCTGCTTTAGGCTTTGGCGTATCGTGACAGGTGCAAGGCCTGTCAGCACCTCCAATTGTTTAACGTCCGCAATCGGTGAATGGAACATGGCGCGCCAAACTTTTTGTGTAGAGGGTTGCGTTAACCTCGCTAATCCGGACTGGTAAAGTTCTTCTGCCTGATTTAGTTTATCATACTGGTGGCCGGCCATTTTGATGGTGGCATCTAGGAAAAAACTGATCCAGGACTTCCAATCGGGAACCGGTTTGTCGATGCCACGGACACCGTTTAATAACGCGTAGTACTTGAATTTTTCTCGTTCCAACTCTTCGCTCAAGAAAAAATAAGGCGTTTCAATCAGTTTGCTCTGCAATAAATAAAGAACGATTAAGATTCGACCCAATCGGCCATTCCCGTCCAAAAAAGGATGAATCGATTCAAATTGGGCGTGTATGATGGCTGATTTAATTAGTGAATGCAGCTCGTCCGACGGTTCTTCTGCATAGGGATTGCCATTGATGAACCGTTCCAGATTCGTCATATACTGATCCATCAATTGCGGTTCTGGAGGGATATAGGCCGCATCTTTCAACTGGTTAGTGGGACCGATGAAATTTTGGACACGCCGGTAGTTGCCAGAGGCACCCGAAGAACCTCTTGCGTTTTTCATGAGGACTTCATGAATCTGCCGGATTAATCGTTCGGATAAGGGATAGCCAGCTTGCACCGCTTCGATTCCAATGGCCAATGCTTCCTGATAGTTTCTCACTTCAGTCTTTTCCCAGTCGTCCTGGTGATCCAATTGATCCTCCAACATATCGTGGAATGTCACTTGCGTCCCTTCAATTCTTGTCGATTGCACAGACTCCATCAATGTAATCAATTCCAAAAAGGATTGATTGACTACGGAATAACGCAATTTCTCCTTTAACTTCTCCAACTTGGCCGAGGCTGTCACGACTTTCTTATAGAAAAACAATTCAGTTTCACTATCAAACTCAATAGGGAGGAAGGGCAAAGAATACGGTTGCTTCAAATGATCACCTCTAACATAATTAATATTCATATTTTTATTTTAACACATTTTATATCAGTGTAGCGATATTTTTTGTTCGTTTTATAACGTAAGTATGTGTGTTAACTCAGATTCTATCAGTGAAAAAATCACGCCAGAACATCACCCATGTCGAGGAAATGGAATCAGCGGGATAACCAGTAGTTCACAGCGTTGGAAGCGATTTTCCCTCCTTATTTAATTAGTGATTTGTCTTTTGAGAGTTATGCCTATATAGAAAACCGTGATGTATGGGTGGCGTTTGTGAAGCGCGAACTGAAAAACAATCATCAGACTGGCGTAACAAGAGTGCTTGAAGCATGGCTGCACCCGCTATGGATCCTGGCGGAAGTGCTTCGTGAAAAGGATGGGGTGCTAGAAGTTAAAGACTAGAAGAGCGGGATTGTTTAGACGATTAAATCTCAGGGCAAACAGTAAAGAAGGGGATTGGCTGTTCGGCATCGCTTTTTATAATTCGGATGCAGCGGACAACCGTTTGGAGATCACGAAAGGCTTGCTGTTTATCCTTCAACACCGTAAAGATGTAATGGAAGCGGTTTATGCTAAACTGAGCGATTTCGATAACGACTCGCTCGGGCTTTATTGTTCTTTTGAAAAATTGCATGAGTAAGATTAAGTAGACAAGAAAACGCGTCCTTTTGAGCGGAACAATTCCGTCTAGACAAAGAAATGGGATAGAGAAAATGCCACCTTCAGTGAAATCAATCGATTTCGAAGGTGGCATTGTTTAGTTAGAAATCCTGTTAACGACATTCGGAGAATCGCTGATCACCGGAAGTATTCATATGTCGTTGGATTACATAGACAAATATGCGGTTCCTAACTAGAGACGAGCATGCATTGTTAGTTTGTTTTTTTATCAAGTCGTCGCCGGAGTGTTAGCGCTGAAATCGCAAGGACAACGAAAGCCATTGCTGAACCGGCCGTAAGAATCTTCCATACAGTGTCGGATGAAGGGTAGAATAACTGAGCAACCGATAGGATGAGGACAGCACCCGTTACGCCCATTCCTAAAATTGCCGACGCCAAAATTTTGTTCATGTTCTTACAACCTTTCGCTAAAGTAAAAAAAGCTACTCCTGTCATCATACCAGCGCTATGTGCCATTGCAATCACGGACTGCCAGATATCTAAGACTAGGGAGGAGGGTAAAAGGGAATTGTTGACTTGCGGAAACTCCTTTTACCAAGACGGGCGATTCTAAAAATAGAGGTGAAGAGGATCGGTCTGCCTGAGCAGCACCGGCCACTTTTTACTTCTATAAGATAGGCAAGAACGCTATGTGGCGCATGGGAATGACAACTTTACGAAAGCCAAAGGTCGGTGGGCGTTTTGGAAAAGTGGAAGGTTAACGCACGGAGTGGGAAATTGTATGTCTAAAGCGGGGTGATCGGGTAGCTGTAAAGAACTAATCATAATTTTTATATTAAATTATTTTAATATTTTGATAATTGGAGTGATGCAAAGTGTCTCTATATAAATTTCTCCTATTTTGTTGGAAAATTTCCTGATTTAAGTTTATTCCTATTTTGATTAGGGAAAAAATCTATATCTTGAAATAGTATTGAGGGGGAAATTCGTTGGAGCATTTTTTGCAGGGGGTTGCTGATTTTTCAGCTTGGTTATGGGGAGTTCCACTCATCACCGTGTTGCTCATATCAGGTCTTTACATGACAGTGAAACTTGGCTTTTTTCAATTTCGTTATTTTGGTTACATCGTTGGGCAAACTTTTGGCAGTGTCTTTAAAAAACCAAAAGGAGAAGGAACGGTTACGCCTTTTCAGGCATTAACATCGGCTCTTTCTTCAACAATTGGAGCGGCTAACATTGTCGGGGTGCCGGCCGCGATTATGTTTGGTGGACCGGGTGCTGTTTTTTGGATGTGGGTCATTGCGCTGATCGGGATGGCGCTGAAGTTTTCGGAAAGCGTACTTGCTGTTGAGTACCGTGAGAAAAACAGCGTGGGCGAATTTGTCGGCGGGCCGATGTATTACATGACCAAAGGATTGAATATGAAATGGTTGGGGATTTGGTTTTCATTCGCGTTGATGATTGAATTGATCCCGAGCATCATGGTGCAAGGAAACTCCATCGCGACGACAGTCGAAGCGACATTCGCTATTCCAGCGTTGTGGACGGGCATTGCGACAGCGATCCTGGTGTCGATTGTGGTCTTTGGCGGCATTAAGCGTATTGGAAAAGTGACGGAAATTTTTGTGCCGTTTATGGCCTTGGTTTATGTCGGAGGGGCTTTGGTCATTTTGCTGATGAATGTCAGTGCTCTTCCGGAATTCTTTATGCTGATTTTCAGCAATGCCTTTTCGCCTGCGCCGGTGATGGGTGGCTTTGCTGGTGCAGCGATTGTGGAAGTGATTCGCTGGGGATTTGCCCGCGGCCTGTATTCAAACGAGGCGGGACTCGGTACGGCACCTATCGCTCACGCAGCGGCGATGACCGATCATCCTGTGCGTCAAGGATTCTGGGCGGTCATTGGGGTAGTCGTCGATACGCTAATTGTGTGTACGGCAACGGCTTTTGTGGTGCTGTCCTCAGGTGTCTGGACAGAAGAAGGCGCAATGGAGAACTCCTCGGCGCTAACGAGTCTTGCTTTTGAATCGTATTTCGGCCAATTTGGTGCCGTTCTTGTTACGATTTGTTTGATTTTCTTTGTGTTGTCAACGATTTTGGTCGTTGTGTTTTACGGGGCTAAGCAGGCGGAGTTCTTGTTCGGTTTGAAGGCTTCTTACGGCATGCAGGTCGTTTACATTTTGGCGGTTGTGTTAGGAGCGGTTGGTGCAGCAGAAGTGATTTGGGGCTTCCTAGACATTATGCTCGCAGCCATTCTGATTCCGAACGTTTTCGCTATTTTGCTGTTGAGTAAGAAGGTAAAGGCGCTGACGGTCGAGTTTTTCACAGCGGATCCGTATTACAAAAAAGACCAACGAGAGAAAAAAGAGAAGAAAGCAGCAGGCGTGTAAATCTGTGTTTTGGCGAGTAAGTTTGCGGAATTAGGTAATGTAAGTTGTGAAAGCTCTATTGCTGAGGACTTCGTGTTCTTGGGAATGGGGCTTTTTTGTAGAAAAGAAAAAAGACGACGAGTTCCACATGATTTTATTAAATAGCTCTACATAAAAATTATTTATTTGAGGCTATAGTCTTAGGCTTAACTAACTGGTACACTAAGTGAGTTAACAATATTTGGATGACTTTTTTTGTCGCGAGTAAAGACGGCGGCGGAAAATTTCAGCGCAAATAATTGCGAAGAGGAGGAAACAATAATGAAGAAAATCGGTTTTGCAATCATGTCATTGATGGTGGTTATTAGTTTTACACTCAGCGCAGCTCCTACGCCAGTAGACGCTGCAGGCGTAAAAGCGAAGACCTATGCCAACTGCACCGAAATCAACAAAAAGTATAAAGGCGGCATTGCTCGTTCTTCCAAAGTGAAAAACAAAGGCGGCGTAACGAAACACAAGCCGTTTGTTTCCCAAGCGTTGTATGACGCCAACAAAAAGAGTGATCGTGATAAAGATTTGATTGCTTGCGAGAAGTAAGCGTTTGGTATGACTTGTGTGGAAGATGCATTGCATGAAAAAACCGGTGCCAGGAATCACTCAGATTCCTGACACCGGTTTTTTTGTGGGAATTGTTTGGAAGTTGTGTGGGTGCCTGGCACCCACACAACTGCCGAGTAGTTGCGCGAGCTCCAGCATGCCGTATTTACCTGCAACCGCTTCAGCGTCCGCATTGTAATTGGTGTTGGTATTGACGTCGTACGTGAAAATATCTCCATCGCTATTGCGGATAAATTCAATGCCAGCGACCGCAATCTCGTTGAGGCGTAGGAAGTTCTCGTATTTTTCGATGATTGGATCATTGAATCCTTCCACAATTTGAAACTTCGGTTGTTCTTCTCCTTCTTCACCAGCAGGGCACAACAGATCGTCCATGCGGCATGCATCTGCTGGGCACAATTCGAATCCTTCTGACGTATCCACTTGTACTGCGTAAACAAATTTTCCGCCCACAAATTCACAGCGCGTGATAAACGGTTCGGGAGCTTGGATGTATTCCTGGATCAGCGTGATGCCGTCAATGGATGGCTCAAATTCGTCGCTGTCTAAGTATTGCTTTAGTGCATCGATTGAGTGGAACAAGCGAACGCCGAGCCCTTTGCCAGCGCGGTTATGTTTGGTGATGAACGCCGAAACACCTAACTTCTCGGCAGCCTCGATGATTTGTTGCTGACCGTTCGCAGCAATTGTTTTTGGTGTTTTTATACCGGCAGCATTCAATGCCATGGACTGATTCACTTTGCTGACTTCGAGACGCAACGCGCGCGTGCCGTTAAAGACCGTTCTGCCATGGTGCTCGAGCCAAGCAAGTAAGGAATCGGCCATTTCCGGCGCAAAACGGTGACCTCTCGTGTGAGAAGAGGCACTCATGCGACTGTAAAAGACGCCTTCAGGAGGGGTGTCGTTCAAATCCACGAGCCCTTCATTGATAAACCAGTCTTCATACGGCAATTCCAATTCGTCTAGCCGCTTAAATAAATGCGTCGTCCATTCTTCATTTTCGTGTATGACGTAAATCTTTTCAGTCATCAGTATCCTCCTTAGTTGGTAAGTTCTTTAAGAGCTTGTCGTTTTTCTTCAACGAGTGGCATGACTTGTTTTGAAAAGCGCTCCATTTCTTCCAGTTGTGGTGAAAATTGCAGCAGCAGTAAATCCAGTCCCACTTGTTCATAAGCGAAAATCCGCTCAGCGATTTGTTCCGGTGTACCGATCAAGTTCGGACGAAGACCCCGGTTGGAGACCGAATAATCTTCCAGTTTTACTTGTTGTTCCAGCTGTGATTTGCTGACGAAATCGTCATAACCGACATAGCCGCTCGAATCTTTCATGTCGACAATGCGGGCATATTCCGTTGCCACTTCTTCTTCCGTATCGCGGCACACAACGTAAGCGGCCATACCAAATGACTGGAGCGGTGCTTTCCCAGCCAGGTGTCGCAAGTGTTTCATGTCTTTGATCTTCGCTGCGATTTCCTCTACCGTACCGCCGTGCATCACATAAGCGTCGCATGCGTCAACAATCGATTTCTTGCCGCGTGGGCTTTCGCCTCCAGCATAGAGAATAGGATTCGGACGTTGTACAGGCTTTGGTGCGAGACGTGCATTTTGGACATCGTAGTATTTTCCTGTAAATGAAAACTCTTCTTCAGTCCACATGCCTTTGACGATTTGCAAAAACTCATCTGTCCGGTCGTAACGTTCATCATGCTCAGTAAATTGCCCGCCGTATTGCCGAGCTTCCTCTGCCCACCAAGTCGATACGACATTTAACGTGAAGCGGCCATTGGAGATTTGGTCAATATTCGCTGCCATTTTCGCAGTGACCGCGGGGTTATGAAAAGCAGGACGGATGGCTGTCATGATTTCGATTTTCTCGGTCACAGCAGCAAGTCCTGCCGCGGTCGACCAGGCTTCTAACGAATCAGCGGCCATTCCTTTTATATCATTCAAATTCAGTTCAGCGATCAACGTGATGTCATAGCCCCATTTTTCCGCTGACTGCACCACTTGTTTGGCATAGTCGAACGTAGTCGGCATGTTTTCATCTTCTACATTGCGCAGCCATCCCCCGAAAATCGGTAGCCAAAATCCATATTTCATCTATCAACCATTCCTTTCAGTAGGAGACCCCACTCTCACAACATTCACTCAATTAGTGAGTGAAACTAGTATACATTAAAACATTCTATTCTTACCAGTAAACTTGGTTTTAAATTGTTTGGAAGTTGTTTGGGTGCCTGGCACCCAAACAACTCAAAAAAACTCCCTCCCGAGAATCTACTTCTCAGGAGGGAGTTTGATCTTTGTGAAAACTTAATAAGCACTCCAACCAGCATCTGCGGCTAGTACAACTCCGTTAATGGTTTTGGATTCATCGCTCGCTAGGAAAAGGGCAATGTTGGCGATGTCTTCGGGTGATGCAGCAGGGCCCATCAAGTCTACGGCGCGTGTTGCTTGTTTAAAGCCAAACATGTCGTAGCCTTCTATTGATTGCGTTAGCCCTGTTTCGACTTGTGCAGGGGCAATGGCATTACAGCGAATCCCTTGTGGCCCGTACATGGAAGCAATGTTTTTGGTCATCCCGGCAACTGCGTGTTTCGCTGCTGTGTACGTTAAGCCACCGCGTCCACCTGTGAGAGCGGTAATCGACGCAAGGTTGATGATCACCCCACTGCCTTGTTCAGTAAAGAATGGCAAAATCTTGCGTGATCCGCGCATCACACCACCCACGTTGATGTCCATGACGCGGTTCCAAATGGCGTCTTCTACGTTGTGAGCGGCTTGAATATTATCCAAGACACCTGCACAGTTGACTAAAATGTCGACACGCCCAAAATGAGCTACGGTATCATCGACCATTTTTTGAATGTCTTCCTCAGATGCAACGTTCACTTTGACGCCAAACGCATCAAACCCTTGTGCCGTAAATTCTTCGACTGTACCGGTTAACGCCTCTTCGTTAAAATCTGCGATTGAAATTTTCGCGCCTTCTTTTGCATATGCTGTGGCAATGGCTTTGCCAATCCCATTTGCGCCACCTGTGATGATGGCTACTTTGTTTGCTAAACGCATAGAAACAACCTCCTCAAATTTATGTATCTAGTAGACTATACTTCGCCAAGTTAAGGGCTGTCAAAGAGAGCAAGGGGAATTGTGTGGGTGCCTGGCACCCGCACAACTTTCATTGTTTACACGGAAAGTTTAACCCAAAAAGCGTCTCGGGAGATCAACTAAATCTCCCGAGACGCTTTTTGATTATTTTTTCTCGATTCCAAGTGCAAAGCCGAGGTACATCAATGCATTGCGCGCTTTAAACGCCGTCGTCATCGACAGGCGTTCGAGTTCAGCTTGCGTCATTTGATGTTTACGCAATTCGCCCGTTTGTGCGACTTCTTCTTTTTTAGTAATAACGTCAACAAAGCTACGTTCCATTTGGTCGCGTAACAACAGGGCACGAACGGTCGCAATGTTTTGAACCTTGGATTGCTCGTAGCCAAATAGTTCCTTGCTGTGCCAGAATAACGCTTTTAGTGCACCGTTTTTAGTGTCCCGAATAAACGGCTTAAGCGGATTTTTTGGATCTTCATCTTCAAACCACATGCGTTGCATGCCCGCACGCGAATTTTTCATGTCGAGCTCGTAGTACGAACTGATAAACTGCGCCATTTTTGAAAACAGTGAAAAAGCCTGACGGTAGACGGTTTTTAATTGTTCGTTGCGTTCTGAACTTGGCTCTTGCTCGAGTGCTTCGAATAGATTCCAGCGCAGCACGGTAAATTCCGAAACCATGGAGTCCATAAATGTTTCAAGGAACAGTCCACGTTCTTTGTCATCGGCTTTTTTATGACGGTAGTTTAAGGTATCGACTTTCATCGTGCCTTTCGGATCGATTTCATTGTTATCATTCAGCAGCAACCGGTGTTCTGCACACCAATCACGGTACTCCCGCTCACGGCCGTCAAAAAAGTTCGGCTTGTAATTGCCGGTTAAGTCAATCGGTCCGATGTCCTCTAGCATTTTGACAGCCAGTTTCAATCGGTCTGCGTACAACGCACGGCCGTTAACATTGGTGATTTTCTCCAGGCCGTCACGCAGCAAGTCGCGCGACAGGTGAAGCGCCTCGGCTTTTTGTTCTTTGCCCCGTAGAAAAGTGGAATAAAACAACAACCCCCAGCCGCGCTCCGCATCTTGACGTTCGTAAGACGCATCATTCTCTGCCTCAGTCATTTGTTCGAGCACATGGAGCCCGTCAAGTGAGCGGCCGATGTAAATCAAGGCTTCTGCGTAATTCAAGCAGATTTGATTCCATATCGTGGGGGGGACTTTGCCACGGAACTGGGCATAGACACTTTCAAATAAAAACAACTGACGCTGTTTCATCGGGCTGTTCCAGTCTTTTTGCAGCTGGTGTTGAACACCGAGCTGACTTGTTTCCAGCAAAATGGCAAGCGGATAAGCAGCTTGTCCATCTAAACGTTTTTTCAAATGATCGATGACGTTTTGCAGTTTTTCCGGTTCGTTACGTGATTTTTGAAATTCCTGCAGCAAGTGTTGAGCCGCTTGGTACACTTCTTTCAATTCAAACTGCCCGTAATCATCTGACTGGGCAATCTCATGTAATGTCGACATAGAAATTCCTCCTTGGATCGGTGCTTCTGTTCTTATTGTATCGAAGAGCGGGCGCCTGGTCACCCATTTGTCCGAATTTTTGGGGATTGAGTTTGACGAAGTCGCATTAGTGGAGCTTCAGCACGGTTGTGGGGAAATCTGCGCGGTCGGATGGGGCTTACGCACGCTCACAGAGAAATACGCACGCTCAAAAAGAAATACGCACGCTCACAGAGAAATACGCACGCTCAGGAAGAAATACGTACACTCACAGAGAAATACGCACGCTCAAGAAGAAGTACGTACACTCACAGAGAAATACGCACGCTCACAGAGAAATACGCACGCTCAAGAAGAAATACGTACACTCACAGAGAAATACGCACGCTCACGGAAAAATACGCACGCTCAAAAAGAAATACGCACACTCAAAAAGAAATACGTACACTCACAGAGAAATACGCACGCTCACAGAGAAATACGCACGCTCACAGAAAAATACGCACGCTCAAAAAGAAATACGCACGCTCACGAAGAAATACGCACGCTCACAGAAAAATACGCACGCTCAAAAAGAAATACGCACGCTCACAGAAAAATACGCACGCTCACAGAAAAATACGCACGCTCAAAAAGAAATACGCACGCTCACAGAAAAATACGCACGCTCAAAAAGAAATACGCACGCTCACGGAAAAATACGCACGCTCAAGAAGAAGTACGTACACTCACAGAGAAATACGCACGCTCACAGAGAAATACGCACGCTCAAGAAGAAATACGCACGTTCACCAAAAAAGCCTGCGTCAGAAAGAATCTGTCGCAGGCTTACTGTTTTCAAGCAAGAGCTGATAATGCATATAATCGAAAAAATGAGCTTCATTTAATAGATCATCTGTTCCGAGTGCTGTTGCACGTTGGAAGACTTCGCGGGCTAGTTGTTCTTCGCCGGCAACGGTCAAATAAGCGTGCAAGTAGTAATACACAGCGAGCGATTCGTAATCGACGGTCGGCTGTTGTGTTTTTCGGTCATAGCGGCCGTAAAGTCGTTGATCGCTAGTCCATTCTTTTTTCACCCAGCTTAGAAATGTGGGGGAGGCTTCTCCCAGTTTCTGCCGATTTATCGCAATTAACAATTGATCGATAAGATGGACTTCGTTGCTTTTTTTATACGATTGCTGTTTCGTATCGTAATACTCTGGAAAAAAGATTTCAGTGGACTCGGTGTTTTTCAGTAACGCGAGCGACGTGTCTGAAATCCATTGATTCTCAGAAACATAACTTAAGGTCAGGCGCTGCGCGGGTAACGCAAGTGTCCAGTCGTAAAAATCTACGGTTGAGCCATCTTGCTGCTGAACACTTGCAATGGATTCGCCCAATGTTGTTGCGGTTTCTGCGTATTCCTCACGGCCAAACAAAGTTGCCGCTTGTTGCAATGCTTCGATAATGCGCACGTCATCAATCAATGCATTGGTAGTTGCTTGTTCATTTAAACGCCAAAAAACGAAAGAAGTACCGTTTTTACCGGTAACAAAATGCGCTTTTAACAATTCGTATTGCTCGTGAAACGTTTTTTCGTCTTTGATTAAAACCAAATATTCCATATATAAGCCAATGCTTTCTGACAAATATTCGGATTTTGGATCGTCAGGATAGGCATAGATCAAGCCGTCTTCATTTGTGTAGCTTTTTTCAACGTGCTGTTGAACAGAGTCCACACTTCCACACCCACCTATCAGTAATAAAAGAATCAACAGAAAGCCAAGCTTGGTTTTCATTAGCCAATCCCCTTAAAGCGTTTTGTTTTGTCCCAGGCAATGGTTTTGCCTCGCAAGCGGCTCCATAAGTAAGTTGAAAAGCTGCGAACGAGTAGGATAATGAATAATTGAGCGTAGGTAAAGTACATAATGAAAATATACAGGACATTTTTCAATGACACGTTGCGATCGACGACCAATGCGCTCAATAATTGACTGGTGTACACAATGTAACTCATAAACCACAAAATCAATAAAGGCGCGTCCATGTTGGGGAGTTGGTAGCCCGCGACACTCATAACGAAAAATACATCTGAAAATAATAAAACCACGACAAATACCAAGTAGGTTAAAACGTGTTGAAGACTGAGGAAAAACGTTTTCCCTTTCCAATGCGACAAGTCTTGCAGTGACTTTTCCAACAAGTAAATATTGCCGGTTAGCCAGCGTGTTCGTTGCTTGATGAAGGTTTTCATTTGTTCCGGTTCTTGTTCCCACGTTCTGGATGTAGGTACTACCGGCAGTAAATAGCCTTTTGCGGTCAAGCGTACGGTTAACTCGGCGTCTTCAGCAAGAGCGAAAACGTCGTAGCCGCCGAGTTCTTCGAGTACCGATCTGCGGAGCAACATATTGGTACCGGCAAGTGAACCAAGTTTGAACAGTTTCCAACGTCCCGACTGCATCAACAATTGAAACACTTGGAACTCGAGCGCAATCATACGCGTTAAGGTGTTGGTTTCTGCGTTTTTTGTTTTCACATACCCAACAGCACTGGCAGCATCTTTTGTTGTTTCTGCTGCACGAACCAATTTGTCTAAGGCATCAAATTCCGGTTCATTGTCCGCGTCGTAAACCACAAAATATTCCGAGTTTGAAATACTGAGTCCGTAATTTAATACGCGTGACTTTCCAGAAGGCGAGCCGGGTGGCACTGGGATATAGTGAATGCGTGAAAATACCGAAGCGAATTCCATAGCGATTGCCGCTGTGTCGTCTTTGGAGTTGTCATCGAGTACGTAAATATCGAGTTGTCCTTTGTATTCGAGTCGCGCCATGGCACGCAATGTATGTTCAATCACAATGCCTTCGTTATGGGCTGGAATGAGTAAAGCCACACTTGGATAAACGTCTAACTCGTCGCTATCTTTAAAGGTCAAACGAAACCAAATGCCCGCGATGGTGACGAGTGAATAGAAGATGAGCAATATCCAGAAAAAAGCCATGATGATCATGATGATGGAACCCATTATAGACGTCCCACCAAACTAGCCAGTTGGCCCGCATTTTCAACGACTGTTTTCATAAATGAAAACGGAGGGTCAATAAAATTCAAATCGTTTTGTGTTTTATCTTTGAAACGCTCAATCATTTGTTGTGCGCCTTCAGCATGCGTATTTTTGAGTAGCACGTAAATAACCCCATTGCTGCTAGTGATCAAATCAAATTTTTGGCGAATTGTTTGCAGCGCCAAGCGTTCGATGTCTTCCTGCAAATTGGCTTTGGTTCGTTTGTTTGAAAAGTGAATGTCGATTTTCACAAGCCACACTTCTTCTTTATTGCGCTCAGTTGATGTCAACAGCCACTGGGCTTGTTCATTAAATTCAGTAAGCGTTAATAACTTGGTCACGCCGGTATATTTCTGCAACAATTGCACTTGTCGCTGAAGTTCTACGTTTTCGTAACCTGTTTTTTTAATCGAATTCATCAAAATCCAATACAGCAACAGAAAGCTCGTTAACAGTAAATGATCGTACATATACAACAATTGCACTTCTTGTGATTTCAAGTTCACAAAAGAATAGGTAGTTAAAAATCCACCATATACGAGTGATACAGCAATGGCGTACAAAAAGACGAAACGTTCATGAATAACGGTCATGATGACAAGCGACAGACCCGCGATCAGGAGGACTGCGTAATAAAAAGGCAGAGCGAAATAAGCAATCGCCCAACCGTTAATCAAAACACCTAAAATCAAAGTAGCCATAATTACATTTTTTTTCATTTTTTCATCCCTTTTTGTCTAATGATTTCAAAAACCTGTGAAATAAATCTTAATGTGGTTACATAATACCATCGTATCTTTTTTTTCCCATTTATTTAGTCTTGACGCTACTAACCACTTGTATCCTCTCCTTGTGGTGAAAAAAGTAGGGCAGCGAGTATAACTAATATAAATCGGGTAAAAAAGGTGGATTTTTGTGAAATGGTGCCTGGCACCCACACAATACCCAAACAACTCCCTCAAAAAATACCCGCATCCAAGCCAGGCAGTTCAAAGTAGTTGCAAATCTCTTTCTTTCGTATTATATTAAATGAGGAGTCAAACGTTGAGGTATCAATCATTGATGCATCACACAATAATACACACGAAAAAGGAGCACGTCTAACATGCAAACTACGCAAACGTATCAAAAAACAAATGATTTTAATGACATTTTAACGAATCGTCGTTCGATTAAACAATACGACCCATCGGTGAAAATCAGCCGTGAAGAAATGAGCCAAATCATTGAACAGGCATCAACAGCACCGTCATCTATTAATATGCAGCCTTGGCGTTTTGTGGTCATTGACAGCGAAGAAGGAAAAGCGAAAATCGCACCACTGGCTTCATTTAACTTGGATAAAGTGATGAGCTCATCTGCTGTAATCGCTGTTTTTGCAGACCGCAAAAATATTGAATACGCGGAAGACATTTATGGCAAAGCGGTTGAACTGGGTTATATGCCTGAAGAAGTTAAACAAGCACAACTGGATTATTTCAAACCGGCTTACGAAAACGCACCTGACGATCAAATGAAAGACATTATCATGCTTGATGCAGGTCTTGTGTCAATGCAATTGATGTTAGTGGCACGTGCTCACGGATATGGTACGAACCCAATTGGTGGCTATGACAAAGAAAACATCGCAGAAGTTTTGGATATGGATAAAGATCGCTATGTTCCGGTGATGTTGATAACAATCGGGAAAGCATTAAATGAAGGATTTCCATCGTACCGTTTGCCTGTTGACACAACTACACAATGGAAATAAGTTGAAAACCGATTGATTTTAGCTTATGTTTGAGAATAGGTCAATGAATAGTGGACACTGCTATAAATTGATCTTGGAAATTACGTAGGAGGTCAATTTATGCCATGTTCGTTTTCAAAACAAGAGCAAGTTTTACAGTTAGTTAAAGGCCTCAACAATCAAATCAGTCCTAAATTTGAACGCTGTACAGGCATTAGTGCATCGCGCTATGAATTGCTTTATCAGCTTTATAAAACAGCAGAAATCAACCAGTCCACATTGCAAAAAGCCGTGAACATCGACGGTGCTGCCATTACGCGTCATTTAAAACAGCTTGAAGCAGACGGCATGGTAACAAGACGTAGAAATCCTGCGGACAATCGCGTGATCTTTGTCAGTTTGACTCAACAAGGCCGCGAGCAAATTGTCGGCTACCGAAAAGAAAATGTCGGCTTTGTCACGCAAATGCTGAACGACTTCACAACGGAAGAAGTCGACACACTGTCAGACATGCTGACGCGCATGCAACACAACATTATCGACTACTGATTTTTTTCAGTAACTACACTCAAAAAGGATGGATCCCATTGATTATTATTCACGCGAACTTACAAGTAAGAGCAGACCAAGAACAAGCATTTCTAGAAGCCAGCAAAGCACTGGTTCAAGCTTCAAGAACAGAAGAAGGCAACATTAGCTACGAATTAAAAAAATCAACTGAACAAGACCAGCACTACACAATGGTTGAAGTTTGGAAAGATCTACAAGCAACTGAAGTTCATAACAAGAGTGAACATTTCACAGCCTTTACGCAACAAGCACCAAGCTTCATGGCTGCACCAATGGACCTACACGTATTCAGCGGCGAGGCTGTAAAAGCGTAAGAATTTTGAAAGTGAATAAGCAATTTCAGAAAAAGAGCAGCCTCGGCTGCTCTTTTTGTTTTGGTAAGAACACGGCAGTGGCTCATATGAGTAAAAAGATTTACAGTAGATTAAATATTCAGTTTATTCAGGGCCGAAATAGCATCAAACAATAAAACGGACTAACAATCGTGTAGTCTTTAGTCGTTCAAATCGAGGGAAAATCCTAGTGGCTGCTCAAAGACTTCAAGCTACTTGAAAAAAGTTAATCTTGCTTCAAAATTGAGTGAAAGGATGGATACTCATGATTATTAATTATGTCCATTTGCACCTACAGCCAGGCCAAGAACACGTATTTCTAAAAGCGAGCAAACTACTTATTCAAGCATTAAGAGCTGAAGCTGGCTACGTAAGCTAAGATTTATTGAAATCTACTGAGCAAGATTTTCGTTATCACGTAGTCGAAATTTGGAGAGATGCACAAACTTTTGAAACGCATATTGCTACCGAGCATTTGGCGACTTTCCTTCAACAAGCACCCAGATTCCTTGCTGCACCAATGGACATGCATGCTTTCGACAACCTTTACATCTACAATAAAACTTAGTTCCCTTTCTTTAAACGACTGCACGCGATGGGTGGACATCTCAAAAAAGTGGCTCTGTCCACTTTTTTACTTATCCACAAACTTGCACTAGTTATTTAAAATCAACCGACATATAATAAGCTTAGAGAATCTGCTGGAATTTTTATGTCATATATAGTGAACCGCTAGTCTACACAAAAAGGGGTTCGAAGGGAAGAATGTTTTGAAAACTAAGTACATACCGGTTGTCCTGTGGGGCTTCTGCATCCTGTTAGCTACCAATAACTACAACTTCCAAGCCTTGTTGTTCGCACAAGAAATAGATTTTCATATTCGCTTGCTTCCCGATTTCTCGGATTTGTTCATCACGAGCGACATCCAGTTAGACAGTAAAACGTATGTGTTCCAAAAAATAGGCCATGCGTTGTCTTTCGGTATTCTTTTTCTTTTGCTAGCCAAAACAATTGGAAGCAATGCGAAAGCCATCGTGTTCTGTAGCTTGTTCGCTTATTTCACAGAATTCCTGCAGTTGTTTTTCTTGCGAAGCGGAAGAATCTCCGACGTTTTGATCGACATCGGCGGTATTTATTTGGCTTATCGGTTGAGTGGTTATGTCGAATCACAAGGAGGGCTATCTGCTGTTTTCGGAAAAATAGCAGATAGTTTTATAGATGACAAGTCACGCTAAAACGAGATATCTCTTAAAAAAAGAGAATCATTGAAACCTATCCGCTGTGTCGCTTCTTAAAATCTTCCACATGTTAAGCCTGATTCAATAAATCGAAAAAAGCTCCTTCACAAGGGCTTTTTTTCTTTAGCTATGGAGAAACGAACAAACCCTCGTTACTCGAGTTTATTCAATTGCCAAACAATGGTTGAAAACTGCCGAACCGTGCTACATAATAAAAAATAGGAGTATAGTCACGACCGGAACAAATAAGAAATAGAGTAAGGAGTTGCAAAAAATGAAATTAATTTTGAAAACAATCGCAGTAAGCGTCGCGGTATTGGCATTACTAGCAGCTGGAGGTTATTACTTTATCACGAAGCACTCCTCAGGTGGCAAAGAAATTCAACAAGTCGCAGAGAAAATCGAAGAGCGCCAAAGTCAATCGACTGAAAAAGCGGGCAATAAAGACAGCGAAGCAGACATGGAAGAAAGAGAAGTGCAGATTCACCTCCATCAAATGACGCATCAAAAAGTCGTCGATAAGGAAAAAAACGGTGCTGTCGAAATGACAGATGAAAATATTGAAGGCCTACTAACAATCGTAAACGCCAATAAACACTATTATGAGAATGGCGATTACTACGAACAAACCTTAATTTCTTGGCAGCAAGATGATTTTTCCACTATCGTGAGTGCTCACAATACGGTTTGGAGTTGGTACAGCGGCACCGCGGGTAGAGCAACAGGGCGACTGAGTGCAGAGGAAGAACAACAGTTTATTGAGAAAAATTTTAGGTAATCGGAATTTACAACCATAACTTTAAAAATAACCGCAATCAACTGGAGAGTAACTTATCTATAGGCAGAAAATGCTGTTCCTTAATATATTGAGGGACAGCATTTTTTTCAACATGATGACGAATCAAGAGATAGCGTTTGTTTGACTTGAAATAGTTTTTGCTATTATGATTCAATATTCTTATAATATAGGTAGAAGTTGTAAAATCGAGGAGGTAGTGCTGTGAAGCTGAATATGGAACAACGTCGCATTGTTGAACTAGAACCATCAGGACCCATGCTCGTAAAAGGAGTAGCGGGATCAGGCAAGACGACCGTTGCGATTCGGAGAATCCATTTTTTGATGGATCATTATTGTCACGAAGAAAATGATAAAATTCTACTAGTTACTTACAACAAAACCTTACTTTATTATATTAAGCATCAGTATGAGCGTATGGCTGAAAAAGAACTGCAAGAAGCCGAACGTTTTTTCTCATCAGATGCAGAAGTAGAAATAACAACAATTGATAGCTTGATGTATAAAGAGTTTAGGAAATATCAAAAACGTATGGGCAAAAAGCTTGAAATCGCTCCTAATGATCAAATTCACAAACTAATGGTGCAAGCCATACACGAAGTGAAAAAAGCGTACCCTGAAGTTAAACTGCTGTTGCCAAAAAACAGTAAATTCCTATTAGACGAAATAGAATGGATCTATTCTTGTTCAATGGTGGATCTTGAGACGTATCAATCGGTAGATCGAATTGGCCGTGCTTCAGGAAACAGCGGAACGCCACAAAAATTATTGAAAAATTCGCAAACCCGTGAAGCTATTTATGAAGTCATGACAGTGTTTGGTCAATTGCTTGAAAGAGCAGGACTGACAACGTTCAAACAAATGAACCTCTATGCGTTAGCAGAATTACGCTTGGGTGCTGCTGGACGATACACGCATATTATTATTGACGAAAGTCAGGATTTAACGCGCGTTCAGCTGGAATTTCTAAAAGAGTTATACAAAGAAAAGGAATATTCTTCGCTCATGTTTGTTGCAGATAACACGCAAAGCATTTATCCGCAGTCTTGGCTCGGGAAAGGACGTCCGTTTACGACCATTGGCTTTGATATGAGCGGGAAATCACGTACATTGAGCAAGAATTACCGAACGACAACGGAAATTTCGACAGCGGCTTTCAATTTGATTGAAGCGGATGAAAGCATCCAGTCGAATGTCGATTTTGTGAAACCGGCATTGATTGACCGCCACGGGCATCCGCCGATTTATCGATTCTTTTTAACGCCTCAACAGCAGGTCCATTTTCTAGCAGAGGAAATCGCATTGCTAAAAAATGATTACGCCTTATCCGAGATATGCATTGTGGCGCGAGGAAAGCGAAATATTGAAAGTGCAGCTATCGATTTAGAGCAGGTCGGCATCCCTTGTGAAATTTTGCAAAGTAACGATCCGGATTTTGAATCCGATAAAGTAAAACTCGTAACAATGCATTCGATTAAAGGGTTGGAATTCAAGGTGATTTTCCTAATCGATTTAAACAGTGGATTGATTCCACAGGATTTGTATGCAGATGCTGAAGATCAAAAAACAGTCGAATCAGATGAACGAAAATTGCTGTATGTAGGCATGACACGAGCAAACGAGCTTCTGTATATGTCTTCAGTAAAAAAACCATCTAGCTTTGTCAAAGAAATTCAACGAAATCATTTACGAATGAAAAAAGATGCATCTCTCCGGCCATTTGAATCAATCAGTATGACAGAATACCAGATGACGGATCGACTTGTTGATATCCATGCGAAAGAAGAAATTACTCGTCAATGGCTCATCCGAGAGTTGCAAGAGACGTATGGCTATCCGTATGAACTGATGGAACTGGAATTTCCTGTTCAGCAGTTTTCCAGAAAAGGGTATTGTGACATTGCGGTACAGGTTTACACAGGAGAAGAAGCAAGGCCTTACATTCTTGCGGAAGTCAAACGTTTTGGCAGCGGAATCGAAGACGCCATCAAGCAGCTGACAAGTTATATGGAAGCCGATAGTCGCGCTTTTTACGGCATTGCGACCGATGGGCTTGAAGTCAAAATAATCGATCGAAAAGGTGAAGAAGTACAAGATTTGCCGAAATGCCGTGCCCAATTCTTACCAGATACGAAAAGTCGGCGTATCTATAAGAATCTTAAAAATGGCAGACAATACAATTATGCAGAAGATCGTGATTCGCCAGGACAAATTGAAGTAAGTGAAGCTGGGCAAGAAGTGCTCACGCAAGTACATGAAACTGTGGCAGTCCCACTGATTGGGAACGTTGCGGCTGGCTTGCCAATTTTAGCGACTGAATCCTACGAAACATTTCATACGTTGCCACGTGAATGGCTAGTATCTCCAACTGAAACGTTTTCATTAACAGTGACAGGAGACAGCATGAACGGCGCTGGCATCGACAAAGGAGACGTCGTCTTTGTTCATCAGCAAAATAATGCTGCTAACGGCGACATCGTTATAGCCGTTATCGATGGCGAAGCGACCATGAAAAAATACATGCCAATGGGCAGTGAAATCATCCTGGTGTCCGAAAATCCAAGCTATGAACCAATTATTATGCGAAGTGAAGATGTCTTCATTAACGGCAGAGTGATCGGTGTGCTAAAACAATAAGCAGCAAGCATATAAAAAGCCGCCTCTTCAATCGCTGAAGAGGCGGCTTTCTAGTTAACGACTATTCATTTCATTGGGATGCGGACCATTGCGACGTTCTTTGTTTAACGCGTCGATCGCCGCCATTTCGTCTTCTGTTAACTCGAAATCAAACACATCAAAGTTTTCTTCAATGCGCGATGGAGTAACAGATTTCGGAATGGCGATGGTGTTGTTCTGCAAATGCCAACGCAACACAACTTGAGCGGGTGATTTGTCTTTTGACTCCGCAATGTTGACTACGGTAGGATCCTTCAGCACATCGCCCCCTTGTTCAAGCGGACTCCAAGCTTCTAAGAAAATATCATGCTTGGCACAAAATTCTTTTAAGTCCTTTTGCGCCAAGTAGGGATGACACTCCACTTGGTTCAATACTGGTGGAACGTCGCATTCGTCCAGCAATCGCTGCAAATGCTCAATTTCAAAGTTACAAACGCCAATCGCTTTTACACGGCCATCGTTATACAACTTTTCTAATGCTTTATACGTTTCAACATAATGATCAAACTCCGGAGTCGGCCAGTGAATCAAGTATAAATCCACATAATCAAGACCCAGACGCTCTAAACTTTCATCGAATGCACGCAAGGTATTGTCGTATCCTTGATCGCTGTTCCACACTTTGGTCGTGATAAACAAGTCTTCGCGCGGCACCTTGGTGTCTTTTAAGGCGTTCCCCACACCGATTTCATTTGTATAAATCATGGCAGTATCAATTGACGTATAACCCGTCTCTAATGCTTTGGCAACGACTTTTGTCGCCTCGTCATTTTCTACTTGCCAAACACCAAAGCCTAGCTGTGGCATTTTCAATCCATTATTCAATGTAATAAAATCCATTGTGCATAGCCCCTTTTTATGTAGATTCCGTTGCAGTAACTATATACCCGAAGCTTCGGAAAGCTAAGCATCCCAAGTTCAGGAAAGCGCCCTGGCACTTTCCTGAACTTGGGCATTCTAAAGGTTTTTATGGGAGGAATTGGTCATACTGTCGGATTGAGAGCAAATACTGTCCAAATTAGAAAAATACTGTCGAAAAAGCGCCCTATACTGTCCGTATCGCCAAAATACTGTCCGCTCAACGATACAAGCAATCCAGCAACAAGCAAGTCTAGCATCTCAGCTAGCGGAAAGCGCGCTTTCCATGGGCTTGCATCGCTAATTCTTTTCGTTTTTTTTGGTGTAATCTGGGAATACTGTCCGAATCAGTTGAAATACTGTCGGATTTGACGCGAATACTGTCCGTTCAAGCCGGAATACTGTCCAAATCTGAAAAATACTGTCCAACCCCAAATCTAACACCTCAATTCCACTTTCTCTAAAAAAGAGTATCTCTTTGCACACCGGGTAAAGTACAAGCAACTACACATTCAGGAGGAATGCACGATGACAAATAATTCACAACACAAGAAAGACGATCACGACTCCACGTTTGATAAAATCGTCGAGAAAACAAGCGAGATGCTGAGTGGTAGCGATGAAGGCTGGGAGTCTGACGGTCAGAACGGCAGCCGTGAAGTCGGCGAAGAACATCAACCGACGCCGGACGAAAGCACAGGAGATGTTCCGACAGAAGACAAAGTGGTTCGTGATTCAAAAACGGGTGAAAAGACCATGATTAAGAATGACAATAAAAAATGGACACGTTAACTGGACTTGAAAACCCGCTCCATCCAATGGAACGGGTTTTCTCTATTCACATGTGATAAACTTTTTACAAAGTAAAAAAATAGAATATTTAATTTTATTTAGAAAATAGAACTAGTAAGCACAAATCATAATTTCTTTAGGAATCGGAAGGAGCTGGAGGAAGATGACTGACAAAATGAAACAAATTCAACAAGAAGCGTTGCAACGCTATTTGAAATTCGAAAAAGAGCGGGAAACAGAAAGCTTTACTGCGGCGTCGACAGAGAAAATGATGACGCGGTCGAGTATTATCAATCATCACGACAATTTGGCGATTGAACGCATTATCAACAAAAGCGACTTGTTTCCGATTGCGCATTTACAGGCGGGACTCGACGTTAGTAAAGCAGTATGCCGCATCGCCATTCGTGGCAAAAACGGACAGCTTGAAGGCTACGGTACGGGATTTCTTGTGTCGCCGAATTTATTGCTGACAAACAATCATGTACTGGAAACGGCAGAATCAGCGATGTATGCAGTGGCTGAATTTAATTATCAAGACGATGTCCATTTTATGCCGCTTGAAATCATTAGTTTCAGACTGGATCCTCGCCTGTTTTTCATCACCAATGAAGCGCTTGATTTTACGCTGGTTGCAGTGGAACCGAATAATTCAAACGCGGTACCGTTGTCGAATTTCGGCTATTTGCCGCTGCTGCCAAAGCCAGGGAAAATTCTTGAAGGTGAGTACGTCACCATTATCCAACATCCAAACGGGGGGCCAAAAGCAATTACCATTCGTGAAAACGAAGTCAAGTTCATTTCTTCTGATTTTGTTCAGTATGTCAGCGACACAGAACCCGGTTCGTCTGGCTCACCTGTTTTTAATGACCAGTGGATGGTCGTCTCGCTGCACCACGCCGGAATTCCCGACCCGAACGACAACAACGTCTGGATTGCCAATGAAGGCATTCGCATCAGTTCGATTATTCAACATCTCAGTGACAAGCGGGGCGGAATAGAAAACGAGGAGTCGCGTAAACTACTAGATCAGTTGCTTTCAGTGGTTATGCCGGGATCAACGGCCACACCGATGGAAGTAGGGGTGCTGGACGCCGATTGGTATGCTGGTGCAACAGGTTATAACCCCGCATTTTTAGGCGAAAGATTCACTGTAGCGTTGCCTGGTTTAAGTGACGCCATGCTAGCAGACGTAGCGAAAACGACAGATGGTAAGCTCGAACTGGATTATACGCATTTCTCGATTGCGATGAGTCAGTCGCGGCGTCTTGCTTTTTTCACAGCCGTTAACATCGATGGCAATCAACTCGTAGACGTCAAACGAAGCAGAGACCGCTGGTATTTTGATCCACGTATTGATGAATCGTATCAACTCGGCAATGATTTTTACCAATCAAATGATATTGACCGTGGCCATTTGGTGCGTCGACGCGATCCAAACTGGGGCATTGATGCCGTAAAAGCCAATGAGCACACGTTCCATTTTACCAATAGCTCTCCGCAGCATAAAAATTTCAATCAAAAAGTATGGCTTGATTTAGAGGATTACCTGCTCGATAATGCGCGCGATCACGACATGAAAGTGTCGATTTTTACAGGACCGGTGTTCCGTGACAGCGACCGGATTTACCGAGGTGCAAAAATTCCAAGCCAGTTTTGGAAAGTGGCTGTAATGGTGAAAGACGATACAGAGCTATCAGCAACGGCTTATGTGCAAACACAAGAAGATTTGATTGGCGGTAATTTGGAATTTGTCTACGGAAAATTCGAAACGTATCAAGTGCCGATCGAACAAATTGAAAAACTGACAGGACTGAATTTTGGTGAGCTGCAAAAAGCTGATCCACTAGCAGCGGGGCAAGTAGCTTTAGTCCAGAGCCGTGAGGACATTCGTTTATGAAAATGATGGTGGAACTCGAAGGCGTAACGCGTCGCAGAGATGACAAACTGCTGTTGGACGGAGTAGATTGGCAAGTCCAACGAGGCGAGCACTGGGTGTTATACGGCTTGAACGGTGCCGGTAAAACCTCGTTATTGGATTTAATCAATGCCTATTTTTTCCCGACACAAGGAAAAGTCACCGTGCTCGGCCTAGAGTTCGGTAAGACTTATCTGGCGGAAAAATTGCGCAGCCGAATCGGTTTTGTGTCAGCGTCTGTTCAGCAAAAGTTGCCGACTCATGATAATGCTTACGAAGTGGTGTTAAGCGGAGCGTTTGCTTCACTTGGTCTTTACCAGGAAACGACAGAAGCAATCGATCAACAAGGTGTCGATATTCTCCAAGAACTCGGCTGCCTTGAGTATGCCAATCGACATTATCACTCGCTGTCGCAAGGTGAAAAGCAACGCGTGCTAATTGGTCGCGCGTTAATGGCGAATCCTGAGTTACTCATTCTCGATGAGCCAACTGCCGGACTCGATTTTATCGCACGCGAAGAACTGCTTGAGTCGATCGCGGCCATCGCTAAAAAACCAAATGGCCCGACCATCATTTACGTTACGCATCATATAGAAGAAATTTTACCGGAATTTAAAAAAATCCTGTTGCTTAAAGCGGGCCGCGTCTTCGCTTCTGGAGATACCCAAAAACTCGTCACCAGTGAACAACTTAGCGCATTTTTTGAACTGCCGGTAAACGTCATGTGGAATGATGGACGTCCTTTGCTATCAAAAGCCAGAAGTAACAACGACTGAATGGCTAAGGGCAAGGTTCCAAGCCAAACTGCTTGGAACCGACCAATACATGCGTTCGGCGTCAAGGTTTTAGCGGAAAGCGCAGTGCGCTTTCCTTTTTTTTAGGTAATTGGATGGGGTTTGAGGCTTTGGACAGTAATGCACTCGATCTGGACAGTATTTTCGTTTATTGGACAGTATTTGGAGCGATTTGGACAGTATTTAACTCGAATCTGACAGTATATCCATTTAACTGGGAAAAGGCGATCGAAATGAAAAAAATATTCGAAATCAAAACGAATAACTAGGTAAATGGCAATTCCTTCTTGTCATGATGAACATATCGAGTTTGCTAGACGCTACCCGTTATAAAGACCTTGTCGGCGAAAAGAACATTCTAGCTAGTAAGGTTTTCATTTTGCGAATCGTTCTAAAAAGACTGAACTATCTGTGAACTGTGTTAAACTTTCGGTAGACAGCTAAGATTCTCAGACGTTTTAAAATCATCCAAATGGGGGGACTTTCGATGGTAGAGGGCATTCACAAGATTTTAGAAGAGCGGGGAATTCGAGTACCGGAGGAACATCAGGAAATGCTGGTGCAGCAGATGCAAGCTGTACAAAAGTTACGGGAAACAGTAGACAGCTCGAAGTTAAAAGATTTTGATATGGCACTGACACATGTACCAGGAGGTGAGCGTCCATGAATAACGAGTTAGCAGCACAATCGATTGGAGAACTGGCACCTAAATTGCGCGACAAGCAGCTATCACCTGTTGAATTAACAGAAGCAGTCTTAGCGAATGTGGATGCTCGTAACAAAGACATCAATGCTTTTATTGTTGTTCAAAAAGAGCAAGCACTGGAATCTGCGAGACAAGCAGAACAAGAAATCCAAAGCGGTAATTACCGCGGTTTTTTGCATGGGATTCCAATGGCATTGAAAGACATTCTGTATTTTAAAGATGAACCGGCGACGATGGGTTCAAAAATCCACGAAGGGTTTGTTGCTGATTTTGATGCGACCGTGGTTTCAAAACTCAAGATGTCCGGTGTGACGTTTCACGGCAAACTCAATATGCATGAGTATGCGTGGGGCGCAACGACGACCAATCCGCATTATGGTGCTTGTCGAAATCCTTGGGATCTCAACCAAATTCCAGGCGGCTCGAGTGGTGGCTCAGGTGCTGCGGTGGCTGCAGACATGGCCATTGCCTCACTCGGAACCGATACCGGTGGATCAATTCGGATTCCGGCGGCGAGTTGTGGCATCATTGGCTTAAAGCCGACCCATGGCCGCATTAGCAAGTATGGTTGTTTTCCGTTAGCTTGGAGCCTTGATCACATTGGCCCCATGACAAAAACCGTTTTTGATGCGGCGCTGTTACTAGAAGTGCTCGGTGGTTACGACCCGAAAGATCCCACTTCGGTTGACCGGCCAACGCAAAATTATTCTGGTTTATTGAATGAAGACGTCAACGGATTAGTCATCGGTATTGAAGAAGGTTATTTTTTCAAAAATGTCGATAGCCGTGTTGATGAAGCTGTCCGAAATGCGTTGCAACAGCTAGAAAAGCTAGGCGCACGGATCGAAATTGTTCAAATTCCGTCATTGGCACAAGCAGAATTCGCGGAACTGGTGACCATTACGACCGAAGCGAGCGCCGTCCATCATGACAATCTCGTCAAACAGCCGGAGAAATTTGGGGAGGATGTTCGCTTTTTGTTAGAAGTAGGCGAGCTCATGTCGGGTGTTGACTACGTACAGTCCCAGCAAATTCGCCGCAAGCTAAATCTCGAATTTGCCGCGGCATTTGAAAAAGTGGATGTGCTCATTTCACCGACTTTGCCTTTTTTGCCACCGTCGATTGGTGACAGCATGGTCAATATTAACGGTCAGTCATTGAGTTTCTTGGATGAAGTGATTCGTTTTACGGGACCAGGCAATTTGACAGGATTACCCGCACTCAGTATTCCGTGCGGTGTTCGTGACGGATTACCAATTGGCCTGCAAATTATGGGTCCTGCGTTTCAAGAAGAAAAAGTTCTCAACGTCGCCTATGCCCTCGAGAAGCTGGAGCTAATGAAAGGCCAGAAGCCAAATTTGACGTAATTCATTGAGTGCGAAACCTGAAGTTATGAGGGGGATCAACCAATCTCCTAGCCATGAAATAAAAGCTATTATGCGCAAAAGTAGTTTAGCCCCCAGTAAATTTGTGTGGAAAGCGCAAACTTTTGTTTGCCATTTTGCGGGTAATCAAACGGATTTTAGAGCGTTGGACAGTATTTCACTTGTTTTGGACAGTATTTTCATTTATCGGACAGTATTTGGAGCGATTCGGACAGTATTTCACTCCAATCGGACAGTATATCCATTTAACTGGGAAATCTAGTAGAGAATACACGCGCTATAGCAGCTCCAAATACAACTTTGACCAAAGAAAGGATATCCTATATGACCACTACCCATCAATTTCCAGAAGACCGCGTTCATTATACGTGGGACAAAGACCCGCAGCCCGTACTCACGATCAACAGCGGCGATCAAGTGGAATTTTCCACACGCGAAGTGGCTGATGATCAATTCAATAAAGACTCCGTGACAGAAGACATTGCTAGACTCGACTGGGCAAGAGTGTATCCACTCGCGGGACCCGTCGAAATTCGAGATGCCGAACCCGGAGATACGCTGGAAATTGAGATCGTCAAGCTGGTTCCTGGAAGCTGGGGCTGGATGTCGATTCTGCCGGGACTTGGTTTATTGCCTGAAGAGTTTCCGGAAGCCTACTTACGAACTTTTGATTTGAGTGACGGGCAATTCATCCATTTTAACGACAACATCAAAGTGCCGATTACACCATTTCTCGGCACGATGGGCGTTGGACCCCAAAATGCGGAAGGGCAAGCCATTATGCCGCCTGGCACATTTGGTGGCAATATGGACACGCGGCATTTAACTGTGGGCACGAAATTGTATTTGCCTGTGCAAGTAGCGGGGGCGATGTTCAGCTGTGGGGACGCTCATGCGGCACAAGGAGACGGTGAAGTTTGCGTCAGTGCTGTGGAATGTCCGATGCAGGCATCGTTAAAATTCCGATTGATTAAAGGCAAGACAATTCCAGCACCGCAGTTTCAAACAGCTGGCGCACTGACGCCAAAAGTCGACCACAAAGGATTTTACGGCACAACAGGAGTGGGACCTGATTTGATGGAAGCTGCGCGCGACGCTATCCGCGCGATGGTGGAACACATTTCTGAGAATTACGAAATGGATCCCAAAGATGCCTACTTGCTGTCAAGCGCCTGTGTCGACCTTAAAATCTCCGAAATCGTCGATGCGGGGCAATACATCGTTAGTGCGCTATTACCACTCGCTGTGTTTACAGAGGAATAGCCTAAAACGCTGCCAAATTCGGTGGCGTTTTTTAATACACAAATTTAAAAAGATTTCTTAATTATCTGTATTATTAGTTAACTAGGTGGTAAAATGAGAACAGCATCCTTAGTAACTGGGAAAATGAAATAAATTCCAGAAACAATTTTCAGTAAGAAAGAGGGCCTCTAAATGAACGATATTTATTTTAACAAAGAGTATGGCCGTTTATATGAAAAAATTGAAAAAGGTGAATGCCAAGAGTTTATTTTTGAACATATGTTAGGAAAGATACAGCATTTGTTTATCAAGTGTGAAATTCCACACAAATTAACTGGTCAGGTGTTTTATGATTTGGTGACACCTTATGGCTATGGAGGTCCAAGAATTGTTAGCGGCGAAAATAGAAACAAGGTAGCATTGGTAAGTGCTTTTGAAGAAGAATTTGCAAAGTATTGCGCTAACCACCACATTGTTTCCGAATCGGTTCGTTTTCATCCAGTTATCAAAAATCATCTAGACTTTGAATCGTGCTACGAACTGAACTTCAGGCGTCAGACGATTCAAACGAGACTGGCAGGCATCGATGATCCGATTCTTACGGAATATTCGGCTTCTTGTAGAAGAGATATTCGTCACGGTTTAAAAGCTGGCGTCACGTATCGCATCATCGAACATCCGAAAAATTTAGAGGATTTCAAGAAACTTTATTATTCCACAATGCAACGCAATGCTGCAAAGACGATCTATTATTTTAATGATGAGTACTTTCAGCAATGCATAGACCGGTTGAGTGATTATTTGGTAGTCGTTGAAGTGACGTACGAAGAACAAATTATCGGCATGAGTTTAAATTTTGTCGGTGACTCGTTTATTCACGTCCATCTCACAGGTACATGCCAGAAGTTTCATCAGCTGGCGCCGGCTTATATTCTTCAATATGCTCTTGCGTTGTGGGGAAAAGAGCAAGGCAAAGAATTAATTCATCACGGCGGTGGTCGGACGAAAGACATGGATGACAAGCTGTATCTTTTTAAAAAGAAATTTGGACGGCGCTCAGAATTGACGTATTTTATAGGTCGCAAAATCTGGAATAGAGCGGTTTATGAACAACTGTGCTACATAAATAACGCATCAACGGGCAGCGACCAGTTTCCTGCATACCGTAGCTCGGGATCACCAGTACCTGTCTATTAGTTCAAAAAAACGCAAGTCGATTTAGGAGGAGAGCATATGGCCACTGTCATGCCAGATATTTATTTTTTGCCTGAATGGGGCAAATTTTTCGAAACAAAAGAACAAGATGGCAAAGTCCATTTTTTTGAAATAAACAATGAATTAGGCCATATTTTTTATCAATTTATCGTTCGTCCAACACCGGTACAAATAGAAGAAGAGACGTATTACGATATCATTACGCCGTATGGTTTTAGCGGACCCATCATTCTATCAGGTGACCTAGAAAATAAACCCCAGCTTATAAATCTTTTTGAGAAAGAATTTGGCGACTATTGTGACGAACACCGAATCGTTACGGAATATGTTCGCTTTAGTCCATGGTTAAAAAACCGATTGGATTTCGAATCGCTTTACGAATTTCGAGACAATGGACATGTGTTGTATATCGATTTAAGGGAAGAAGATTTTTTTATGCAACAATTTGCTTCTGTTACAAGAGGACAAGTCAGAAAAGCTTTAAAAAAAGATGTAGAAATTGAATTCGATTTTACTGGTGAACATGTTGAAGAATTTCACCGTTTGTACATGCTGACAGTTAAAAAAAATCAAATCGAACCGTATTATTTATTTTCAATAGAATCTCTTCGCAGCTCTTTTGAAAAATTTGGAGGGAGCCAATTTCTGTTGTTTGCGAAGCACCAAGGACAGTATATTTCGGCTACATTTGTACTTCACCACGGAGAGTACGCTCATTATCATTTAACAGCGAATGACCCGGAATACTCATCGCTATCCGGCAATAGTCTCATCGTATATGAACTTTGCCGCTGGGCAGTCGAGCATGACAAGAAGGAAGTTCATCTTGGAGGTGCGCCTAACGAAAATCTCTACCGTTTTAAGCGGAATTTCACCAAAGCAGAGCCACTCGAATTATTGATGGGAAAGAAAATCCATAACCAGCAAGCTTATGACCAATTGGTCGAAGCCAAGCGTCAAAATGGCGGCATAGAACTTCCCGGTTATTTTCCGTTATACCGAGGATGATATGCGAGGTACGGTTTAGTGACTGAGGTGCGGAAAATACGCTGCGAGGTGCGGAAATGGTTGATTGAGGTGCGGTGTTGACCATTTGAGGTGCGGAAACTAGCATAAAAGGTGCGGTCAGACATAAATGCAGAAGATGAAAGGGCGATCTAATATGAGAGAACTAGGCGGATACTTTGGCATGGAGAAGTTAATCCACGATGAATTTTATAGCGAGTTGCTGGCGTTAAATAGCGGCAGTAACGCATTGTTGTATTTATTGAAAGCACGTGACATGAAAAAACTCTACATCCCCTATTATTTATGCGACTCGGTTAGTAATCTGTTGACTAAATACGGCTATGAATATGAGTATTATTCTGTTGACGCACAGTTTCAACCGATTTTTGACAAGCCGTTGCTGCAAGGGGAGTATTTGTATGTCGTTAATTTGTATGGCCAAGTCACACAAGAAAAAACGCGTGCGCTAAAAACACGCTACGACCAACTGATTTTAGATCATAGTCAGGCTTTTTTCCAGAAGCCAATAAAAGGCGTCGATACGATTTACTCTTGCCGCAAATACTTTGGCGTGCCGGACGGTGCTTATTTAGCGACGGACGTCGTACTAGCAGAAACACTCCAGCAGGACGTTTCAAAAGACCGCATGACACACGTACTTGGTCGCCTTGAGGGAACAGCTAGCGACTATTACGCAGATTTTCGCAGCAGTAACGACAAACTTTCTGAAGCACCGCTCCGGACGATGTCAAAACTCACAGGCAACATTATGGGCGCTGTCGATTATGAACAGGCCAATCGACTACGAAATGAAAACTATGCCTACCTAGACAAACAATTGGGACAAGAAAATTTGCTGAAACTAACAATGCCAGAAGGGGCTTTTGCTTATCCACTCTTAGTAGAAGATGGTGTCGCCAGTAGAAGTAGACTCGCCAAGCAGAAAATTTACATTCCGTTGTTGTGGCCAAATGTTCTCGATGACTGTCCAGAAGGAAGTACCGAATACCAATACGCTGCCAACATCCTGCCACTGCCTTGCGATCAGCGCTATACTGTAGAGGACATGGCGTATTTGGTGGACATGATGAAAAAGCAATTGGTTTAACTGAGAGAAAGAACATGCAAATAGTTTAAAGGTAATTAGTTTAGTGTTAAACTAGTTGCGATAAACTAATTAAGGAGCTGTTCGGATTGAATAAATTACAAGACAAAGTAGTCATTATCACCGGTGGAGCTGGAGGAATTGGCGGAGGAATGGCAAAAGCAATGGTTAAAGAAGGCGCAATTGTCGTTGTTGTCGATTTAAACGAAGAAACAGGTAAAGCGATGGAGCAAGAGTTGCAGGCAATTTCTCCAAAGTCTATGTTCTTAAAAGCCAACTTGATGGAACGTGACAAACTAAGTGGCATTATTGATACTGTAATTGAGAAATACGGTAAGCTAAATGTCTTAGTGAACAATGCGCATGCCTCTAAACAAAAGTTAATTGAAGACACTACGCAAGAAGATATTGATTTATCATTTGGTACTGGCTTTTATCCGACATTTTACCTGATGCAAGCAGCACTTCCTTACTTAAAAGAAACGAAAGGAAGTATTATTAATTTTGCCTCAGGAGCTGGTTTAGAAGGTCATGCAACACAAGTGGCTTATGTAGCTGCTAAAGAAGCCATACGGGGGATCTCGCGTGTCGCTGCAAACGAGTGGGGGCAATTTGGCATTAATGTCAATGTGATTAGCCCAGTAGCTGACTCACCGGGTGTACGGGAATGGGCCAAAGCGCAACCTGAATACTATGAAAGAGTGAAAAACAACATTCCACTCGGCCGGTTTGGCGATTTGGAACATGATATTGGACCGATTGCTGTATTCTTAGCTTCGGAAGATTCCAAATACATGACGGGACAAACATTGATGGCCGATGGTGGTTCCATTATGTTGCATTAATTAAGCACACTAGAGCGTTGAAACCTTGTTGGTTTTCAACGCTTTTTTTGTTGAATCGAATAAAAAAGAACAACCAAGGGCTAGAAAATAACTGTCTTTGCGGTAGTTACTTTGCGTCGCGGATCAACTGTGAACACGTTTGATCTTTATTTTTAATTCGTGTTACACAATACTTATAATGTTCCCGAAATATGGTATGATGCTGAGTAGGTCAGCTTTACGGAAAAGATATAAATATACAAATTTGCTCGGCAATTTTTGACTATTGTCCGGGCACTTCTATATGAACTGTCGATTATTTGCAGATCAGTATTTACTTTATTTCATCAATTGGAGGTTTTCTTATTACTACTATAGGATTTGTTATTAGTCATAAAAACAACGAAAAACGAAGAGCGCTTTTACCGAAGGACATGCCGAATATCAAAAATATCGAGCAATTGTTTTTTGAAGTGGGTTACGGTGACGCACTTGGCTATGCAGATGCGGAATATGCAGTTTCTGGTGCACAATTTGTATCGCGTGAAGAAGTACTAAAATGTGACGCCATTGTCGACGTAAAATTAGGCAACGCAGATTATTTTGATCAATTATCACCTGGGAAATTATTGATTGGCTGGGCTCATGCAGTTCAAGATATCGCTTTTACAGATTCTGTACTTGCGGGAGACCACACCGTCATTGCTTGGGAAGAAATGTTCGAAGACGGACGTTATATTTTCTATCGCAACCGTGAAGTAGCAGGAGAAGCTGCTATTTTACAAGCTTACCAATATTGCGGCAAAATGCCGTACGAAACGAAAGTAGCGGTTCTCGGTAATGGTCACACGACTAAAGGCGTACTGCGCATTCTTCATGGTTTAGGTGCCGATGTCGATGTATATGGCCGTAAGCTCGAGTCGTTGTTTATGAAAAATATGGGCAATTACGATGTTCTTGTTAACTGTGTTATGTGGGACACCAATCGTACCGATCGCATTATTTACAAAGAAGATTTAGTGCGTCTTAAAAAGGGCGCAATGATCGTGGACGTTAGCTGTGATCCAAACATGGAAATCGAGACATCGCGTCCATCGACGATTGATGATCCCGTTTATACAGTGGATGGCATCATCCATTACACAGTAGACAACACGCCGGCGATGTTCCCACATACCGTTACTAAAGTATTGAGCGAAGGGTTTTCGCCGATGGTTGATAACTTTATCGAAGGCAACTGGACAGAGATGATTCAAAAATCGATGGTGATTGAAAAAGGCCATATTCTTGATCGTCACATTCGAGAGTTTAGAGAAGCTAGAAATCTATTAGTGAAGTAAAAGAAAAAGAGTCTCAACCGACAGCAATTGTCGGTTGAGACTCTTTTTTAGATGAATCATTTACTGGTTAATGAACGCTGTCGTCAAATAGTTTTTGAATTCACCAAACAAATAAGCTTGTCCTTTTGTGTTCGGGTACAACTTATTTTGTATCAAATCGGTTTGTGCGATTTTCTTCGTATGAACGTCATTTGACATCACTTGATAAAAATCAAATAAATAAACTTTGTCTTGTGAAGCGAGTTTACTGCTTGCTCGCATATAAGGCAGCATTTTTAAGTTGTCTTTAAAGGAAGTCGTAGGATTTGGTGTTCGAATTAGCACTTCCGTTTCACCATTCGCGATAATTTCTTCCACAATCAGTCGGTAATTTTTGGCGTATTCCTCAACAGGAATTTTCCAATCACCAAGTGCATCGTTTAGCCCAGCGGAAATAATGACCAAATCAGGAGCGTGAGTTAAAACGTCACTGGCGATTCGCTCTTTCATATGAGAAACGGTATTGGCGTTCATTCCTGCGTTGATGACGGTTATTTGCTCCGGGTATTTTTCATCCAACCATTCAGTCAACAGAGATACGTGATTGGGGTGGCCATCCGGCAATGAGTCAGCAGACGTCACGTAGTCACCTAAAAAGACAATCGTCACAGGATTCCCCGCAGCCAACTTTTCTGAAAAGCCAATAGGCTCTGCTTGTACTTTTTCTATTGTAGGAAGGAATGCCACTTCTTCTGATAGCTTGACGCTATTTAAATTTTTTTCTCCAGCTACAACAATAAAAATAAGAGCAATAATTAACAAATAGATTAATTTTTTTAGCATCTTAATACCTACCTTTCTTTTTTGAAATTAACTCTATTTTACCACAATTGTACATTAAATTAGTTGAAATTTCAGAATATTTATGAGTAATTTGTAGTCAAAACAGTTATGAAGCTGTTTTAGCAGTTTTAATGCAAGTGGAAAGGGGATAATAGACCGACAATATAACTCTTATCGCAACAATAGGGGGCGTTTTAAATGAAGCAAATTGGCGGTAAATTAAAGCAAATGAGAGAACAAAATCAATTGAGCGTGGAAGACTTGGCGAATGCAGCAGGATTTGCCAAAACCGTCATCTGGGGATATGAAAGTGGTAAAAAGCAAGTAAGCGTTGCTCATTTAGAAAGTCTAGCTGATTACTATAAAGTATCAGTAGATTTTTTACTAGAACGCAACCAAGCAGTTACTGAGCTCGACTTTCTAAAAGTGTTGGATTTAGAATCCATCAAGTTAGTAGTAGATGACCGACCGGTAAACGATGAAGAACTGACAGAAGTTGCTTCTTACTTGCAGATTAAACGCCGCTTGCAACAACAAGACTCGTAGACCGAAAAAACAGTCTGCAACATAAACGTTAATGGATTGTTCACTCAAAAGAAGCTATCTGTGAAAACACAGATAGCTTCTTTTGAGTGAACAAATACTGTATAGTTCCTGTGCTCGGCTAGTTTAAAAAGCTATGTTTCAGGGAAATCTTTGACTTATGGATGCTTTAAATTTTGGAGGAGATGGCAATGTCAGCTGCACTCGTAATCCTACTGTTAGGTATCGGTTATTTGGTATTTACAATTGATAAAAAACAAGAAAACTTTCCTGTACCGGTAGTGCTCGTATTAATTGGGATCGGCTTGTCATTTGTTCCTTATTTTAATCAAGTAGAAGTAACGGAAAATTTAATTTACGATGTCTTTTTACCCGGCTTATTGTTTGTATCGGCTTATCAATTTTCAACAAAAGCGCTACGAGAAAATGCTGGGATGATCGGTTTGTTGAGTACAGTTGGCCTCGGGCTGACAATTGTACTTGTGGGACTGACGATCTTTTGGATCGGCGGCTGGTTTTTCTCGATTTCACTGGCTGGTGCATTCGTAGTTGCAGCGATTTTAGCACCTACTGACCCCGCATCGGTCGTTTCCATTTTGAAAAAATCAGCGTCTGATAAAAGTATTGCGGATATTGTCGACGGTGAGTCAATGATTAACGATGGCACCAGTATTGTCTTATTCACTGTTTTGTCGAGTATGTATCTGCAATCACAATCGCTCGATATAATCACTGTTTTTGGTGATTTTCTTTACGTTTCACTGGGAGGAATCCTACTGGGAGTTGCTGTAGGCTGGGTGATGAGTAAAGCGGTTCACATTACGCATCATCGTGATTATCAAGTCATGCTTAGTATCGTGCTCGCTTATGGTGTGTTTCAATTGGCTGAGAGCTTCGGATTTTCAGGCGTATTAGCAACCGTTTTTGCCGGCATTATGTTATCTTGGGAATTTTCACATACGAATAAAGAAGATCATTACCGAGAAGCGCTTTCAGGCTTTTGGGAAGTGGTTGAACCATCGCTGTTGTCGCTGTTATTTTTACTAATTGGCATCGAAGCAACCAAATATTTATCATGGGATAATTGGCTACTGGCAATCCTCATCTTGTTTGTGAGCATTGCGATTCGATTTCTTGTTGTCGGTAGTACATTTAAGGTAGTAGCTGGCAAAAAACACAAATCCATTTGGAAAAAGTCTCTCGTCATTTCGTGGTCTGGCATCCGTGGTTCGATGTCTGTATTCTTACTCCTACAGTTGGAAACGCTAGCGACTGGGGAAGCGGCAGCAGAATTGATTTCGTTAGGGTTTTCAGTGGTCATCTTGTCCTTGATTATTCAGAGTCTTGGCATACATCCGTTATCAAAGCTGCTCGCTAGCAAATAAAATAGCGCATGCCAAGAAACTGAACTTCTGGCAGACGCTATTTTTAACGATTTATCTAGTTTTTACTTTCAAATACAATTCCTCTATTTTTTCAGGCAATAAAGGCTTTTGAAAATAATAGCCTTGAGCTTGATTGCATCGTCGAGCTTTTAAAAATGTTAGCTGTTCCAAAGTTTCCACGCCTTCAGCGATTACATTCAATCCTAGATTACGAGCCATTTGGATGATTGTGTCGACCAAAGCTGCATCTTTTGAATCAATGAGAATATTGCGTGTGAAATGTTGGTCAATTTTTAATGTATCAATCGGGAACAATTTTAAATAGCTTAAAGAAGAGTAGCCAGTACCAAAATCATCAATTGATAAATGAATGCCCATCGCTTTGAGTTGTTGCATTTTTGAAATGGCGGATGTAGCGCCTTGAATGATGCTTTCAGTTAATTCGAGTTCAAGAAATTCAGGTGCGAGTCCCGCATCGTCTAAAGCTAACGTGATGACTTCGGCAATATTCCCTTGTGAAAACTGCTTCGCTGAAATATTGACAGCTACGCGAAACGGCTCTACTCCTGCATCTTGCCAATCTTTTGTTTGTTGACAAGCAGTTCGAAGAACAAATTCACCGATACGCAGAATCATGCCACTTTCTTCTGCAATTGGAATAAATTCAGCAGGAGAAATGGTTCCAAGCTTCGCATGATGCCAGCGAACCAACGCTTCAACACCAATGATTTTTTCGGTTTCAAGATCAAATTGTGGCTGATAATGAACCGAAAATTCGTTCAGCTCTAAGCCTTTTCGGATACTCATAGCAATTTTTGATTTCCGAGCAATCAGTTCATTCATCTCAGAAGTAAAAAATTGAAAGTTGTTTTTGCCTTCTTCTTTCACGCGGTACATCGCAAGATCGGCATTTTTCACTAAAGTTTCAGCATCTGTGCTATCCGCTGGAAATAAACTAGCACCGATAGAAGGCGTAATAAAAACAGCTTCGTTGTTTAATTGGAAGGGGTTACTTAACATCTCTAAAATTTTCTGTGCGGTAGTTTGAGTTTTTTCATCGTCCGTGTTGGGCAGCAGTAAAACAAATTCATCACTGCCAATCCTCGCAAATGTATCATTTTTGTGGATACAGGATTTAATGCGATCGGCCACTTTCACTAACAGCTGATCCCCTAGTTGATGACCATACGTGTCGTTGACCATCTTGAAATGGTCTAAGTCAAGGTAAAGTACAGATAAAACCATCTTACTTTCTAGTGCTTGATTGATTGTCGAACGAAGGCGATCATTGAACAATCGGCGATTTGGCAAGCTCGTTAACGAATCCAGGTAGACCAGGTTGCTGATTTTCTCTTCGTTTGTTCTCCGGTCAGTGATGTCTCGAATAATCAGGCTGTAGTAGTTGCCTTTGGCTGTTTCCCAAGATCCTATGGATAATTCAACTGGAAACTGGCTGCCATCTTTTTTTGAGCCAATTAGCTCAAGCGTTTTTTGAGTGATTGATGCTTCGACGTATTGACTCGGATCCTGGCGTGCTTCAGGAAAAATTAAACGAACATCTTCGTAAACAATTTCCTTTTTGTTGTAGCCAAAAAGAGACTGTGCGCCTCCATTCCACTGGATGATTGTGCCTTTTGCATCTGTTACGACAATCCCATCTGTTGCGGATTCGATAATCGATTGAAATTGACGATTGTATTCATCAAGTAATGATTTTACTTTGTTGTCGCTGCGAATGCTCAGTACAGCAATCAGCAAAATTAATGCCATGCCAATCCCAACATTATAAGCAAGATAACTACTGTTCATTGAAGGAGCTGTTGTTACGTGATGAGTAGACGCTTCAAATCGTGCAGCTAACATGCCGATGTAATGCATGCCTGAAACACCGATCGTGATCAGCGCAGCGCTGGCTATTTTTGACCAAGAAAATCCGTGCCGGTCTCTCGAATAATGCAGTAAAAACATGGCTAATAGAGCAGCGACTAACGCGACCACTACTGACAATATCCACAGTACGGCATCATAGTAGACAATCGCCTGCGTTTGCATCGCGGCCATCCCAGTGTAATGCATGGCAACAATGCCGGTTGCAATTAAAACAGCACCAGCGATTACCTCGAATTTTTGGACGACGGGTTTACTGATAATGCTGAAAGCAAGTCCGCTTGCGAAAAGAGCCGGAAAGATTGAAATAACAACCAACGCTGTATTATAGGTTACTTCCATCGAGAGATGAAAAGCCAGCATACCGATAAAATGCATAGACCAAATGCCAAGTCCCATGACGAGAGCTCCGAACAAGATCCATTTTATTCGTGCTTTTCCAACGGTCTCGTGCAACATTCCGCTGATGTTCAAGGCGATAAAAGAAGAAACGAAAACGACAGCGACCGAAAGAAAGATTAATCGTGGATCGTAAGACAATGGTAAAACGTTCAAGTAATTTACACTTCCTTTATTTAGTAGAGAGTAAAAAGATAGAGTTATTTATAAAAAAATAGAAATTATTGAATGTAATTAAGGACGTATGACTTATTTATCTTAGCACAGCTATCAATAAAATTGATTTATTTTCAAAATTTATTAATAAAATATTTTCATGTTAAAAGCGATTCGTCGTGCTAAGGCTGAAACGGTTTTATAACAATAGCTTTATAATAGAGAACTGTTATTATTAAACAATAAAGGCTTAGAAAATAAGAATGAGAAGGTGAAAAGATGCAAGTTAAAAAAGCAATAATTCCAGCTGCTGGTCTTGGAACACGATTTCTTCCGGCAACTAAAGCAATGCCAAAAGAAATGCTACCTATCGTCGATAAGCCAACAATTCAGTACATAGTGGAAGAAGCAATTGCTTCTGGAATTGAAGACATTATCATTGTTACTGGTAAAGGAAAGCGTGCCATTGAAGATCATTTCGACCACGCCTTTGAATTGGAAGACACCTTATTAAAAAAAGGCAAGATTGACATGCTTGATTCGGTTCTAGAAACTTCCAATGTGGAAATCCATTACATTCGTCAAAAAGAACCACTTGGACTTGGTCATGCCATTTGGTCCGCGCGCCGCTTTATTGGCAATGAACCATTTGCCGTATTGCTAGGCGATGATATTGTAGAAAACGACGAGCCTTGTCTTGCTCAGTTGATGAAGCAAAACGAGTTGACTGGTAAAAGTGTCATCGGCGTTCAGCAAGTTCCAGAAGACGAAACGCATCGTTATGGCATTATTAATCCCGTTTCAATTGACGGAAAGCTAATTAAAGTTGATAACTTTGTGGAGAAGCCAGAAGCGGGAACTGCTCCATCCAATTATGCCATTATGGGCCGTTACATTTTGACACCTGAAATTTTCGATTTTTTAGGACAGCATCAGCTTGGTGCAGGCGGCGAAATTCAATTAACCGATGCTATCCAACAGCTCAACGAAGTACAGTCTGTCTATGCTTATGAATTTGAAGGACAGCGCTTTGATGTCGGTGAAAAATTTGGCTTTATTGAAACGACTATTGAATTTGCTTTAAAACGCCCTGAACTTAAAGATCGATTGTTAAAGCTTTTTGAGGAAAAGTTAAAACAGTCATACATTAGCGAGAAATAAGCAGAAGGCCATAAAAATCGTTTTATCCAATCGGGTGAAACGATTTTTATTTGTGTCTACTGATCAACGGTATCTTTGTATAAATAGCTTAAAAGGTGAATAATCTCAAAAATCTGATTTCTTTAGTGAATAAACAAAAAAACTGTGGTAGACTATTTGATGAAGAGTGGAAAATCTTAACAGCTAGCTTTTATGATCAATCTGTCAGTGTTTTTTAAATCCAGGTGAAGGAGGCATCTTTGAGGTGAATGATATTTACTTTGAACCAAATTATGGTCGACTCTATGAAAAAATTGAACAAGGAACGTGCGAGGTTTTTGAATTTCATCATGATTTAGGAACAGTCAATCACATGTTCATTAAAAGAGCTGTTCCAATAAGCATCAATGAAGAACCCTATTTTGATATTACGACACCTTATGGCTATGGTGGTCCTCGCATTACGAAATGTGAAGAAGTCCATAAGCGTGAGCTAGTTCAAGCTTTTCAGCTTGCTTTTAAAGCGTATTGTCAAAAAGAAAATATTGTTTGTGAGTTTGTACGTTTTCATCCTTTGTTTACGAATGCGCAAGATTTTGAAAGTTGCTATGACTTAACATTTCGCAGGTATACAACAGGAACCAACTTGAAAGATCACGACGATCCTGTCAAATCAGAATTTTCGAAGTCAAAGCAAAAAAGTATTCAAAAAGCTTTACAAGCAGGTGTAGAATACCGAGTAACAGTCAATCCTCCAGATTTAGAGGAATTTAAACGTCTTTACTATTCAACGATGAAAAGAAAAGACGCGGATGCTGTCTACTATTTCAATGATGCCTATTTCAGTAAATTGCTGGATACTTTAGGAGAACACATCGTTCTTGTAGAAGTATTGTACGAAGAAAAGGTTATTGCAGTTGGCTTAAACTTGATTCACGAAAAATTTATCCACATTCACTTATCTGGAACACTCAAAGAATACCAACACCTGTCTTCTGCTTTTATTATGCGATACGCGCTCGTTAAGTGGGGGAAAGAGAATGGCATGGAGCTGACTCACGAAGGTGGCGGTGTAACAGGAAACGCGGACGATCCTTTGTATCTATTCAAAAAGCAATTCGGTAAAAACACAGAATTCAAGTACTACATTAGCAATAAAATCTGGAATCAAAAAATTTACGATTTACTGTGCACAACAGCATGGGTGGACAAAGAATCAACATCCTTCCCAGCTTATCGCTCAAAAGTAACACAAGCAGTACATAAATAAACTGCTTCTACTAATTATTTACGCGTAAAACGAGAGGTCTGCTTTGGAGCAGACCTCTTTTTGGGTTGTCTAAAAGCTTCAGGGATTCAGAAAACGACTCTTCCTATCGATAGGGCTGGTTTTCGCTTTTTAAACTACCTGTTATAATAGACTTTATTGAATATGAACTAATTTCAACAGAAAAGGACTTATCATATGACTACTTATAAATTTTTTTCATGGATAGCAGCGTTGTTCTGGATGGCGGTTATTTTTTATCTGTCTCATCAACCAGGTTCTGCATCAAGTAATTTAAGTTCGGGCGTTGTAACGGCATTGTTAGACCTCATTAATCTAATAGCACCGCAAGTAGAATTAAATGTGGAAACATTTCATACCTTTATTCGAAAAAACGCTCACTTTTTCGCTTATTTTCTGTTGGGTCTGTTAAGTTTGAATGCCTGGAGAAGCAGTGGATTTACTGGACTCAAACAACTAATTCTTGGACTTGGCATGTGTATATTGTTCGCAACAACTGATGAGATCCATCAATTGTTTATTGAAGGACGAAGCGGAGAAGTTAGAGATGTCATGATTGATAGTGCTGGGGCAACTTTAGGCGTTTTAATCTATAGCTTGTTTGGGTATTTATGGGGTTCGATGAAAGAAAAGACGTTAAAAAGAAAGTAAAGATGTAAAAATGACAACTTTATGACTGGATTAGGTTCAAAAGTCATAGATAATTCCGATGCGCTAATAGATATGAGACTAGTAAATGTTGAAAATTTAGCGTAAGATAGTATCAATTAGCAATAATAATGGAAATTATAAGGAGTAATGCAATCATGTCAGCAATTAGTTTGCCAAAAGAGAGGTGGAGTCCATGTGGGCTTTACTAACAGGTGGTTTTGTATTCGTTACGGCCATCATTTTTTCGTTGGGAAAAGCAAGCTCAAAACGAGAAGATGCTAGCCATCGCCACCGCGAAGAACTATTGGCACGTAACAAAGACACTGTCGCAAAAGAAACGGTTGTCACTATTTTAGAACCACAACCAGCAGAACAACAAAAATCACATAGAGAAAACAAGACACGGCATCCTTCAGAGCAACTATGAGGCTGTCGTGTTTTTTAGTTCTTAATGACTAATTCTTATTTTTATTTGAATTTTCAGTTTTTTAATTGTTATTTCCAGTCAACTATCTGTATGATAAGAAGTGAAGACATTTTATGCTGTGAGAGGTGATTGGGTTGAACATAAGGAAAATTGGTTTTGTGCTGCTATTGCTTCTAGGCATCGCGGGGGTTAGTTATTTCTTTTTAATAATGGAAAAGCTGCCGCAAGAAGTTGAAGTTGAAAACGGAAGTGAAGGCAATCGTACAGCTTTAGACGAAGCAGTCGATAAAACAACAGAAATTCAAAAATCCATCGATGAAACACCAGCTGGAGGAACGTTGGAAATTCCACCGGGCGTTTACAAGCTTAGCAAAAACCCGGATTTGAAAGCGGTCACTGGATATGGTGACAGTTATTTTGCATTAAAAATTTCAAAGCCAATCACTATTGTAATGGAAGAAGTTATCTTCCAAACAGATACAGATGACGAATACGGTGTGTTTTGGGTGAATGAAACAGAAGATGTTCATTTAAAAGGTGGTTTTCTTATGGGAGAACGTTTACCAGAAGAAGGCTCTTTAACCTCTCATATCGCAATTTTGTTTTTGTATACGAACAATAGTTCAATTGAAGACACTTACATGAAAAATTATTCTCAAGGCGTGCATCTCAACCATTCAGATCATAATGTTGTTCGAAAAGTAACCTCCGAATTCAATTATGGATCAGGAATTATCAACTTTGACTCTGATCAAAATGTCATTGATTCATGCGTCGTGCGAAATTCGGGTGATGGCCATATCTCTCTTTATGGAGGTGGCAGTGACAACCGTGTAGTTAACTGCATGGTTACTGAAGATCGGCCAGGTTATGAGGATCAACAAGGAATTACTGTGGAAAGTGAAAAGGCTAGCACGATTGAAAACAATACAGTAAGCGGATTTTACTATGGCATTGATGTTAAAAATGCTTCAGAGTCAAACATCATCGAATCGAACATCGCCTTTAACAACGAATACAATATCGCTGTAAGAGGTGGAGATGGTGGTGAAAACTTAGAGTTGCCAAGCTACAATACACAGATTCTTAACAATATGGTTGTGGACCCGCGAGGTAAATCCTCCTATGGAATTTATGTTGGTGCAGGTGACGGCCATGTCGTGATTGGAAATACGTTAAATGTCGACAATCTCATCATTCCAGAAAAAGATTTAGAAGTTTATGAAAGCCAAAACTTTTTTGTAGAAGAATAAAATCAAACACGTTTCCTTTTAGAGCGGATAAAAGCTTGGGGAATCGTGTTTTTTACTGCCTGCTGTAAAGTGAGGTGCGGTCATGCACGTTCGGGGTGCGGTTTAGTCGAATGGAGGTGCGCTTCTAGCCGTTTGGGGTGCGGTTTAGTCGAATGGAGGTGCGCTTCTAGCCGTGCGAGGTGCGGCTTTACCCGTTTCAAGTGCGGTCAGTTCTCATCAATAAAATAAACGCTCTTACAAATTTTCTACAAATGATATAATTGACAATAAGACAATGTTAAACAGCTAAAGGAGGAAAATAATCTATGGCAATTTTAGTTTGTGGGGGCGCAGGATATATTGGCAGTCACACTGTTAAAGAGTTGGTAACTACATACGAGGTAGTCGTGCTCGATAATTTGACGACTGGCTTTGAAAGCTTAGTCGATGAGCGAGCAACTTTCGTCAAAGGTGATTTGGGCGATCCGGAAGTAGTAGACACAATCTTCAAAACGTATAGCATTGACGCAGTCTTTCATTTTGCGGCGAATAGCTTAGTGGGGGAATCAGTGGAAAATCCGCTAAAATACTACCGCAATAATGTCGGTGCCACTTTGGTGCTTTTGGAGAAAATGATTGAGTATAACGTCAACCGCTTTATCTTTTCATCAACAGCGGCGACTTATGGCATACCTAATTCAGAACTGATTACCGAAGAAACCGCCACCAATCCGATCAATCCCTATGGACGCTCAAAACTGATGATTGAGCAAATTTTGGCTGATATGGCTCGCGTTCACGATTTTCAATATGTCGTGCTGCGTTATTTTAATGCTGCAGGTGCGCATCATTCGGGAGAAATCGGTGAGAGCCATGATCCGGAATCGCATTTGATTCCAATTGTGCTTCAGCATCTTCTTGGAGAGCGTGAGCAAATTTCAGTGTTTGGTACGGATTATGAAACAAGCGATGGCACATGTGTCCGTGACTATATTCATGTAACTGATTTAGCGCGTGCGCATATTCTTTCTTACGAAGGAATGACCGGTGGGAAAATCGCGAATCAAACCTATAATCTGGGTAACGGTGCAGGTTACTCGGTCAATGAAATTATCGAAACGTGTCAACAAATTTCAGGCAAGCAAGCAACGATTAACTATGCGCCGAGACGTGCAGGAGATCCAGCAGCTTTAGTTGCCTCATCCGATAAAATTAGCAAAGAATTAGGATGGCAACCAACATTCGATTTGACTGCTATTATATCGAGCGCGTGGGCATGGCATTCGAAATAACAAAACCCCTTTGAGCATAGATTGCTCAAAGGGGTTTTAAAAATGTTACAAAGCTATTTTATTTCTGAAAAGTTAGAATTTTTTGTATTTATTTTTTCATTGTATGCTAAAATGAAAAAGATACTAAGCTAGGAGTATAAAGCGATGATTTGAGCTGTCATCTCTGCTCGGTATTTCTAAAAAAACCTGTTAAACTCGTAATCTATCTTACTCAAAATTGAGGAGTGAAGCGCATGACAACTACCCCGCTAGTCAGCATTGTCTGCACGAGCTACAATCACGGAGATTATCTAGCTGACGCGATTGATAGCTTTCTTATGCAAGAAACAACATTTGATGTGGAAATCTTGATTTATGACGATGCTTCAACTGATCATAGTCCTCACGTAATCAAACAATACGAAAATAAGTATCCCTCTTTAATTAACCCAATCTACCAAACCCACAATCAATATTCAAAAGGAGTCCGAGTTGAACTTTTTAATCACAACCGGGCCAAAGGAAAATACATCGCTGTTTGTGAAGGTGACGATTATTGGACAGATCCCTACAAATTGCAAAAACAAGTTGACTATATGGAGGCTCATCCTTCTTGTAGTATGACGGTGCATGCGGCAGACCGTGTGCTTTCAGACAAGAAGAAAGTTCTATCTACGGTAAGACCGGCGCATGGAAATGCCGTTTTTTCCATGGAACGCGTAATAGAGGGAGACGGCGACTTGATTGCGACAAACTCCATGGTCTATTCCAAAGAAAAAATAGCTGTACTTGCCCCGTTTTACTTGAATGCAGTAGTAGGAGATTACCCGTTGGTTATTTTAGCCGCGCTTCATGGAACGGTAGATTATTTGGATGACAATATGTCGTCTTATCGAGTAGGAGTGAAGGGCTCATGGACAGAACGGGAGTTAGCAACCAGCACAAAGCGGATCAACCATTATCATCATATGGAAGAAATGTTCGACGAGATTAACGAATACACCCATTTTATGTATAACGATGCATTGACTAAGGCGAAAAATCGCTATCAGTTTTTACGTTTACTGGATCAGGGGAAATTTAAAGAAATAAAGCAGGGGGACCACCGAAAAATTTACTTAGAGCTCAGTATGAAAAAACGAATAGTTTTGGAGATGAAACGGTATTTTCCAACCATCACAAATACGCTCCGAAAAGTAAAGTGGAAAATGATTCGATAAGGATAAGGGCAAGGCGAACAGAAGAATAGGAGATCGGTAAATGGAACCACAATCGTCAATGAAAAAAAAGACAATCGGCGGTCTGCTGTGGAGTTTCGGGGATTTAGTCGGCAATCAAGGCATTCAGTTTCTTATTCAAATCATTTTGGCACGCATGCTGTTGCCTGAACATTTTGGGTTAATAGGCATGATACTGGTGTTTATTGCATTGTCGAATTCCTTAGTCGACAGTGGATTTACGCAAGCCTTAATACGAGAACGAAACGCGAGTCAAACGGATTATTCAACGGTTTTTTACTTTAACTTTTTGATTGCTGTCCTGATTTACTGGGTTCTCTACGCGGCAGCACCAAGTATTGGTCGCTTTTTTGATGAGCCACAACTCGTACAGCTTGTTCGCGTATTGTCTATCGGTATTATGATCAACTCATTTGCCGTTATACCCAAAGCGATGTTCGCTAAAGAAGTGAATTTCAAGGTCCAAGCAAAAATTAATTTGAGTTCCAGTATTCTATCGGGACTTATCGCGGTTGGACTAGCGATGGCAGGATATGGCGTTTGGAGTTTGGTGCTACGGCAATTGTCGATGAACACCATTCAATCCCTGTTGTTTACGCTATCGAAAAAGTGGATGCCGTCATTCGTGTTTAGCGTCACCTCGTTCAAGCGATTATTCGGTTTTGGCTGGAAGCTTCTCGTCTCAGGTTTGATCGATACTTTCTATACCAATGTTTATTTCTTGATTATCGGCAAGCAATATTCCACTGCACAATTAGGGTACTATACAAATGCATCTCGTTTTAGTGAAATTGTTTCACAAAATTTAGCTGCTACTATTCTACGGGTGACTTATCCAGTGCTTAGTCGCATTCAAGATGATAATGAACGCTTAAAACAGTCTTATAAAAACATCACGAAGCTCGCAGCTTTTCTTATCTTTCCGATAATGGTAGGTATGGCAGCTGTGGGTGAGCCGCTAGTACTTCTCGTGTTTGGTGAAAAATGGCTTCCGATGATCACTTACTTCCAATTGTTATCCATCGCGGGAATGCTTTACCCAATTTTAGCTCTCGATCTGAGCATTTTCCAAGTAAAAGGCCGATCTGATTTGTATCTTCTTTTGGAAATAATCAATAAAACGTCGTTGACCGTGCTACTGGCAGTTGCTATTGTCCTGGACTTAGGAGTTATTGGATTGATCGTAGCCGCGATCTTAAATACGTACCTTGAATTTTTCGTTAACTGTCATTTCTCTAAAAAAGAAGTGGCCTATCCAGCGAAAGAAAAAGTGCGTGACTTACTTCCAACGTACTTGCTGTCTCTAGGAATGGGCGGTGTCGTATGGACACTTGGCGAAATGTTGGAAATGCCAGTTTTTTTCCAACTGACAATCCAGGTTACGGCTGGAATAGTCGTTTACGTGACGGCCTGTTGGATTGCAAACGTCGGGGAACTGAAGACGGTCTATAAACTAATCATGTCTATTCCTTCATTAAAAAACCGGTAAGCAAGATTAGCTGCTTACCGGTTTTTGGGACTTCTTCATTTATGTTTATGGCCATCGATAGGCTGGGAAAAGTTCGCTTTCAATATTGGCATCTGTTTCTTTTAGTAATTGCTGGTAAACTTGTTGGTCCCATATTTTATTGCCAACATAGTAGTCGAATTCCGTATTCTTCCCAAATTTCTTTTTGAATAAATACAGCGTGTCATCGGGACCAGGATTAACACCGCCACCTGAATGAATATATTCCACGCCTTGTTCTTTAGCCCATAACACAATGGCGTAGGTCATGACGTAAACAGGTGACAGGTGATTAAAGTCGCCGTCAACGGTGCCAGAAAGATGAGTATGGATGACATTGCCAGAATGGAAATGGAGCTCTGCACCAATCACTTGGGAATCGAAAATGGCCTCAACTAATAGTAGCTGATCACCAAAATTATCAAGAATTTTTGAAAAGTATTCACGATCAAACAAGTAGAAATCGGCGGCACCAACGCGTTTCATTGTGGCGAGATAAATATCTTGAAATTGATCTAAGTTAGATGGATTCAATGTAATTCGATAAGTCACACCGTCTCTTAATGCTTTTCGAATTCTCTTGCGTGTTGAGCCTGAAAATTCTTCCTGTACAGGATCTTCAAACCCTTTTAACGTGACGCCTGTAGTATGGCGCCTGAAAAGAACCGTATAACAGGACTTGAAATCTTCAGCATTGCCGGCAATTGGATGAAAGCGAACAAACTCACTGACGATATTGTGTCTTTGACAATAATCTTGAAAAGCTTGAGAAAATTGCGTAATCAGTTCATCCTTACGAGTTTTGTCCGCTAATTCGGTAATGATAGGACCTCCGTAGCCATAAGGCGTCAGTAGGTCAAAATAAGGACCACCTTCTAGTGAGACCGGAATTTCTCTTTTGATAAATTGGTGATAGACCGATCCTAGAGGATGTTCGAATTCGAAAACTTCGCAAATTCCTCCTTCCATCTTTTCATAAAGTTCAATATAATCTTTTGTCAAAAATAAATCCCTCAAAATAAAACCTCATTTCTTCAAATTGGTTAGGATACATTTTAACCTTCATCTTCTCTATTCTAAGTTCAGTCATGTAGAATCCATTCTCTTGCTAGATATAACTAAATTTTCAATTAAATTAAACTCTCTATCGATTATAGCTGATATTATAGGTAAATGCGAGGGGGTAAATCATTTGTTTGTCCAACAAACTACATAAAAATTTTAAATACAGTACAAAATGAAGGAGGAAATGGTTATTTTTTAAAGAAAATAGTATTCAGAAAAATGTGCATTTAAAGAAAAATTAGCTTATACTAGCATTAAACAGTGTGTAACAATGCTATACCCTTTCGATGTAGTGGGGAGGTGGAAGGAGAAATGTTGATGACCTACAAGAAGATTTTTCGTAGGCTTCTTTGTGTACTAGGAATTTGTGGGATGGTTGCTGTATTTATTATGGGACAAAGCTCTTTCTTACCTGAAGAAAAAATTGATGCAAAAATACAGTTTGGAGCAGAAGGTGATGGTGTGACGGATGACACGAAAGCAATACAGCGAGCTATTGATGAAACGCCAATAGGTGGGACGATGCATATTCCACCGGGGATTTATAAATTGACCAAAAATCCTAATTTAAAAGCCAGTACAGGATACGGAGATAGTTTTTTTGCCTTGAAAATTTCCAAGCCGATTACGATTGTGATGGATCAAGCGATTTTCAAGACGGAATCAGCAGGGCAATATGGTGTTTTTTGGATTATGGCTACTGCGGATGTCCATTTAAAGGGTGGTTTTTTGATGGGGGATAAACTACCGGATGGATCATTAACTTCCAATATTGCCATCCTGCTTCAAGACAGCCAAGAAAGTTCAATTGAAAACGTCTATACCAAAAATTATTCTCAAGGCATTCACTTGCACCACGCCAATAACAATATTGTTCGAAATGTGACGAGTGAATCCAATTATGGTTCCGGTATTATTAATTTTGCATCAGATTACAACACAATCGAGTCCTGCGTCGTTAGAAACTCTGGAGATGGCCACCTTTCGTTATTTGGGGGAGGTAAGAAAAACCTGGTGACAGGCTGCGTAGTGACAGAAAATCGCCCAGGCTATACCGATCAACAAGGCATTACGGTAGAAAGTGAAAAAGGCAGTAAAGTTGAAAAAAATATGGTTAGCGGTTTTTATTATGGTATTGATGTCAAAAATGGAGCAGAGTCGAATGTCATTAAAGGAAATTTAGTCTACAACAATGAATACAATATCGCTGTCAGGCCGGGTGACGGAGGTGCTAATTTGATGACGCCGAGTCATCATATTAGCATTCTTCATAATCTGGCAATCAATCCGAGAAAAAGCTCGGAGCGTGGAATTTATATCAATGTTGGAAACGGACATATCGTGCAAGGCAATACGGTTGAAAAAAACAACCTGATTCTGCGCGATGAGAGCTTAAGAGTAAAATACCAGCAAGAGAATTTCATTGTCATTGACAAACAGTAGTTGGCAGCTTGGATAATTGTAAATTTTTTGTTTATTTTTCAGAATAATCAATTTACATTTAGTTTCTGTGATAAGATATAAACTGTGTAAATGAATTGGTAAAATTTTGTTCAGCTGAATCTGACAGTGGAGAGTTGGACGAATTCATTATAGCTGCTGACAAAATATGCTTAACTGGGAAGGGGCTGTAATTTATGACAAATGAGATAATGGTGAGTATTGAATGCAACAGTTACAATCATGAAGCTTTTATAGCGGAAGCATTGGACAGTATATTGATGCAGAAAACAAATTTCGCTTTTGAAATTTTAATTCATGATGATGCGTCTACTGACCGAACAGCTGATATCATCAGAAAATATGAACGGCAGTATCCAGATATTATTAAACCAATCTATCAGACCGAAAATCAGTATTCCCAGGGTATTCCTTTTGAGTTACTTGCTAACGAACGTGCATTAGGGAAGTATATGGCGGTTTGTGAAGGAGATGACTACTGGACCGATCCAGAGAAACTGCAAATACAAGTGGATTATATGGAAAGGCATCCTGAGTGCAGCATGTGCGTACATGCTGCAGAAAAGGTCTCTGCCGTAACTAAAAAAACGATTGCTGCGGTTCGGCCAAGTTATAAGAACAAAGTCTATTCGGTAGAAGAAGTGATTGAAGGAGGAGGAGAACTGTTCGCCACCAATTCAATCCTCTATTCTCGTAGTAGAATTTCCGAGATGCCTGAGTATTACCTAAACGCCACAATCGGTGACTATCCACTGGTTATCTGTGGGGCATTAAACGGGACGGTTTATTACATGGACCGGAATATGGCTGCATACCGAGTAGAAGTCAAAGGCTCTTGGACGGATACACAACTCTGTGGCATCTCTGCAAAGAAAAAACATCTTCAAGATGTTGAAAACCTACTCGATGAAGTGAATAGCTATACTCATTTTAAATACGATAAAGTCATCAATCGAACAAAACGTCGGGATCGTTTTTATGTGCTGTTAAAACAGCTAAAAATAAAAGAAACATTGAAGGCAGGTTATAGACAATTTTACGTAAAACCTGAATTTTTCAGAAGAATCTTTAAAAAAATCACAATTTGAAGTACTTGTTAGCTAAAAAAGCTTGCTTACTAACGAAAAACAAAAAGGAATTGGTTGTTTTATAACCAATTCCTTTTTGTTTTGATTTTTAATTAGCAAAATAGACCTATAACGAGTCTAAAAAAATAAATTCGATGAAAATAACAAGAAACAGGAAGGATATACCAGAAAAAAACTGAATTTTACGCGTGAAATTCATCAAAAAAAGAATGTATTTTCATTTTGTCAAAATAAAGTGGAATAATTTGCTTAATTAAAATAAAAAATAATCTAAATTATCTGTTATTTATGACATGTAGTGTGATAGAATGAAAATTAAGAATTAGAATTAAGCACAAAGTAGTGTATCTGAAATGGAGGATTAATAATTTAGAGGTTAACTAGATTTAATTTACCTATAATTAATTGAAAAATAAAATCTGGTCTCAAAAATCTGAGTATTAAGTTTTCTGGTCAAAGCGTTTTAAGTAAAGTTTTTTTCTTAGTGTCTCGAACATCAATAATAATAGATGAGTACTATTAATTCGACCAAGTTACCAATAGGTTTGAGTAAATAGTTTTTCAGATAGGAGCCAGCAGATGAAACAGGAAAATTCATTGAAAAAAAAGACAATCAGTGGACTGCTGTGGAGCTTCGGAGACTTGATGGGAAATCAGGGCATTCAGTTTATCATTCAAATTATCTTGGCACGTTTACTCATGCCGGAGGATTTTGGGATTATTGGAATGATTTTAGTCTTTGTTGCGTTATCAAATTCACTTGTAGACAGCGGATTTACACAAGCGTTAATCCGTGATCAAAAAGCCGATCAAACCGATTATTCGACGGTATTCTATTTTAATCTAGGTGTATCCGTCGTCATTTATGCTGCATTATTCTTTTCTGCTCCATTAATTAGCGGTTTTTTTGAAGTCTCACAACTAACATCCATTATTAAAGTATTGGCGCTAGGCGTCATCATTAATGCATTTTCAATTATTCCCCGGGCAATGTTTACAAAAGAAGTGAACTTCAAAGTGCAGGCAAAAGTCAATATGGCTGCCAGTATTCTATCAGGCGTAGTTGCAGTTGCAATGGCAATGACAGGATATGGTGTCTGGAGTTTAGTCATGCGCATGCTCTTGATGAATTTAATTCAAGCGCTACTTCTCGTTTTTTCTAGAAAGTGGCTGCCTTCGTTAACGTTTAGCATGACATCATTCCGAAAGTTATTCGGATTTGGTTGGAAACTTCTTGTTTCTGGATTAATCGACACGGCTTACAACAATGTGTACTACATGATTATTGGTAAACAATATTCAGCCGGTGCTCTCGGGTATTACACCAATGCTGCAAAATTTAGCGATGTCGCGACACAGTCGTTAACGGCGACAATTCAACGTGTGACATACCCGGTGTTAAGTGGTATTCAAGATCAAGAAGAGCGATTAAAACAAAGTTTTAAGAAGGTTATTAAGCTTTCAGGATTTTTAATTTTTCCACTCATGGTAGGTGTTGCAGCTGTTGCAGAGCCACTCATTCTTTTAATATTCGGTGCCAAATGGATAGATATGGTTCCTTATTTTCAGCTTCTAGCCATTGCCGGTATGCTTTACCCGATTCATGCCTTAAATTTAAATATTTTACAAGTAAAAGGACGCTCGGATTTATTTTTATACTTAGAAATTATTAAAACGATTGTTCCAACACTGTTGATTGTTACCGTTATTTGGATGGACTTAGGTCTCACGGCATTAGTAGCAACGGTTGTATTAGATTCGTTTATATCACTATTTATTAATGTTTATTTTTCGGGACGTGAAATCTCTTACAGTACGAAAGAACAATTCCTGGATTTGTTACCGATTTTTACGATTTCAGTTGTTATGGGATCTGTTGTATACGGGATTGGCAATCTCTTGCCGTTTACAGAACTTTTAACGCTCACCATACAAATTGGAATAGGAGTGGTTCTGTACATTACGATGTGCAAATTGTTTAACATCAAAGAATTCGATACGGTCTACAAGTTACTGGTACCGGTCATAAAAAAGATAAAACCCGCTAAGACGGGATAATTTAGAAAAAAGTTGGTTGACATTGAGGGAGGGAATGGAATGGCAAAAGTTTTTGAACATCCGATTTATGTGACTCGACCGTTACTGCCAGACATCACAGACGTTACAGCACGGATAAAGACCGTATGGGACAGTAAGCAATTAACGAATTTTGGTGCACAACACAATGAGTTGAGCGACAAGCTGAAAGTTTACTTAGAAGTGGATCACTTGTCTATGTTCAATAACGGTACGTTAGCGTTATTGCTCGGATTGAAAGCTTTAGCGTTAACAGGTGAAGTCATTACAACGCCATTTACATTTCCAGCAACTGTACAAGCACTAGATTGGAACAACTTGACGCCGGTATTTTGCGACATTGACCCTGTTACTTTTAATATTGATGCCGATAAAATCGAAGCCTTAATTACTGAAAAAACAAGTGCCATTTTGGGTGTTCACGTATTTGGTAATCCGTGCGATGTGGAAAAAATTCAAGCAATTGCGGATAAGCATGGGTTAAAAGTAATTTACGACGGCGCTCATGCTTTTGGATCGAAAATAAACGGGATACCGATTAGCAGTTTTGGAGATATGACCATGTTCAGTTTTCACGCGACAAAGCTGTTCAACACAATTGAAGGTGGAGCACTAGTTTATCAGGATCCTGCGCTCGTCAAAAAACTGGATTTACTGAGAAACTTTGGAATTGCTAATTCTGAAGAAGTAGTGCTGTCAGGGTTAAATGCTAAGTTGAACGAAGTCCAGGCAGGCGTTGGGCTAGAAGTTCTGAAAGTAATGGACGAAGAACGAACCAAGCGCCATGCTGTTAAAAAAGTGTATGAACAGCATTTAGCAGCTATTGAAGGCATTAGAGTCTTGACGACTCTTGAGGATAGAGCGAGCAGCTATCAGTATTTTGTTATTGAAATTGATGAGGCTAAATTTGGGAAGTCGAGAGACGATGTTCATCGCGAACTTCAAAAACACAATGTATTTGCCAGAAAGTACTTTTATCCTTTATGTAGTGATTTTGACTGGTACAGCGATTTACCGTCAGCACGACCGGAAAACTTGCCGAATGGTCAGAAGGCTGTTCAGCAAGTGCTGGCCATGCCTTATTACGGGGCATTATCAACCGATTCGGTCGCAGCGATCTGCGGCATCATCCAAGAACTTCATGTGACACAAAAAAGTCTATCTCAACTATAAGAAATGAGGGAGTTATGATGAAAGGAATAATTTTAGCTGGTGGAACGGGTACGCGTCTTTACCCGCTAACAAAATCGATTTCTAAACAAATGCTGCCTGTCTATGACAAGCCCATGATTTATTATCCACTGTCTGTTTTAATGCTTGCGGGAATTAAAGAAATTTTAATTATTTCAACACCACGAGATATTTCTGGATTTTTAAGCTTGCTCGGTAATGGACAAAAATTAGGAATTAAACTGGAATATGCAATCCAAGAAGAACCGAACGGATTGGCTGAAGCATTTACAATTGGTGAGAGTTTTATTGGGGATTCAACGGTTGCGCTCGTATTGGGCGATAACGTTTTTTATGGCTCGGATTTTGGTAGCAGGTTACAAGAGTCTGCAGAATTAACGAAAGGTAGCATTATTTTCGGCTGTCACGTAGCGGACCCGAGAGCGTATGGGGTAGTCGAAATAGATGATGAATTAAATATCGTTTCTATAGAAGAAAAACCAGAACAGCCAAAATCTTCCTATGCTATTCCAGGTCTTTATTTCTTTGACAATCAAGTTGTTGAAATCGCTAAAAGCATAACGCCTTCAGCGCGCGGAGAAAAAGAAATTACTTCTGTTGTCGATGAATACTTAAAGCGCGGGGAATTGAATGTCAATATTATGGGGCGTGGACTAGCATGGTTAGACACTGGGACGCACGAAGCTTTGCTGGAAGCTTCAAACTTTGTCGAAGCTATTCAAAAAAGACAGGGGTTATATGTCGCTTGTTTAGAAGAAATTGCTTATAGGAGAGGGTATATTAGCCAAGCGCAATTGATAGAGTTAGCGCAGCCTTTGAAAAAAACGGATTACGGGCAGTATTTATTAGATATTGCTTCTGAAAAATCGTTGTTGTCGAGAAATACATTGTTGCCCAATAACTCATAGAAGGAGCACACCTATGGAAAACCTATTAGTAACCGGTGGGGCAGGTTTTATTGGGGGGAACTTTGTCCAATATATGGCCGACAAATATCCGAATTATCATATTTACAATTTAGATGTACTAACATATGCAGGGGATTTAACAAAACATCAGAAAATCGAAAATGGAAAAAATTATAGCTTTGTTCGTCTTGATATCGCAGATCGGCAGGCAATTAGTGAACTATTTAAGCAAATAGATTTTACTTATATTGTTCATTTTGCAGCAGAAAGCCACGTAGATCGTTCGATTACAGAGCCAGAAATTTTTATCCGGACAAATGTGTTAGGCACACAAGTGTTGCTGGATGCCGCAAAACGATCAACGATCAAAAAGTTTGTCCACGTTTCGACAGATGAGGTATACGGAGAGTTAGATTTCGATCCGACAACTTTTTTTACCGAAACAACACCGTTGCAGCCAAGTAGTCCTTACAGTGCCAGTAAAGCGTCATCGGATTTATTGGTCAGAGCTTATTACGAGACTTACGGTTTGCCAGTTAACATTACGCGTTGCTCTAATAATTATGGTCCTTATCATTTTCCAGAAAAGCTAATTCCGTTAACAATTTCACGCGTATTAAATGATCAGAAAGTGCCTGTTTATGGCGATGGCAAAAATGTTCGTGACTGGTTGCACGTTCTGGATCATTGTTCAGCGATTGATTTAGTGTTGCATAGCGGGGAAATTGGCGAAGTTTACAACATCGGCGGTCACAACGAACAAACGAATTTGGAAGTGGTGCGGACGATTATTGAGACTTTAGGCAAATCACATGACTTGATCGAGTTTGTTGAAGATCGATTAGGTCACGATAAACGGTATGCAATCGATCCGACAAAAATTGAGCAATTGGGTTGGCGACCTGTTTATGACTTTGAAACAGGCATTGCCCAGACAATCGATTGGTTTATGGAAAATAAGGAATGGTGGCAACAGATCATCAGCGGGGAATACCAACAGTATTTCAACAGGCAGTATGCAAGAAAATAACAAAATGTGCATAGTCTAGTATGCCGGTGGACGAGGAGGAATGGAATGATGGCAAATCAGCCAACAATCAGCGAGTATATAACGGCTTCTTATCCGAACAAACAAGCAGTGAAAATACTGGAATACAATGCTGAAACCAGCAGTTTAAAAAAACAGCTAGCAACTTCAGGATATAAAAACTTTCTTGGAATTTGTCGACGTAAATCAAGTGATAAACAGGATCCAGAGCTGTATTATGCGACTGAAAAGACGCTAACGTATAAAAACAATGCCGAAGTATTGATTATGAACAACGCTGATTTTTTAGATTTGAAAAATGCGTTTCATTCATCAGCAAATTTAATTCTTTTCATTCCGTCTAACATTGTTGATCGTGCCAGTTTCTTGCCGCTTTGGGCTTACAAACTAGCGAGAAAGAAAAAATGGACGTTCTATTTTGAGTCCTTTATTGACGGTTTGGGAAAAACAAAAGCGACCGTTGTCTTTAAACGAGATCATCAAAAGGACAAAGAAGCCCGACAATACTTGTCACCGGAACTTGGACTTGATTCTTTTTTCAAGCTTCTCAACGAACATCAACTGGATTACGTTGTATTGCGCTGGTTTGATGAACTTCCTTTTCTAGACCTTAACGAAGATGTCGATCTGCTAGTTTCGGATAAACACATTGAAAAAGTCAGAGAACTGTTAAATGAGAAAGTCGGCATATTGCCGTTTGATATTTATAGCGTAGGAGGGCTGACAGGCAGTAACTTTAAAAATATTGCCTATTACCCACCTTATCTTGCTGAAACCATATTGGACCAAAAAAAACTGTGGAACAACAAGTATTACGTACCGTCTAACATTCATTATTTTCTTAGTCTGATGTATCACGCAGTTTATCATAAAGGTGAAAAATCAGGAATTCCAGCAAATGTAGAAGGCCGTGTTAAAAAAATGCCTCAAGATCATGATTATCCAGCAGTTCTTCAGCAACTTGCAGCTGAAACGGGTAATTCTCTTGAAGAAATTAGTTTGCCTTATTTTCATCAGTTTTTGGAGGAACAAGGCTGGGCACCTTCGACAGATACCATTCGGAAGCTTATTGGAGTCAGTGGCAATTGGTTAGAGTCTGTTATCAAGTCAAGTGAACATCATTTTGAGAAGGATGGCGAATTAATGGTTTTTGTCGTTCGGGAATGGGCAGAACAGCGGCAACTGACAGATTACATGATCGACTGGTTTGAACGTAATGGTCTATGTTTAATTCGTGCAATCAAACTCGATGATGAACAAAAAAGAAACGCTGCACAAAATTTGAGGGGAGGAAATTGGGGGCAAGGTCCATGGCCAGTTAGTGGAGGCAAGCCTTCCACTTTACTGGTCATGTATGATTATCATCCAAAACAACTCGATTCAAAAATGAAGAAAAAGTATCCGCATGTCTCAAATGAACATTACTTACTAAAAGAGCAGCTGCGCTCGGAAATTAATGGTGCATTGTCCAAAGAACAACGTGCTAATCCACTTCACAGCGCCGATGATGAAATTGAAGCGCTGGATTATATCGCTGCAGTTGCTCCTGATCTCGTAAATGAAGTTAAAGACGTCATCAATTGTTGGGATGAAGCTTATCGAACGCAGGAAAAAGTAATTGCAGACGTTTCAGAAAAAAAGCGACGCGCTAAAGTAGAGATTATTGAATATCTAGGAAATAAAGCGGTGAAGAAAACGTATAAAGCGGGTAGAGAACGATTTTTGGAACGAGAAAAATTTGTTTACGGAGAATTGAGTAAGGAGTGTGATTTTATTCCGAAGCTGCTAGACAGTGGGGAGAATTACATTATCGTTCCGTACTTGAAAACCAATCGACTGACTGAAAGTTGGCATATTAAAAAGCAAATTCTAAAACGAAAACATAAGCAGGAGATTTTTACGATAAATGAATTTTTCTACAATAAAGGCTATGCGCTAATTGACTTTCATCCCGGAAATATCTTGCTGAGCTCTGATGGATTAAAAATTATTGATTTTGAGTTTTTGTATCAATATGAACAACTCCCACCAAATGTTAATGATTCATTTGATCTGAACGGATTTCCAGAAGATTTTTCAGCAGACAAGCCTTATGGAATATTTCCAAAGCAGCGCCGGAATATGTGGAAGAAGATTTTATATTAAACGCGATTAGAGGAATGACTTATGGCGTCTTTGAAAAACCAAGCAGCAAGCAGTGTAAAACTCACTTCCATTTCCATGCTCGTAACCAGTGTCCTTCAAATCGCTCAATTGCTGATTTTAGGTAAAGTATTGGGGCCAGAAGTTTTCGGACTAATTGCGATGGTCCAAATTGTCATTCAGTTTTCTCAATTATTCCTGGAGATGGGAATAACCGATGCTATTATTCAGAAAGAAAAAATCACCAAAATTGAGTTATCAAGTTTGTATTGGTTTTCTATTTTTGTTGGACTGGTGCTATTTATTGTCTTGTTGCTTGCGGCTCCTTTAATTGCAGGGTTGTTTGATCAACCGAGCTTAACGTCGATGATTCAAGTAGTGGGCATTAGCTTTCTCATTTTACCGTTTGGATTACAATTCCAAACACTTGCCACAAAAAAGTTGGAGTTTCTGCAAATTACAAAAAATGAAATTTTAGCAACAACTACTGGTGTGATGCTGACTATTTGTTTGGCTATTTTTACAAATCTTGGTCCGTGGTCTTTAGTCTATGGCCACATCGTTATGTCAGTGTTTAGGAGTGTTCCATGGGTAATTGAAGGATACCGAAATCCAGAAACGAGACCACAATGGCTATTTTCTTGGGCTGCTATTAAAGGATTTGTCGCATTTGGTATGTATCGTCTAGGATCGACCAGCATCAATTATTTCACGACGAAAATTGATCAAATGATTGTCGGCATTGTTCTTGGTTCAGCGGCACTTGGTTATTACAGCATGGCTATGAACCTAATTATGCAGCCGGTTCAGAAATTAAATTCCATGATTAATCGGGTAGCCTTTCCGGTGTTTTCGAAAATTCAGCTGGATAAAAGCAAGTTGCGTAGAACCTATTTATTCATAACCCATATGTTAACGAGCTTTAATGCACCGTTATTGGCAGGAGTAGTAGTGTTAGCACCGTATGCAGTTCCAGTAGTGCTTGGAGATGACTGGAAACAAAGCACAGTCATTATTCAAATCCTTTGTCTATATGCTTTGTTCAAAGCTTTGGGTAATCCAAGTGGCAGCTTATTTATTGCAGTGGGGAAAGTAAGGTGGAGCTTTTACTGGCAACTGGTTCAATTAGCGATTATTCCAATTGTTGTCTTTTTCGCCGGTTTATCAGGAAGTGTCGTTATTGTTGCCTTAGCGGTTGGTATACTCAGACTGGTTTTATTTTATGTCAGTTATTTTGTCAGGATTCGTCAAATTATTGGTGATAGTTTAAGTGAACTAAATAGAGCAATTGCTAAGCCGGTCATTCACTCAGTTATTATGTTAGCGCCTTTGTATATCATAAATACTCAGCTAACGAAAGTTGGGCCACTTGGTATTATGACGATCGATGTCATTATCGGAATGTTAATTTACAGCTTGTTAGTATTCTTAAATCAACGTGAGCTAGTAATAGAAGTAAAGAGTTTTTTTCAAAAAAGAACAGCGATTAAAGAAGGGTGAGAAAATACGGCAAACAGCTGGGGGAGACGAGTCTAATCGCTATGCATGAAAAAAGTTTTAGCAGATTGGTTGAAAGTTTGTTGTTAAAATAAAAGAGAATTCATATTAATTATTAAATAGTCTAAATAATCTGTAATATTTAGGTTATTATGTGTTAGAATAAGAAAATAAAATTAATTAGTAAGTATATAGTCTTGGGTACAAAGGTTTTATAGTTATTAATTATCCTTTTTCTGAGGAACATGTAATAAATTCCAGCATCCATGAACTCATAATGGCATAGGCTGAAAAAAAGGTGGGGTACTTATGAAGTTAGATTCAAAAATTTATGTAGCTGGACATCGGGGCCTTGTAGGCTCTGCAATTGTGAGAAACCTACAGAAAAATGGGTATACGAATCTCGTATTTCGGACTAGCCAAGAATTGGATTTGACAAAAGCCGGTCAGGTTAGCGCATTCTTTCAAAAAGAGCGACCTGACTATGTATTTTTAGCTGCTGCAAAGGTAGGTGGCATTGTTGCCAATAACGATTATCCAGCAGATTTTATTCGAGATAATTTAATGATTCAAACAAATGTGATTGATACAGCTTACCAAAATAATGTGAAAAAACTACTATTTCTAGGCAGTACGTGCATTTATCCGAGGCTAGCAACACAGCCAATGAGAGAAGACTCGTTGTTGACGGGGGAACTTGAGCCGACGAATGAGCCTTACGCGATTGCCAAAATTGCCGGTATTAAAATGTGCCAATCCTACAACCGTCAATACGGCACTGATTTTATTTCGATTATGCCAACAAATTTGTATGGACCAAATGATAATTTCGATTTAACGAGTTCCCATGTTCTACCCGCATTAATTCGGAAATTTCATGAGGCGAAAATGAATCACATAACAACTGTAGAGGTATGGGGAACGGGAGCGCCAAAACGAGAATTTCTTTACTCAGATGATTTGGCTGATGCTGCGGTTTACTTGATGAATACTTACAGCGGCAATGATTTGGTCAATATCGGAATGGGGAAAGATATTTCGATTAAAGAGTTGGCAGAGAAAATTGGGGAAACGGTTGGGTACCAAGGAGAAATCGTCTTTAATACATCAAAACCTGATGGAGCTCCGCGCAAATTAGTAGATGTTAGTCGTCTAAAAAGCCTCGGATGGGAAGCGGGAATTTCGTTAGATGATGGCTTAGAGTTAGCTTATAAATGGTTTTTAGAACATGTAGAAAAAAATACAACCATAACCACTTGAGGGGGAAAATCATGAAAAAGGCATTGATTACAGGAGTTAACGGGCAAGACGGTTCGTTTCTATCAGATTTCTTACTAGACAAAGGTTATGAAGTCCATGGCATTATTCGTAGAAGTTCTAGTTTTAATACGGGACGTATTGAACACTTATATATTGAAGAACTAAAGTCGAGTGAGAATTTTTATATTCATTACGGGGACATGACCGATACATCTAATATTATTCGGTTAATTAGCGAAATTAAACCAGATGAAATTTACAATTTAGCAGCAATGTCTCATGTAAAAGTATCCTTTGAGACGCCTGAATATACAGCAGATGTGGATGGCATTGGAACTTTACGTATTTTAGAAGCAGTACGTATTTTAGGGCTAGAGAAAAAAACGCGAATTTACCAAGCTTCTACCTCAGAACTTTACGGCAAAGTGCAAGAAGTTCCACAAAAGGAAACGACGCCATTTTATCCTCGTTCTCCTTACGGTGTGGCGAAACTTTATGGCTACTGGATTACGAAAAACTATCGTGAATCTTATGATATGTTCGCAGTCAATGGCATTCTGTTCAACCACGAATCAGAGCGTCGTGGTGAAACCTTCGTAACGCGAAAAATTACGATGGCAGTCGCACGCATCGCCAGTGGCAAACAAGACAAACTGTTGCTTGGTAACCTGGATGCTAGGCGGGACTGGGGTTATGCTAAGGATTATGTGGAATGCATGTGGCTAATTTTACAGCATGAGACGCCTGAAGATTTTGTCATTGCGACAGGAGAAATGCATACAGTTCGTGAATTTGCGACGCTTGCTTTTAAACATGCAGGAATTGAAATTGAATGGCAAGGAGAAGGAATTGACGAAAAAGGCATCAATGCAAAAACAGGAGACGTTGTGCTGGAAGTCAATCCCGAATATTTCAGGTTGTCAGAAGTTGAGCAACTAATGGGAGACCCTTCAAAAGCGAAAAAACTACTTGGGTGGAATCCAACTGCGACGTCATTTGAAGAACTTGTAGAAATCATGGTCACGCACGACTGCAATTTGTTGAAAGAAGAAAGAACTACGATCGTTGAGTATTAGTCGAAGGGAAGTTCCTTATCCGAGTGGGGGGATCGAATGTAATGATGGCTTCAAATGATAAAGTTAGCGTTATTATTCCGACGTATAATCGTTCAGCGTTGCTGAAAAAAGCAGTGAAAAGTTTAGAAAACCAAAGTCATCAGAACTTGGAAATCATTATTATTGATGATTTTTCGACAGATGATACAGCAGAAGTCGTAGAGAAGATGGCGGATGAACGAATTATTTATCTTAAACATAGTAAGAACAAAGGGGGATCGGAAGCTAGAAACACTGGGATCAAACGAGCCACAGGAGATTATATTGGCTTTTTAGATTCAGACGATCAATGGCTTCCGAAAAAGTTGGAAAAACAACTAAAACAATTTCAAGGAAAACCGAATGTAGGTGTAATCTACACGGGAGTTCAAGTAGTGGACGAAAACAATCAATCTACTCGTAAAATAATTCCTGAGTTTCGAGGTGATATATTAGCCAAATTGTTTGAATTTAATTATATTGACACGACTTCTTCTGTATTAGTGAGAAAAGACATATTAGATCAGACGGAAGGTTTCGATTCTAGTTTGCCCAGTTGCCAGGACTGGGATTTGTACATAAGACTAGCGCAAATCACTGAGTTTGATTTTGTTAAAGAAAGTCTTGTGCTGTTTTATCATCACAGTGGTGAACGCATCACAACGAATGTAAATTCGGTGCTCAGTGGTCATTTGAGTATTTTTGAAAAGTACAGAGAGTTAGCGGGAAAACAACGCAAAGCCACTTTTCATCGTTTTGCTTTAACCATTTGGAAAGTTATTTTCAGAGCTGGCATTACGGATCAAAACAAAGAAACGATAAAGCTGTCTAGAAATATATTGATAGAAGCGTTCAAAAATAATCGAATGTCATTAAAGTTTCTCTTCTATTATATTTCTACTTTTTTAAATTTGAAGATTTTAGTCTATCTCTATACACAATCCAAAAAAACCAATAAAAAATCTCATCTTCTATCCGTGGATGCACCTTCTTGAAATAGGTAGGTAAAAATTGGGTTGTCGCTAAGGGAATCATAAATAAAGGGATGAGACGATGGAAAAGCATATTGAGGCCGATGATCGATTTGAAAAAGTCCTGTTTATCATCGTTAATTTAATAACTGGGATTTCAGTGATTTATTATTTACTTCACTTAGGCCAGACTTTCAATAGTGAAGATCCATGGAACCTGTTCATTTTGCTTATTTTTTCTCTTAAATTAGTTATGGACATCTACATCTTCAAAATAGGTTTTGCTTCTTTTTCGTTAGTGCTGCTGTTTTTACCCATTATTAGCATACTGGGCTTTGCACCGATAGGAGAAGTGCAAGCATTATTCAATGACCGCACTCACCTCATTGAAAAACACTTTTATACACTGGCATTTAGTGCGCTGTTTTTCTACTACATTTGGTCGATACTGCTGTGGATGACCAATAAAACCTATAGCAATTACGATGCTAAAATTTTGTCCTATTATTCAGGGACGGTTCATAGTTTATTGGCGACATGGGTGTTCAGTGCATTAGCTATCGTCTCTTCTATTATCTACTTACCTGATCTGCCAGGCTTAGCCTATAAGGATTTGTCGCCTAGCTTATTGCCGGGAAATGCTTGGAATTCTGTTGTCGTAATTTCCTATTTCTTTGTGCTAATGGGTGTTAAAGGCAGTGCTATTCGAAAATTCGCGTTATTATTTGTGCCGTTTTGGTTGTTATCGCATTATGCGAGAGTTGATATTTTAGGGTTGTTGCTCATTCTGTATATGTTGTTAACTGCAACTAAAAAGCTGGATGTGGTGAAGTCAAAATTTTCCTTTAAGAAAGCAGCATTGATTGCAGGAGGATTGCTGGTGTTTTCTTATTTGGGTTTGGTTAGGCATTCGGGACTCATTTTTGATGTAGAAGCAATTGTGGATTCTGTATCAATTCTCATTAATTACCCGACGGTTCAAGATTTGGTTTATTCAACAGCGGCTGCCATTGAGGTCACTCAAAGCTATGGCAATTACTATACGCTCATCGATTACATCCCTCAGCTCATTCCGTCTTTTTTTGGAATTGAAGCCCAGAGTCCGCAAGCGGCTCATCTCGTTGCTTCGCTGATTCATACAAATTATGGCTTGTTTGTATATGGTGAATTTTACTTAAATTACGAAGTCCTTGGACTGATTGCAGCGCCATTTGTTACGTATGCCGTTATTTTCATACCAGCCTTTATACTAAAAAAACTGTTTGGGAAATTTGGTTTGGCGCTAGGCTATTACTGGATTGTGCTAACCATTGCGCGCGTATTTTGGTATGGTTTTATTTATTTCATTAAGCCGTTAGTCATTATCTTACCTATTTTTATTCTTATTTATTTTATTATTTCATCGTTCGAAAAAGAATTAGTAGACAAACCTACGTTAAACTCTACTGATCCTCATTAGCATTTGATACACATGAATAGCGGGCAAGCAGAGCTTAGTTCGAGGAGGGGATTTAGAATGACTAGAACAAAAAAAAGGGATTTAATTTTTGTTGGACCTTTGCCACCTCCGATATTAGGAGAGAGTATCGCTCTTCAATCTTTATACAATTCTGATAGGCTGCACAGGCAGTATAAAGTGAAAAAAATCAATTTAAGTCGCAAAGATTTTGAACATCCTGGCGCCCTTTCTTTTGATAAATTGTTTCACGATTCTTTTGCCATTGGCTATTCGATCTTGCTGTCCCTTCGGATGAAAAATCCGATTTTGTATATTTCAATTTCACAAACAAAAATGGGACTTTTACGAGATTGTGTAATGATTCAAGCCTGTAAAGTAGTAGGACGCGGCAAAGTAGTGAGTCATTTGCATGGGAACAATTTAGGTGGGACGATTGACGCAACTTCTGGAATCACAGAAAAATTTGTTGTCAATACGCTGAAAAAAATTGATGTCGGCATTGTGTTAGGTGAAAAATTGTCAACTAATTATCGCGGTTATGTCGATCGCATTGAAGTAGTATCTAACGGCATACCTGCAGACTTCATCTTAAAAAATGAAGTGGGTCAAGCGAAGAAGAGCGGACCACTTTCTCTCTTGTATTTAAGTAATCTGATGTTCGAAAAAGGCTATGTCGAACTAATCAAAGCAACGACTGCTTTGATCAAAGAAGGCCATAATCTTCGGTTAAACTTAGTTGGTGGAATTCAAAACGAAAGTGAATTTCAAGAAGTACAACGCTATATTGCGACAAATGAGATGGAGCAGCATATTCAATACCATGGTCTCAAGCAAGGAGAAGAGAAAAAACGCTTTTTCCTAGAATCAGATATGATGGCTCTGCCAACTAAATACAAAGTAGAAGGTCAGCCGATGTCCATTATCGAAGGGATGGCCGCTGGATTGCCGATTATTTCTTCAGACCGGGGAATCATCGCAGAATTGATCAAAGACTGCGGAGTTGTCGTTGAACCGACAGTTGAAGGCGTCAAAACTGCGATCAAAGCTTTGGTATCTGATGATGCAGAACGTATGCGCCTTGGGAGGGTGAGCCGAGAAACATTTGAAGAATTTTATACGGAAGACAAATACACTGATTCTGTAGTTGCCATTTTTGACAAACTTTAAATGGAGACGGCTTTTTTTTGCATGCTCTCTGGAAAAGGAAGTGCCATATGCTACGTAAAAAGAAAATTACTTTTGTAATTAATTATTTTTATCCGGAATTAGCTGCGACCAGTCAGTTGATGACAGAGCTGACTGGGTATCTTCAAAAAGATTTTACGATTACGGTAATTGCAGCGCAGCCAGGGTATGCCGGCGAAAATCATCAAAGCAAAAAACTCTTTGAAGAAGGATATGTAGAATCGATTAAAGTAGTTCGCATTAAACTACCCGAGGTGAATAAAAACTCGAAAGTTAGTCGATTAAAGTATATTTCTTCTTACTTTTTCTTAGCCAATATTGCTTTATTGAAAGAAAAAGGAACCGATGTCATCTTCACGATTTCTCAGCCCCCTGTATTAGGTGGATTGATCGGCACTATTGGTAAGTTGTTGAAACGTTCGAAGCATGTTTATAGTATTCATGACTTTAATCCCGAACAAGCTCAGGCAGTAGCCTATACTAACAATCAGTCCGTTTTTAAAATCGCGAAAATAATCGATAAACTAAATTGCAGTTACGCAGACCAAGTGCTGGTCGTCGGTGAGGACATGGCGGAAACCTTGAGAGGCCGTTTTGAAGATGAGACAGTGCCAAATTATACCGTTATTAGCAATTGGACAGATGAAGATGCTATTGTGCCAATTGAAAAAAGCGAGCCTGCGATACGTGGATTTTTGGAGACGCATGGCTTAAAGGACAAGTTTATTGTCATGTACTCAGGAAATCTAGGGCTCTACTACGACCTAGAGAACTTGATTCAAGTGGCGGACAAATTTAGGGAGCAGCCTGATATTGTCTTCTTATTTATCGGAGAAGGCGCTGTAAAAGAGCGGATTCAACGATATGTAACTGAAAAAAATCTAGAAAACGTGAAGTTTTTGCCTTATCAACCGAAAGAATTTCTCAAGTATTCATTGAATTCGGCGGATGTTCATTTAGTTGTCAATCAAAAAGGCATTAAAGGTGTTTCTGTGCCAAGTAAAATTTATGGGGTTATGGCAGCAGGAAAGCCAGTTCTCGGTGTTTTGGAACAAGGAAGCGAAGTGCAACGTTTGATTTTTGAAAGTGGAGCAGGAGTGGTCATTGAACCGCAAAATTATGAGGGTGTTATTCACGCTATTCATTATTTGCATAGCTTAGATCCAAGGGAACTAAAAGCGATGGGCTTAAAAGGTCGTGCTTATCTTGAGGAAAATTTAACGAGAGCTACCTCTATCAACAAATATCGTCAAGTACTCCAGGCAGTGGCAGACAACTCACCGCTTGAACATTCTTTTCAACCAAAACAATATAAAGAAGTTGTCCACAAAAAATAATTACAGTTTTAAAAAACCACTTCTGAGAAATCAAATGATTTCTCAGAAGTGGTTTTTTAATGTGGATTTTTGATAAGCAAACAAGTAAATTGCAAACACGTGATGTCTAGATAACTAACAAACTAAAAAATGCCTTTAATTTCTAAAAAAAAGAATAATAAAACAACTTAGAAAGCTTGATTTAATAGCATTCGGGATATTAAATAGGTAAATATATCTGATATTTCTAATTTATTAGAAAATTACATTGAAATATTAGGTATTTATATATATAATAGGGTCATGCCTTACTAGAAAGATTGAAAATAGTGGTTACTTAGTTTTGCTTTAGGATAAAAATTACCTATGTAATTTTTATGAGTTCATTATTTTAGTTGTTAAATAAGTATAAAGGACTATTTTTTATGGAGTTGGATAGAGAGAAGGAGGACTTACTATGAGATTAGTTTTGTTATCAGGAGGATCAGGAAAACGCTTGTGGCCGCTTTCTAATGATGCACGGTCAAAGCAGTTTCTTAAAGTATTGAGTGATGAAGATGGCAATAAAGTTTCTATGGTTCAGCGGGTTTGGAAACAAATCGAGCAAACAGGAATGGCTGAAAACTCCATTATCGCTACGAGTAGCTCACAAATAGATATGATCAAAACACAATTGGGGCAAGAGGTTCATGTCGTTACTGAACCAGAGAGAAGAGATACATTTCCAGCAATCGCTCTTGCAGCTGTTTATCTCTATTCTGTCCAGAAGTGCGGATTGGATGAAGTGGTAGGAATGCTGCCAGTGGATCCTTATGTTGAGAATCGATTTTTTAATCGTGTTCAGGATCTGGAAAAAGCATTGCTTGAGTCTGGTGCAGATTTAGCATTAATGGGAGTGAAACCAACGTACCCTTCTGCAAAATACGGTTACATTATCCCAAAAAATCAAGAAGATAATTCCTATTTGACAGTAGATTACTTTAAAGAAAAGCCAACTGAGCAGCAAGCGGAAGAGTTAATCGAACAACATGCTTTATGGAATTGTGGAGTATTCGCCTTTAAATTGGGCTATATCATAGAGCTGTTAAAAGAAAGAGGAATGCCAATCGAGTACGCTCAACTGCTGAGAAACTATCACCGTCTTCCAAAAAACAGCTTTGACTATGAAGTTGTTGAACGTACAGCTCATATTGTGTCGCTGCCCTATGATGGGTATTGGAAGGATTTGGGTACTTGGAATACGTTGACAGATGAAATGGCAGTCCAAATAACAGGCAAAGGAGTTATTGGCAAAGGAGTAGAAAATTCTCATATTGTCAATGAACTTGACATCCCAATCACTTTGCTTGGATTAAGTAACGTTGTTGTAGCAGCAAGTCCAGATGGGATTTTGGTGACAGATAAAGACGCTAGTACGAAAGTAAAAGAATATGTAGAAGGCTTTAACAGCCGTCCGATGTACGAAGAGCGACGGTGGGGGTGGTACCGTGTATTGGAATATACGCGGTATGCAGAAGGTAATGAAGTATTGATCAAGCGGCTGGGCATAAATGCAGGGAAAAATCTTAGCTATCAAATGCATTATAAACGCAGTGAAGTGTGGACCATTGTTAAAGGAGAAGGGATTTTTGTTTTTAATGATCAATTAAGCCATGTCAGAACGGGCGATGTCATTCACATTCCTTTAGGTGCTAAGCATACATTAAAGGCCACAACCAATATGGAAATTATCGAAGTTCAAACTGGTAGTGAACTGATTGAAGAAGACATTTTCCGTACTTCGCATGAATGGGAAGAAATTGAAGAAATTTGCAAAGAGAAGTTAATCGCTCGCTATGGATAATGTAAGAAAATTTTTAAGTATAAGTGACTTGCTATTTCCATGATGGGAGGAGATCTCATGTATAAGGAACCGGTTTTTTTAAAACCGATTTTTCAAGAAAGAATTTGGGGTGGAGGCAAACTGCAGGAATTGTTTAATTACGATATTCCTTCGCAGACGACAGGAGAAGCATGGGTCATATCTGCTCATGAAAATGGACCGTCTATTGTCATGAATGGTGAACTGCAAGGAATGAGCCTATCGGAAGTATGGTGGAATTACCCACAGTTATTCGGTTCAAGAGTCACCGATAGTGAGTTTCCGTTACTCGTAAAAATTCTCGATGCAAATGACCAGTTGTCTGTCCAGGTACATCCCAATGATCAATACGCTAAAGAGCTTGTTGACAAGCCTAGTGGAAAAACAGAATGTTGGTATATTTTGGATTGTGAAGAAGATGCCGAAATTATTATTGGGCATCAAGCGCAATCGAGAGAAGAGTTTCAGCGGCTAATGATCAAAGGAGAATGGGGAAAGTTGTTTCAAAGTCTCAAAGTGAAAAAAGGAGATTTTGTGTATGTTCCGAGTGGGACGCTGCATTCGATTGGTAAAGGCATTGTGATTTTGGAGACACAACAAAGTTCTGATATTACATTTCGTCTCTATGATTATGACCGTATCGATCAACAAGGAAAAAAACGGGAATTACATTTGGAACAAGCATTGGCTGTGATGACTTGTCCACATAGGCAAGTCATACAAGACAATTTAAAAGAACAACTAACAGATCTAGAGTCTACTCGCTTAATTGAAGGAGAATTCTTTACGGTTTATCATTGGAAGCTTGGTGGAAAGGTCGAAGTCCCATTAACGACTCGTTTTCTACTAGTCAGTGTTATCAATGGTACAGGTCAAATTGTAACTGAGGAAAGTGTTTCCACAGTAAAAAAAGGTGATAACTTTATTGTGCCAGCGACTATCGGTAATTATTTTATTGATGGAAATCTAGAGATGATCGTATCTCATACTTAAACACAATTGCAATTATCTTAATATTTAAAAGTAACTGAAAATAATTTGCGCTTTACAAGAACTTTTGCTGATTATCGCAAACTGTTCAAGTCTTGCGAGTTAAATTTTTCAAACTACAATTCAGGAATTATCGATGATGAACGAGGCACTGGTCAGCGCTACACGCAAAAGAACCTGTTTTTTGATAACAGTAAGGTTCGCGTCGAGTAGAAAAAAGAAATCGATGTCCTGAAAAATCGAAAGGCGGGTGAATACTATGACAAAAAAAGTGACAAAGGCAATTATTCCAGCAGCAGGTCTTGGTACTCGATTTCTTCCAGTAACGAAAGCGATGCCAAAAGAAATGCTGCCAATCGTAGACAAGCCAACTATTCAATATATTGTCGAAGAAGCGATTGCATCAGGAATTGAAGACATCATTATTGTTACGGGTAAAGGAAAGCGTGCCATTGAAGATCATTTTGATAAAAATTTTGAACTCGAAGATAATTTGTTTAAAAAAGGTAAATTTGAACTTCTTGAAAAAGTTCAACATACCTCAAATGTAGAAATTCATTACATTCGTCAAAAAGAACCAAAAGGTCTTGGACATGCGGTTTGGAGTGCGCGTAAGTTTATTGGAAATGAACCTTTTGCGGTGCTGTTGGGGGACGACATTGTAAAAGCTGAAAAACCATGCTTAAAGCAGTTAATTGATCAGTACGATAAAATGCAATCATCTATTATTGGGGTCCAGCAAGTTCCGGAACATGAAACGCATCGATATGGAATCATTGATCCAAGTGGAATCGATGGACGCTGCTACGAGGTTAGCAATTTTGTGGAAAAGCCAACTTTGGGAACTGCCCCTTCAAACTTGGCGATTATGGGACGCTACATTCTTGAACCTGAAATTTTTGATTTTCTTGGTACACAAAGTGCTGGAGCCGGTGGAGAAATTCAATTAACCGATGCTATCCAAAAACTTAACGAAGTGCAGAATGTCTACGCTTACGACTTTGAAGGCAAGCGCTATGATGTGGGTGAAATGCTCGGCTTTTTGCGGACAACCATTGAATTCGCTTTAGATAGCCCCGAATTTGGAAAAGACGTAGAAAACATTATTAAAGAATTAATGGCCGGAAAATCAGCTGCACCACTACTTTAGTTCGGGGGGAACGGTATGAAAATAGCTGTCATAGGAACGGGATACGTCGGGCTGGTAACCGGCGTAAGTTTAGCTGAAATTGGTCATCGAGTTAGCTGTATAGATGTCAACGAAGAGAAGGTTGCAAAAATGCAACAAGGGATATCACCTATCTATGAACCGGGACTTAGTGAATTAATGACAAAAAATATCAATGAACGGCGGTTGAGTTTTACTAGCAACCATCGCGAAGGGATCGAGCAAGCGGATGTGATTTACATTGCTGTTGGAACTCCTGAAAAAAGTGATGGCTCTGCTGACTTATCCTTTGTGGTTCAGGCGGCGCACAATATTGTTGACTGTATCAATCACAATGTCATCGTCGTCATTAAAAGCACGGTGCCAGTCGGGACAAATGACATGATTAGTGAAATCATGCAATGTCATTTGACCAGTGATATAGAGGTCGAGGTCGTTTCGAATCCTGAATTCTTAAAAGAAGGATCGGCCATTTATGACTCATTTCACGGAGACCGCATTGTTATTGGCGCAAACAGTGAACGCGCAGCTAGCCTAATTGAGCAGATCAATCAGCCGTTCCAGGTACCTGTTTTTAAAACCGATATAAAAAGTGCTGAAATGATCAAATATGCGTCCAATGCATTTTTAGCAACTAAAATCAGTTTTATCAATGAAATCTCTAATATTTGCGAATTATTAGGGGCAGATATCGAAAATGTATCAAACGGTATGGGGATGGATCAACGAATTGGGAGTCAGTTTCTAAAAGCTGGAATTGGTTACGGAGGATCCTGTTTCCCGAAAGATACAAAAGCATTAATTCAAATCGCGGGAAATGTCGAGTATGAATTCGAGTTGCTAAAAGGCGTAGTTAATGTCAACAAAAAACAGCAGGGAATCTTGATTGGAAAGTTAAATGACTGCCTTCCGAATATCCTGGGTAAAAAAATTGCCGTATTGGGACTGGCCTTTAAACCAAATACAGACGATTTACGAGAATCAGCTTCGATTCTTGTGACGACAGAATTAATCAAGCAAGGTGCAGAAGTTGTGGCATACGATCCTATCGCAATGACTAATGCGAAATCCATTTTAGATCCGCTCGTTCAATATGCGGTATCAATTGAAGAAGCTATTGAAAATAGTGATGCCGCATTAATATTGACGGATTGGGATGAATTTAAAAATGTAGATTTAGCAGTATTCAAAAAGATGAAAAAGCCACTCGTTATTGACGGAAGAAATTGTTTCTCTGTAAAGGAAATGGAGAGAAACGGGATTGACTATTATTCAATTGGTAGATCTGTTCCAGCAAAAATAGCTGAAGTGGCGTCCATCTGAATAATAACGAGAATTTATAATGAAAGTGGTGATTCAAATGTCAGTGTCCGCACCTGAAAAAGAAAAAATAGATCTAAATATAAGGTATAGCGAAACGGTATTTGAAAGCGTAAAAACAAATACGAGCAATGGTTATTTGTACACGAAGCGCTTTCTTGATATTGTCGGTTCGCTAGTGGGGCTGATTATGTTGATGCCTTTGTTTCTACTTATCGGTCTGCTGATTAAAATGGAAGATCCCCAAGGTCCTGTATTTTTCAAGCAGAAAAGAGTAGGGAAGCATGGTGGAACCTTTGATATGTACAAATTTCGATCAATGGTCTGCAATGCAGAAGACTTAAAAGCTTCTTTGCAGCAGCAAAATGAAGCTTCAGGGCCTGTATTTAAAATCAAGAGCGACCCACGAATTACTAAAATCGGGAAATTCATTAGAAAAACGAGTATTGATGAATTGCCTCAACTAGTTAACGTACTCAATGGCGATATGACGGTTGTCGGTCCAAGACCCGCGTTACCAGATGAAGTGGCACAATACACAAATTATGAAAAGCAACGCATAAGCGTAACTCCAGGATTGACTTGTTTTTGGCAAGTTAACGGGAGGAGTAATATTAGTTTTCAGGAGTGGGTTGAAATGGATTTGGAATATATTCGCACTCGAAATACAACGATGGATATCAAACTGATTTTTAAAACTATTTTGGTGCTATTCGGCTCGAAAGATGCGTATTGATACATGAACTCACGCTTCAAACGAATTCCTTAGTTGAATTAGAGACAACCGACGCATGGAATCTACATAAGGTCCTTGCAGAAGAAGATAAGCGATACATCTTAACTCGGGGACATCAATAATTGAGTTGATGTCCCATAGCTGGGTCTACACGAAAAGGGTTGAGGAAGTGAATATTGGAGCGGTACCATCTTTACGCTTCCCTATTTCTAAATGAAAGGAGGTTTGGCGAAATGATAGAAACGATCAGCTTGCGTGAAATTTATGGGATATTAAAAAATAGAATTCGCTTGATTTTGACTGTCACAATCGTAGCTATGATTATCACGGCATTGGTATCGTATTATTTAGTTACACCCATCTATCAAACATCTACTCAGTTGCTTATTAGTCAACAGCGCGGTGAAGTAGTAGTAGATAGTCAAAGCATCGAAGCCGATCTGCAATTGGTCGCTACATACAGTGAAATTATTAAGAGTCCGGTGATACTCGAGCAAGTGATTAGTCAATTGGGATTAGAAATGTCATACGAAGAGTTACAAGGAAAAGTGAATGTAGAAATCGCGGAAAGTTCGCAGCTGCTCAATATAAAGGTGATGGATGCAGATCCTGCTGTAGCTGTCGGTATCGCAAATAAAACTGCTGAAATTTTTGAAGCTGAAATTATCGAACTAATGAATGTCGATAATGTTTCGATTTTATCACCGGCCGTAGTCACAGAAAGTCAGGCACCCGTATCGCCAAATCCTCCATTAAACATATTGCTTAGCGCAATTGTCGGACTTCTAATTGGTATGGCCATGGCCATGATCTTACGCTATTTGGATACGACACTCAGAAGTGAAGAAGATGTTCAGAACGTGTTAGGAATACCGGTCCTCGGCGCAATTTCACCGATGAATGAAGAAGAGGACATCCCGGCTAATGAGCCGATTGCCTTTAAGCGTAGGGAGGCATAAAAATGGTCGGACAACAGAAGAAACCAGAAGTGAAAAACAGAAAATTGATTACCTTCACTAATCCCAAATCACGCGTGTCAGAGCAGTTTAGAACATTGCGAACGAATATTCATTTTACTTCTCCTGATGGAGATATCCGTTCGTTGGTCGTCACATCGGCTTCTCATTCGGAAGGAAAGTCGACTACGGCTTCGAATTTAGCGATTGTTTTTGCTCAAGAAGGCAAGCGTGTTTTATTCATCGATGCTGATATGAGAAAACCGACTATGCACCATACATTTAATATTGCCAATACAAGAGGGCTTTCAACGGTATTGAGTCGTCAAATCGCATTGAAAATGGCAATTCAGCCTGCTGAAATCAAAAACCTAGACCTTTTGCCATCTGGTCCAATTCCACCGAATCCTGCAGAATTGCTGAGTTCGAATCATATGGATTTTCTTCTTGAACACGCCTTAGACACCTACGATTTACTAATCTTTGATACACCGCCCGTATTATCTGTCACAGATAGTGTGATTTTAGCGAATAAATGCGAAGGTACAATTTTAGTGGTGAACTCAGGAAAGACCGAAAAGGCCTATGCGCTTAAAGCAAAAGAAGCCATTACTACTGCGACAAAAGCTCGCTTGCTCGGTGCCGTGCTGAATAATGTCAAAGTTCAACAGGAAAGTGATTATGGGCAGTATTACGGAGTTGAAAGATAGTAGATTCCGAGTAGTTGAACGGTGAAATTCTATTCTGCTGACTCTGTACCAAGGCACTAAGCTTTAAAAGTAACTTTTCTATATATACAGTAAAAAAGTTCAATCAGTTATTGATTGAACTTTTTTGTATTTTATTTTGTCCGTTGTTGTAAACTGATTGGACGAAGCGTCCCCCAACGAGAAACGTCTATAGTCACTTGCAAGTCACGCGCTGCTTCAAGTTGAGGGCCCATCCCTTGTTCGACGTAAAATTGTTCTAATTGTGGTGCAGTGACGTTACCATTGTAAACAGAACCTTTAATGGCTCCGAAGAAAGCTTCATTTTCAATACGATCGATAACCGCATAGCCATCATCTGCCGATTTCAAAGTAAAATAAACAGAATCGTCATTGTTGATAGAAGCTGACTGCAAATCGGGGTATTGCAGCGCAACATATTCACCGTAAAATGGATCAACTGGATCAAAAGGTTCAGCTCTTAACACATACTGCTCGCCGAACCATGACGCTGCGTAATAACTAACCAGTAGAATTAAGACGACGGCTGTTTGGACGATTGGGAAGAGCCAGGTTTTCATGACGTGACACCTTCTTTCCGGCGATTGATCCACCAGGCTACAGCTGATAACAGGAACAACAGCAAAGCGCCAAGCAAGAAGAACAGCGACATGTCGAGGCGTTCCCATGCATAGATGATATAAATAACAAACTGTACAACGATGAAATAGACAAATCCTAGTCCAAGAGGTTGATTTTGACGCTGGGCCATAATTAAGTAGGCAAGGCCCCCTAATTCCGCAACAACTGCAAGGCCAATCGCTGTTTCGTCATAGAGCAATAACCCAATGGTGCCAGGAAGTGCGATCCACATGAGAGAACGGAATTTGAAAAAACTGAAAAGCAGAACGGCGATACCAGCAAAAGCTAGAGCGACGGCTTCTGCGAAATGACTTTTATCAATCAAACCAATGAACGTTTGTCCGCGAATCGCTAAGTATACGACGATTAGCATACCTGCTGTAATTAGATAAAGCGGTCGCACCATTCGCTGCTTGTTTTCAGGAATAATGGCGAACAACAAGACGAGCGCAAACAAAGTCCAAATTGGCCATAGTGTACTGTTGTAATCTACTAGAATCCATAGCATAAAACCAGAAGCGAATAGCAACATCCAACTGAATGCCAAAGGGGCAAAGGTTCGACTAAAGTAAAACCAAGCTGCTGCAATAACAATGAAGACGCTCCATTCTAGCCAACCGATTTCAGGCACAAATGAGATTAAAACAGCTGCTCCAAAGAAAAATCCGAGAAAAGAATAAATAACATGTCGCCAGTAAAAGTAGTGAGCGATAGTGGCCAAAAACAGCGCCCAAGGCAAAAAGGAATTTGCCAGTGGAAAATGGAAAGTTTGTGCCACTGTCAGCAAAGTAGCACCAAACATGGCGAGACCAATGACCCTAAACAGCAGAGGATAACCAAAAGCTTTTTTCTCTGAAAAATAAGCAACACTATAAAATAGCCACATTAATGACAGCATCAGCCCGACTTTAGCTCCATCAGGTATCAACTGCCAGTTTGCTGCGATAAAGCTAAAGACGGCAAGAGAGAAGAAAATGAACCCAATCATCAAAAGCAACGGTAATTTTTTAGGCGCAGGTTGACGTTTTTCAAATGCTAAAAGTCTGTCTACCGTGTCTTGATCTATTAACGAAGCTTGTTGCCATTGCTTTATTTTTTTCTCCATATCCATAGCTAATCCCTCCCATACTCTTACTATGATTATAGTCCTGAAATAGTAGGAATGACAGTTGTGAGAGAGGAATAAGATACATTTACCCCAAAAAATAATGGGATGTTCAGCAAAATTAAGTTTAAGAAATTGCCTCAAATAGATTTCGAGAAAAGGACATTTTTTTAGAGTTGGCTAAGTTGAAAAGAGGGCTTGGTAACCAAATTAAGAGTCAGTGCCTTTTCAAAAAATGACAAAGTGGTTATGCGAAAAAGTGTTCAGCCGAATACTTAACGTGACACTAAGTCTCTTTATAGTAAAGATTTTTCTCGCTTTCTAAAATTGCTAAGTTAATAGCTTCAAGGGGTTTTTCAATCATTTGCCCATGTCCAACTGCTAGCAACTGAGGGGTTAGCTGGCGAATTTTATGAGCACTTTCAAGAGCTACTTGTTTGTCCCAAGTCGCAAAAGCAGGAAATGGAAATAATATTTTGACTGTACCGGAAACGGCGATACCGCCGCGTGTTTGGAAAGCGTCACCGGCAACGAGAAATCGGTTGCGCGTATCAATTAATGAAATGGAACCAGGTGTGTGACCAGGTGTACTTATGACTTCGAGTGAACCAATTCTGTCACCTTCTTCGAGAAGGCGATCAGGCGGCGTTTTGATCGTTTTCGGAATGCCACCTTTTATCGGTAAATTGGGCTCACCAGAGAGCAGGCTAGTGTCACCAGCAAGCAGGCGAGCGTCGCGCGAAGACATACTAACGACAACGTCAGGCCATTCCTGTTTGATAGCATCAAGTGCACCCAAGTGATCGATATGTGCATGGGTAATGACAATCTGGGTTAACGGTTTTTTCATGACCTTGATTGATAATAAAATCTGTTTGGCAGTAAATCCTAAGGCTGCATCAATTAAAGTTAACTCTTTTCCTTCATCTACGACATAGCAATTTATAGGGAAAAATCGGGGCATAAATGTTAATTGGTAAATAGGTCCTTTTTTGGTCATCTGCATTTTCGCTCCGCTCCTCCTGAATCAAGTGTAGGTCACTCTATTTTATCCTATTGATAGGGTTTGGACAGTAAATGACAGGAGTTGGACAGTATTCTATCTGAACTGGACAGTATTTCGCCAGTTTGGACAGTATTTTAAGAGAATCGGATAGTATATCCATAAAATGGTAATAATAGCGCGCCGCACAATGTGATTCGTGAAGAAAAACTGACTTTTCTTATTTTTCTCATTATAATGAAGGGAAAGGAGATGTTCTTATGAGATATTTCGCGGTATTATTGCCCATGAAAGACGCTGACAAAAGTCAGGAGTTTCGAGCACAGCACTTGGCATTTCTAGCAGCCCAGCGCAACAGTGGACAAGTAGTAGTCAATGGGAAATTTGTAGATGGCTCTGGCGGACTTGTTATTTACCGAGCTGAGTCATTTGCAAACTGTGAAGCATTGGTGAAGGCAGATCCGTACATCGTAGAAGGTGCCAGAAAATACGAAATCTTTGAATGGGAAGCGGTTTGGGCGGATAATGGTACGTAAAGGGATGGCAACAATTTGAGGAGGAAACCTGGTGCATGAGTTAAAAGGCGTTTTGCCTGTTTTGCGCAATATGAAAGAATTTGAACGCTTACTAAATAGCGATCATGAGTACATCATTTTTTTGGAGATTCGGTTGGCGCAGTTAAAGCAATTGGTACAAGTCGCCAAAGCAGCGAATAAAAAAGTGATTTTGCATGTGGATTTGATTCAAGGACTGAAAACAGATGCTTATGGATTCGAGTATCTGGTTAGAGAAGTGAAACCAGATGGTGTCGTTTCAACACGAAGCAATGTTATCTCCTTGGCGAAGAAGAATAAGCTGCTGACGATTCAACGTTTGTTTTTGCTAGACAGTCAGGCGCTTGAGCACAACATCAAGTTAATCAATCAAGTGAAACCCGATTACATCGAAATTTTGCCGGGAATCATTCCTTCTGTTATCAAGGAAGTTTTCGATAAAACGGGGATCCCGGTTATTGCGGGTGGACTGATTCGGACAAAAGAGGACATTCAACTTGCTTACGATGGCGGAGCAAAAGCCATTTCCACATCACAACCAGAATTATGGAAAATATAACGGTTGACAGCGTTTTCATTAACTGATAACTTTATACTTACAAGTTAAGAACTGTGTTGGAGAAATGGAGACCCGCACTGAAACAAGCACCTTTAAAAAAAGAGTGTCTGGTTCAGTGTGGGTCTTTTCGTTTTCTTCTAATCCGTTCTGAAGCTAAAAACAAAGGGGTGTAAAACGATGACGGAATTTTTAGCAGAAGTAATTGGTACGATGATTTTGATTATCTTTGGTGGTGGCGTTGTGGCAGGTGCAGTTTTAAAAGATTCGAAAGCGGAAAATGGTGGTTGGGTTTTGATCACGCTTGCTTGGGGTCTAGCGGTTACAATGGGTGTCTATGCAGTAGGGAATTTTTCAGGAGCGCATTTAAATCCGGCAGTAACACTTGGTCTTGCGTCTGTTGGTGACTTTCCTTGGGCAAAAGTACCCGTTTACATTGCAGCACAAATACTCGGTGCCATTTTCGGTGCAGTTATTGTTTTCTTAAATTATTTACCGCACTGGAGACGGACTGAAGACAAAGCTGCGAAACTAGCGGTTTTTGCTACAGGTCCAGCGATTCGTCGACCATTCTCTAACTTAGTTAGTGAAATTATTGGTACAGCTGTATTAGTAATGGGCTTATTGTTTATTGGTGCCAATGACTTTACTGAAGGCTTAAATCCGTTAATCGTTGGTGCGTTGATCGTTGCAATCGGGATGTCGCTAGGGGGCACAACAGGATATGCGATTAACCCTGCGCGTGACTTAGGTCCACGTATTGCACACGCTTTGCTGCCAATTCCAGGTAAAGGAAGCTCTGACTGGTCATATGCGTGGGTACCAGTTGTCGGTCCTGTTTTTGGTGGTATTTACGGAGCATTGTTTTATAAAGCTATGTTTACCGGTGCATATGATTTACCATTTTGGGTTATGAGCGCCGTCTTATTGCTAGTATTATTTGGAGCAGCAAGTGTAGAATTGAGAAAAGAGCATACAACTGCAGATACAATCGAAGAAAAAATTTCGTAACTTATAATAGGAGGAGATCATTTTGAGCAAAGATTATATTTTATCCATAGACCAAGGGACGACGAGTTCGCGTGCAGTATTATTCAATCATAAAGGTGAAATCGTTGAATCGAGTCAGCAAGAATTTCAGCAATTCTTTCCGAAACCAGGCTGGGTAGAGCATGATGCCAATGAAATCTGGACTTCCGTACTGGCATGTATAGCAGAAGTACTACGCAAATCAGACATTAGCCCAAGCCAAATTGCCGGCATTGGGATTACCAACCAACGTGAAACGACAGTCGTTTGGGACCGCCATACAGGCAAACCAATTTATAAGGCGATCGTTTGGCAGTCACGTCAAACAGATGGTATTTGCACCGAATTAAAAGAACAAGGGTTAAACGAAGTGTTCCGTAAGAAAACCGGTCTGTTGATTGATGCTTACTTCTCAGGAACGAAAGTAAAATGGATTCTTGATAATGTTGAAGGCGCACGTGAAAAAGCGGATAATGGCGACTTAATGTTTGGAACCATTGATACGTGGCTGGTCTATAAACTGTCAGGCGGTAAAGCGCACGTCACGGATTACAGTAACGCGTCGCGTACATTGATGTACAATATTTATGACTTGGAATGGGATCAGGAATTATTGGATATTTTGACAGTGCCAAAGAGTATGCTGCCAGAAGTGCGTCAATCATCTGAAGTTTATGCCAATACGATCGATTATCATTTCTTCGGCCATGAAGTACCGATTGCCGGTATGGCTGGAGATCAGCAAGCTGCGCTATTCGGTCAAGCTTGCTTTGAAAAAGGCATGGCGAAAAACACATACGGCACAGGCTGTTTCATGTTGATGAACACCGGTGAAAAAGGTGTCGATTCGGAACACGGACTATTGACAACATTGGCATGGGGTGTTGACGGGAAAGTTGAATATGCGCTTGAAGGCAGTATTTTTGTAGCAGGTTCAGCAATTCAATGGTTGCGTGATGGTTTGCAAATCATTGAAAATGCACCAGAAAGTGAAAACTACGCGATGCAAGTTGATTCGACAGACGGCGTTTATATGGTACCAGCATTTGTCGGACTTGGAACGCCTTACTGGGATACCGATGCACGCGGTGCAGTTTTCGGTCTAACACGCGGAACAACAAAGGCTCATTTCATTCGTGCAACACTTGAGGCGCTCGCATACCAGACAAAAGACGTTGTAGATGTTATGATAGAAGATGCAGGGATTGAGTTAAAGACTTTGCGTGTTGATGGTGGCGCAGTTGCTAACGATTTGCTTATGCAGTTCCAAAGTGATATTCTAGATGTTCCTGTAGAACGTCCAGTCGTTCAGGAAACGACAGCTCTAGGCGCAGCTTATTTAGCGGGCCTTGCAGTTGGATTCTGGAAAGACAAAGAAGAAATCGCACAGCAATGGAAGATCGACAAGAGCTTTACATGTGATATGCCAGTTGAAACAAGCGAAAAGCTTTACGAAGGCTGGAAAAACGCAGTAGCGGCAACACGATCATTTAAACCAGCAAAATAACTTACAAGTTAATCATGAGAGATATACGGCCGGAGACTTTGAGAGACCAAGCCAGTTTAGCAGAAAAATTCTGCAACTGTGCCTGGATCTCTCTTTTTATATGGAAAAACGGGTATACAAGTTTGACAGGGAATAGATTGAACACGCCACGTCGATCGGTAGGCCCGCAAGAACACAATTTTTGGGAATCGTAGCAGTAAAAACTCATCTAAAAAAAGGAGCAGATTAACTTATGAAATTTTCAAGCTTAAACAGAAATGAACGTTATAACCAGATGAAACAGTCACAACTAGATGTACTAGTCATTGGTGGAGGAATCACAGGTGCTGGGATCGCACTGGATGCGTCCGTACGTGGCATGAATGTAGCAGTCGTGGAGATGCAGGATTTTGCAGCAGGTACAAGTAGTCGTTCTACCAAATTGGTTCACGGAGGGTTGCGCTACCTAAAGCAATTTGAAGTGAAAATGGTTGCGGAAGTCGGCAAGGAACGCGAAATTGTTTATGAAAATGGACCACATGTGACTACCCCTGAATGGATGCTTTTGCCATTTTACAAAGGTGGAACGTTTGGACCACTCAGCACAAATGTCGGCTTGCGTGTGTATGATTTTTTAGCAGGTGTTAAAAAAGACGAACGTCGTAAAATGTTAAGCAAAGAAGAAACATTGCGCCGCGAGCCTTTATTAAAGAAAAAAGACCTTAAAGGCGGAGGGTATTACGTCGAATACAAAACCGATGACGCACGCCTAACGATGGAAGTTATGAAAAAAGCGATTGAAAAAGGCGCAATGGCAATGAATTACGCAAAAGTCAAAAGCTTTATCTACGATAACGGTAAAGTAGTCGGTATTGAAGTAGAAGATCAAATCAACGGCACAATTCATGAATTATTTGCGAAAAAAATCGTCAATGCGGCTGGTCCATGGGTTGATACATTGCGCGACGAAGATCACTCGAAATTTGGCAAGACTCTTCAGCTAACAAAAGGCATTCACTTAGTTTTTGATGGCCGTAGATTCCCGTTAAAACAAGCCATCTATTTTGATATGCCAGATGGCCGGATGGCATTTGCGATTCCGCGTCAAGGCAAAGTTTATGTAGGAACAACGGATACGGTTTACAAGCAAGATATTGCACATCCAACGATGACGTTAGAAGACCGGAATTATGTCTTGAAAGCGGTCGACTTTATGTTCCCAGAAGTCGCGATTACGGAACAAGATGTTGAATCTAGCTGGGCTGGTTTACGTCCGTTGGTTCATGAAGAAGGCAAGGACCCCTCTGAAATTTCACGAAAAGATGAAATTTTCGTTTCGGATTCTGGTTTGATTTCGATTGCGGGTGGTAAATTGACCGGCTACCGTAAAATGGGCGAAAGCATCGTCAATCTAGTAGCAGAGCAATTACAAAAAGAAGATGGAGTCAAATATCCAAAAAGTTCAACTAAACGATTGCCGATTGCAGGCGGAGAAGTGGGCGGTTCAAAAGGTTTTGAAACCTTTATGGCTGACCGCGTCCAACAAGCAGGCAGCATGGGCTTAACAGCTGATGCAATGCGTATGCTCGTAAGTCGCTACGGTGCGAATGTCGATAAAGTGTTGCATTTCTATACAGCTGGCCTCGACGAAGCGACAGACGCGGATCTTGATCCATTAGTGTACGCGATGTTGCGTTATTCAGTAGAATACGAATCCGCCTATAAGCCAATTGACTTCTTTATCCGTCGTACCGGAGCGTTGTTCTTCGATATCCACTGGGTCCATGCACATAAAGAATCAGTCACTGCTTATATGAGCAAAATCTTTAATTGGACCGAAGAACAAACTACAGATTACCGCGATGAATTGGAAGGCTTGCTTTATGAAGCAACGCATCCAGTTGAAGTATCTTCTCAAAGCTTAAGCTAAAAAACGATCCCGCCTGAAATCCGTAAATGGATTTCAGGCGGGATTTTTATGTAGAAAACACCTTTTTTCTAACTCATGTTATAGTAAAATTAAAAGAAGGACTATTCTGAATTCTGGAGGAGCGATGAATATGAGCAACGCTGAATTAATGGAAACCTATGAAACGTCTTTACACCAATTAGCGGGACACGGACCGAGAAACGTAGCAGTTTTAAAGGATGTCTTTGAGTCAATCGATGGCCATTTAAAGAGTGATAATTATGGAAGTGGTCCAGTTATTGAAGGTTTCCAAGAACAAATGGCGGAATTTTTAGGAAAACAATCAGCGGTGTTTTTTCCAAGTGGAACAATGGCACAGCAAATCGCTTTGCGAATTTGGTGTGATCAACAAGGCATCAAAAAAGTTGCTTATCATCCATTGAGTCATTTGGAAATTCATGAAGAAGACGGATTAAAGGAATTGCATGGCATTGAAACGATTCTTTTAGCTGATAAAGGCCGTGTGATTGAATTAGCAGACGTGTTGTCTATGGATGAAAAAATTGCTTGTTTGTTATTGGAATTGCCGCAACGCGAAATTGGTGGTCAGCTGCCTAGTTTTGAAACACTTGAGGCAATTTCAGCATACTGTCGCGAACAAGGCATTAAGCTGCATTTAGACGGTGCACGTATTTTGGAGTGCTTGCCTTATTATCAGAAGACTATTAAAGAAGTATGTGATTTATTTGATTCTGTATATTTATCCATGTATAAGGGCATCGGTGGAATCGCTGGAGCCATTTTGGCGGGGGATCAAGACTTTATGGCCCTATCAAAGATCTGGAAAAAGCGTCACGGTGGCGATTTAATTTCATTGTATCCGTATATTTTGAGTGCAGAAACGTATTTCGCGCAACGCAAAGATCGCATGGCTGCATATTATGAGAACGCTGTTGAATTGGCTTCGTTTTTTAATAGGTGTACTGGGATTTCCACGATTCCAACCGTGCCAGTTACGAATATGTTTCATGTGCATTTTCAAGACACGGCAGAGCAAATCGCGCCTCTATTGAGTCAAGTTCAGCAGATGATGAATATTGGACTGACAAGGTATTTAAGGGCTGAAAATACAGGTTGTTCATTTGAACTAAGTATCGGAGATCAATACGAAAAAATTCCAAAAGGTAAAGTCATTGTCACATTCGAGTGGTTAGCCGAGAAAATGCGGAATGAATTTAACCAAAAGCTTTAAAGAAAGCTCTTCAAAGCTTTTTCTACTAATTAAACAGTAGGTGAAGTAGGACGTTTAGAAACCCTCTACGGATTAAAAAATTAGAAAAAATGGCGGTGATCGGGTAATGTGGATTCAGCAGAAAAGTGGATGGCAAATAGCGACGTTAAGCGGAGCTTTAAGTGTCCTCATTTACATGGCTCACGTCATTATGGGCAGTGTGTTATGGGACGGTTACAGTCACGTCAGACAGACGATTAGTGAACTGACCGGCAACGGAGCACCAGACGCCGAAATGCTGAGGGTCTTTACCATTGGCTACGGACTGCTTGCGCTGCTTTTTTCAGTTACTGTCTATGTGTTATTCCGCAAATACCAAGTTCAAAAAACTGCGCAGTTGGGAGCTATACTTTTGATTGTGATGTACATAGCTTCGTTGATTGGCTTTGGGTTATTTCCATTAGAGCAAGGAGGCGATGTCCTGACTTTTGGCAACTTTATGCATTTGGCAATAACTGCGATCGTTTTGATTGCAACAGTGGGTGCTTTGTTTATGATGGGTCATGGCCTGTTGCTGACCAAAAACTTTCGCGGCATCGGACAGTTTACACTAGCTTGTGCCATTGTAATTGTCTTAGCAGGCATCGCAACTCCATTCGTTTTAAACAGCGATTTTCCCTATCCAGGGCTGCTCGAACGTCTATTAATCTTCACTTTTCAACTATGGATGTTCGTCTTATCTATCTATCTCTTCAGATTACCTAAAATTATGGATATGGAATTAAAGCGTGTCGGCCTTGTGGAAATTTACAAAGAGCGATGAAAGACTTTAGTGCAGCAGTAAAAGCAATTGCCGCCGAACGTTAAAACTAGCGTTCACAACGATTTTGTGATCCACATCATTGCTACTATTTCATGCACTCGGTCCTATTCGGAAAATTTACAAAAAGTTAAACAAATTTCACATAATGTCCTGCGATAATGGGTAAAGAAGTATATTGAACGGCAACGACAGTTTGCCAAGTTGAAACTAGGGGATGAGCAGATGAGAAAGATGAACCGAGGAATGATTACTTCATTAAGTGCGATTGCTGCGGCACAAGCATTAAAAATCGTCACTCACAAAACCGTGACAGGTCAATGGGATTGGAGACAGGCCTTTACAACAGGTGGCATGCCAAGCTCCCACTCAGCTGGTGTTTCAGCACTCGCCTCGTACGTAGCTGCCAATAAAGGCGCACGTCATACAGAGACAGCCCTTGCAATCGTATTTGGTGTTATCGTGATGTACGACGCACAAGGAATACGTCGCCATACTGGAGAAATTGCTCGACTAGTGAATGAATTAGAAGACAGCTTTGTGAAATTCTCAGGCGAATTTCCAAGCTTTGAATTTGTGGAGCGTGAAAAAGACTTGAAAGAGTTGCTTGGTCACCAGCCGGTTGAGGTAGTAGCTGGAGCAGCTTTTGGAACAATTCTTGGCTTGGTGTCAGCCGCAATCGAGAACCGTGTACGTGAAATCGAAGAAAAAGAAAAACGTTCAAAATCTCAACTGGCATACGATGGTCGTGGCCGCAGATCGACAAGAGCATAGAAAAAAATACAGCCATTCCACTGGAATGGCTGTATTTTTCTGTCCAAATTATGTGACCGCACCTCGGAAAGAGAGAACCGCACCTCGGAAAGAGAGAACCGCACCTCGGAAGGAGAGAACCGCACCTCGGAAAGAGAGAACCGCACCTCGGAAGGAGAGAACCGCACCTCAGAAAGAGAGAACCGCACCTCGGAAAGAGAGAAGCGCACCTCAGAAGGAGAGAAGCACACCTCGCCAAAAAACAAGAATAGGCGCGTGGCCTATTCTTGTTAGTTTGGAATCCGCGCTGTCCACCGTGACAAATCAGGATTGCTGACTTGAAGTGTATCTTTCGGGAAAATGAAAGTCCAAGGTTTTGTTGTATTAGCTTTGACAGTGAGCGGTGCTAGTTTAAATGAGCCTTTTACTACGGATGAGCCCGTTGCATCTATGATTTCCAAAGGCAAATTTTCTAATTCGATCTGTTTTGAATAACCGTTACGAATAAAAACGGAAACCGCTAAATTTCCATCTTCCGAAAAGCTTGTCTGAAACCCTGTAAGATTCAATTCCTGAGAATTTAACTTAGGGAGTTTTTGGACTAAATCTCTCAATACGGATTTTTTTTCAGCTGATAATGCCTCTTCCCAGGAAATATCTAAATCCAACGCATGTGGCACAAGAGATTGAACATTAAAAGCTAATGACCAATCGGCAGTTGGAACTTGAGCCGTTTGAATCGAATCTTTTTTGAATTTGAAAATCCAAGGGCGATTGGACAGAGCGGGAATTGATCCCAATTCCGATAAATCGAATTCTTGTGACGCAATGGTTTCTTTGTTGCCATCTTGCAATACCAACTCGGCTTTTTCCATCGTAAATGGACGTTCGAGCGATGAGCGGAAAAAGGCTTGGACGTTCCAATCGCCTGTGTATGGATCTGCTTCGATATCAATTCCTGCCAACGACAATTGGTTTACTTGCAAAGGTGGGAGGTCATTTGATAGGAATTTTAGGACGTATTCTTGTTCTTTGCTAATCTCCCACTCTTGAGAAATGGATAAAGTAGGTGTCACTTCTTGTGTTTCTAAAGCTGCTGTTTCGGAACCGGCTCCTAGTTCTGTAGAAGACACAATAGAATCTTTTCCAGTTTTCCCGGTTTTGTTGAAGAAAGAAAAAATACTCAATTTTTTTACCCCTTTTCGTGGCGATTCAAGTTGCGCAGAAATCCAAGTATCTCTGAAGCAACAGAATAACGCAGGTTCTGGAAATTCAAAGCGAATAGCTCAAGGCCTTCTTTTTGATAAATTCGCATAGGATCTTCTTGTTGATAAGAACGAAGTCCGATGCCTTCTTTCAGGTGAGCCATTGACTCCAAGTGTTTGATCCACATGGCATCAATTTGTGATTGCATAACGAGCTGAACAGTTCTAGCGACTTTAAGATCGTCTTGATTGGAGCCAATAAACTCGGAAATGCGGTGCAAATAAGGTTCGATTTCCGCGTCAATGGCTTTTCGTTTGCTTAAATTTTCGGAAAGTGTGATGGATTCTCCTAATAGTTGTTGCAAGTCCTGTTTGATAGCAGCAAGATGAATCAATTGAATGTCGTCGTTTTCAGGAAGTGTTTCAGAGATGACATAATCAGCGGCGTCTCGAACCATGCCTTGCACGATTGAGAAGTTTTCTTGTCCGCTGAGCACGCGATTTCTAAGGTCATAAACGATTTTACGTTGCTCGTTAATGACATCATCAAGTTTCAGGTTATACTCGCGCATGGAAAAGTGAGAACCTTCTACAATTCGTTGCGTACGATCAGTTAGTTCATGGATGTCTTTATTGGTGATTTCTCCAGTTTTCGACGTTTTCATTTTTTTCTCGAATTTTTCAACGTCTTCTTTTGCAAAACGTTTGAACATATCGTCTTCAAGAGAAATGATGAATTGAGATGAACCTGGATCGCCTTGACGACCAGATCGCCCACGCAATTGATTATCAATTCTCCGATTTTCATGCTTTTCGGTACCAATCACATGTAAGCCGCCAAGTTCTGCTACTCCATCGCCTAAAACGATATCGGTGCCGCGACCCGCCATATTGGTGGCAACTGTAATTTGGTTTAACTGACCTGCTTGCGAAATCAACTCAACTTCTTGTTCCATGCTTTTCGCGTTAAGTAATTGAAAAGTCAAATCGTGCTTTTTCAAATAAGCAGCAACGGCTTCTGATTGCAGGATGGATGTAGTACCAATAAGAACAGGCTGACCAGTTTGATGAAGCTTGCCAACTTCCTCAGCAACGATTTTGTATTTATGGTCCGCAGTTTGAAACACGCGATCAAGCAAATCGACACGGATTTTCGGATGATTAGTCGGTACTGCTATGACATCCATGCCGTAAACTTCACGGAATTCTTTTTGCTGAGTTTTTGCTGTGCCCGTCATGCCGGAAAGATGCGGATACATCCGGAAAAAATTCTGTATCGTAATTTGAGCCTGTGCTTTGTTTTCTTCGGTGATTTCTACTTTTTCTTTTGCTTCGATTGCTTGATGCAGACCATCAGAAAGAGTTCTACCGTCTAAAGTACGACCCGTGAACATATCTACCAGAAGAATTTTGTCGTCTTTGACAATATAGTCGACATCTCGTATAAACATGACGCGCGCACGAAGTGCCATAATCACATAATGATAAAGCGTCTGGTGTTCGAGCTCATATAGATTGTCGACTCCAAATGCTTTCTCCACTTTTTCGATGCCTTTATCCGTCAAGGAAGTGGCTTTTGTTTCATCATCGTATTCGTAATCTTCATCTTCAATAAAACGCAGAGCCAGCAAGGACGCAATTTGATGAAGCTCAGCGCTGACTTTCATCTTTCCAGCGACGATAAGAGGTGTTTTTGCTTCATCAATCAAGACACTATCGACTTCATCGATAATTGCATAATGATAAGGACGCTGTACTTTTTCTTGCAAGCTGGGTGCCATATTGTCTCGTAAATAATCAAAGCCAAATTCGGTGCCGACACCATACGTTATATCTGCTTGATAAGCTTGTTGTTTTTCATCGCTAAGCATCATTGGAAGGTTTAACCCAACCGTCAATCCTAAAAAGCGATGGATTTGGCCTATTTGGTCATAGTCTCGTTTTGCTAAATAGTCATTGACTGTTATAATATGTACGCCTTTTCCTTCTAGCGCTCTAACATATGCAGAAAGGGAAGATACTAGTGTTTTTCCTTCGCCGGTTGGCATTTCAGCGATATTTCCTTCAGCTAGTACTAATCCACCTAGTAACTGAACATCGAAATGGCGCATATTTAGTACACGCTTTGAAGCTTCGCGAACGACAGCAAAAGCGTCTGGAATAATTTTTTCTATAGTCGTTCCTTTTAGTAGTTGTTCTTTAAAGATGGCCGTCATTTGCTGAAGTTCCTCATCGGACATGCCCTGGTATTTTGCTTCTAGTGCATTAATGGCTGCTACAATCCGATTGTACTTTTTCAACGGTCTTGTAATCGATTTAGTTGATCGCTTGAATAACGTTACCATGAATACTAATCTCCTTCTTCTCTCCAATTGCTACCTGCTTATTTTATCAAACTTTCCCAGTAAACTCCACATTACTTTGTATCGATAACCGTCTCTGCAACAAGATTGTCGCTTAAATTCAGCTTTTTTTAAAATGAATGAAACAAGCTGTATCAGTGATAATATTTTGATTATATAAGAAATTTTCAGCTGAGGATAGTATAGCAATAAAACAGCTATGGGGCTCTGTAAACTTGTACTCAAGTCTATCCTAAATTGATTGAACTTAGGTGTGAGTGTAAAGCGTATATTAAGAAATTCTAAAGTCTTAGGAAAAGGTGTTGCCTCTATGAAAAGATAGGATAAGCTGACTGTAATATCTAATTAGTTTAGAGGAGGAAACAGATTTGAGAACCTTGTTTTTGAAAATGTTCATTCCCATTCTTTTTATTGGATTGTTCTTGACCATGAATGTTGACAGCCATTACATGGCAGCAGAAGCTCCGGCAATGGATGAACAACAAACACTCAATGAACTAGAGGCTGAAGTTACAGAAAAATTAGTTCCTTACGAGAAACAATTAGCTGATGTAGAAGAAGCACTGAACCGTTTACTTGCAGCGCTAGAAAGACAAGAAATGATTAGTTTTGAACAATACCAGCAATATCAGTCGACTTTAGATGAGTTAATACGAAGACTAAATACTATATCTCAAGAAATAGCGGCCGAATCGACTCTTTTAAGCAATAAGTTTGAAGATTTATTGCGAGTACAAAAGAAAATAGACGAGATGGATGTGAAATAAAAATGGTAACTAAAGGGAGCTATCTCAAAAGGAGTCACCATCTGCATTGCCATCAGCCCTTGAGGATAGATCGATGAGGAATATCTATGGCAGACGCAAAATTGTGGCAGAAAGTTTATTCTGTCCTACAAAAGGCAATCAAACGTTCCGGTGAATTTACCTCGAAGATTTCGAAAAAGTACACACCGAATTCAATAATGTGGGCATCAACTCAAAAAACAGACAAAGAAAAGATTTCCTTTTTCTTTGTCTGTTTTAGGTTGGAGAGTTAGAAACAGTCTCTTAGGTGTTCCTAACAAGTTTAGGCTTTTAACTAAGTCTCTAAATTTTCCATATTTATCAGCATTCGAAATTTTATCATGCAAAAGATTTTTGGAAAAGTAGTTTGCGAAGCTGAGCTTATCTTTTCATGTGAATTGATTTACACATTCTTAAAAAACTAAATTTTATTTCATTATTTAAATATAAATATGATTTTCATGGTAACATTATGTTCTGAATAGATAGAATTATTACAAATACGAAGAGTTCATTACATCTTGCAACCCTGAGTAGTTGTTTGACGTTATAAGGTTTATAATGGAAGAAAATAAAGAAATTTATGCTAGTCCATCAAGGGGGTTCAGCTATGACGTGCAATAAATGTGGAAAAGAAAATGAAGAAGGCTCAAAATTCTGTAAACATTGTGGGCATTCACTTATACAGAAAAGAAGTAAAAAGCAGAAAAAACGTAATTTTATCTATGCAATCGTACTAGTTTTGACATTACTCGGAGTTGGTGTTGGATCGGCCCAATTAATGGCAGATAAATCAGCTCAAGAAGATCAAATAGAACCACCAAAACAAGAAAAACCGGCTGAAAAAGAGCCAGAAGCAACAGAAGAACCAAAAACAGAAGAACCGGGTGTAGTAGAGAAAATTGAAGAACCTGAAGAAACAGTTCCAGCGGAAGAACAAGTCGCGGGTACTGTAACGAAAGTAGAAAATGTTGTGCCACCTTCTGAGCAAACAGAAAAAGTGGAACCGAAGAAAAAAGAGAAAACGGCAATCATTAAAGAATCACAGCAAAAAGTTTACACCATAATGACTGAAGGAGGACAAGGGTCAGGATTCTTGTTTTCTGATACAGGGATGGTTGTGACGAATGCCCACGCAGTAGCAGGTTTTACAGATGTCGTAGTTCGCAACATTAACGGACAAGATCATCCAGGCACAGTCGTTGGCATTTCCGCTGAATCTGATATTGCGTTGATCCATGTAGAAGCGTTTGAAGGCATCACACCATTGCCAGTTGAAATGGAAGCAACTGATGTAGGTACTGAAGTCATTGCACTCGGGAGTCCTGCGGGTATGGAAAATACCGCTTCAATTGGTTACTTAACAGGCATTGATCGCGACTTTTATCAAGAATTTACGTACGAGGATATTTACCAAATGGATGCGAAAATTGCGCCAGGTAGCAGCGGGGGCCCATTAGTAGACGCAACGACCGGGAAAGTGATTGGCATTAACTCATTAGTAATCGAAGAAGGCGATTCAATTGGCTTTTCGATTCCTATGTATTCAATGCATGATCAATTGAGTCAGTGGGTTACTACGCCGATGTCCGCAGAAGAAGTAGCCGCTTTATTCAAAGTGTACGACGATTTTAGCGGGTACGAAGATGAAGATTATGAATACGATGTTGATTTAGAAATGAAATTCGATGAAACTAATTTAAGCGAGTTTATCGGTGATTTCCGTTATTATTATGAAACAGCTTTAAAAGAAGAAGACTTCTTTTATGTTCAAAATCTATTGGTTTATCAAAGTGATATTTACAATGGTATTTCTGAATACATTACAGACATTGCTGGGCAAGGAATGGAATTTAACTTTACGAAGCTGGAAATTTCAAGCATCGAAATTTTAGACGATCATGCTGTTGTTCAAACGGAAGAGGCATTTGACTTTAAAGATGCAAGCGGCAAGTGGTCTGTTCAAGAACGCAGCAAAACCTATACGATTGTCATGGATGAATATGGCTTTTACTATATTTCGGATATTGTCAATAAGGAGTAATTATTAAAGCAAAAGACAAAAAAAGAAATTCCCGAAAGTTGGGAATTTCTTTTTTTAATTGCTGGAAACGAGATCTGCTACTAGGATATATCGATCTGGAGCATACCCAACGTAATCGAATGGGTAGCAGGTGGAAACAATTAAAGTGGCTCTTGGTTTTGGAACAATGACGGTTCTGTCGTCTTCATCCACAATTCGAACTTGACGTACTTTGTAGGTAAAGGTGCCTGAATAGGTTTCAACAATCAGCAAGTCTCCTTTGCCAACATCGCCAAGTTCTCGGAAGACCGTATCGCGATGTCCAGACAATACGGAATTATCATTTTCACCTGGCATCACGCTTTGCGCAAAATGCCCAACGCCCTTTTCAAGTTCGTCTTCATCGGTGCCATGTATAATCGGTAGCGTGGCTTCGAGCTTCGGAATAATCAATTCTCCCATTAAGTCTCCGATTTCGGGCGTTTTTGGATATTCAGAATGGGTTGTTTCTTTTGATGTGTGTTTGTCGCTATGTGCAACAAAAAGAGACTCAGGTTTACTGCTAAAGTCCGTTGCTTCAACGTTACCTGTTTTATAAAGCAGGTAGCCTTTTACGAAAGTGGCAGTGCTTGTCGTACTAAACCATAGACCCGAAACGATAAGGACGACAGAGAAAGTAAGAAAGAACCGTTGTATGTTCTTCTTTTTTTTCGGTTGGTTGGTCAGCATTCATTTTTTCCTACTTTAAAGCGACGGAATAATGCTAAACCGCTTAAAAGTAGTACGAATCCCAAAATTGCTTGGGCTGCAAAATCAGAAGCTGTTGCGGGTAATTTTGCACCTTTTAAAGTTTGAGTAGCAGGAACTTCTACTGGCTTTTGTACGACAGCTGGTGTTGCGATGATTGTTTCAACAGCACCCAGGTCTTTCCCTGTATCTACGATTAAATCAGATCCGAACATGTCGGCAGTCAAAAGAACGTCAGCCAAAAATACATCTTTTAAATTATAAATTTCAATTAATAAATCAGCGCCTTCAGTTGATTCAAGCGTCATTAAAGTCGCTAATGAAACAGCTGTTTTTTGACCATCTTTTACAAAGAAATAAGCGGTTCTTAACTCAAATAAGTCAATCATGTCGCTGTAAATATCCAGGACTTCAGCAATTTGTTCAGCGGTTAACTCATCTGCCGATTCAAATTCTTCCATTGCCATCATGCGATCACTTAATTGTGTTAGTTTTTGCTCGAAAGCAGGATCTTCGAAATCCAATGTTTCAAGGTGAGCAACCAGCCGTTCTACTTCTTCGTCTGTCAAACCTAGTTCAGTAAAAAGTCCATCAAGTTCTAGTTCGTAATCATCCATTTCTGTATAAAAAACAATAGAAGACTCCAAGTCTTCGATAAAATCATAGTTTGAAAGAGAATCCGAATAGTTTTGCAAAAATTCTTCAAGTTCTTTTTCAGAGGTGAATCCGAATCTATCCATTAACTCTTGAAGATTGATCGCATCAATCGGAGTTCCTGCACCGTCATTTAGATAAAATTCAATTGAGTATTCAACATCCTCTATAAAAATTAAGTAAACGCCATCAAGAACATCTTGTCCATACTCGAGGTCACCGTATTCATAAAGAATTTCATTCAATTCTGCGCGAGTTAAGTCTAGTGTTGCAGTCAACAATTGAACGCCTTCTTCAGTTAAAGGGGTGCCTAATTCGTCAACTGTATCAAATTCGTCTAAAGACCAGTTTTTGCTTTTTAAATACGCTAAATAATCTTGCTTCTCCCAATTGATGTCAGCTAAAAATTGTTCAAATTCAGCATTGTTTGATTTGATAGCAGATGCAGAAAGTGGCATTGCACTAAATGCAAATACTAACAGTAATAAAAATACAGCTAAACGTTTCACTTTTTTTCCTCCTGTATTAAAAAATGGAATATCCATACTATTATAGAGTTGCACTCATTCTATTAGAATAGGTATATATAACTTGTTATTTTAGACAAAAAAAGAAGCTGGAAAACAAATTCCAGCTTCTTTCTATCGTTGTTCCGTAACATTCTAAGTCTGTAACTCTGCTAGTTTGGTATCACCAGCACTTGTCCTACACGAATGGAGTTGACGTCCGATATGTTATTGGCTGTTGCGATTTTAGCGACAGTCGTTTTATAGCTACGAGCAATACTGTAAAGCGTATCCCCAGCTTTGACTGTGTATTTAATAGAAGTAGCAGGTGGAGGCGTAGATTTTCCGGGAATCGTTAATACTTGACCAACTTTGATCAAATTATAGTTGGTGATGTTATTAGCTTTAGCCAACGCGGAGACCGTTACTTTGTATGTTCTTGCAATGCTGTAAAGCGTATCCCCAGCTTTGACTGTGTATTTAGTTCCACTGACAGGTGCTGTAGGTAACTTCAGTAATTCAGAAATAGTAACAAATTTATAGCCTTTCGCTTTCAATTTGCTGATCATGCCGGGTAAAGCACCCGGAGTTCCAGATGCTCCTGCGCCCGTATGCATCAAAACGATGGATCCTGGTACGATGTTATTTATAACTTTATTGGTAATTTGTGTTGAAGAAACACCTTTCCAATCGACAGTATCAATGTTCCACTGGAGTGTATGGGTGTATCCTGCATTACCAACTGTTTTCAGGACTGAGGCATTGGATGCACCAAAGGGAGCTCTGAAAATGGGTTTGGTCGATTTTCCGGTAATGTCCTTAATGGTTTTTTCTGTTGTGCTAAGCTCGCTTGTTATTTTTGAGGCCGACAGTTTGGTGAAATCAGCGTGAGAATAAGAGTGATTGCCAAGCTGATGATTTTTTGCTGAAATATTTTTAATCCAAGACGGGTGACTTTTTGCTCCGGAACCTGTTAAAAAAAACGTCGCTGTGACCTTATTGGCCGACAGAATGTCTAAGATTTTATTGATGTTCGTGCCATCTGAACCGTCATCAAAAGTCAAAGCGACCACTTTTTCGGTCGTGTTGCCTTTGGTGATGTAGGTGGAACTCGCTGCTTGTGACTGACTAGAGAAAGACAAGACAGTAAACAGGATTAATACGAAGGCTGCTGAGACTTTAAGCCATTTAGAAAGCACCTTTCTCACCCCTTTAGTTGGTGCGCTGACTAGAGTCAACGTATGTATAGGGATCCGGGTGATAGAAGATTTTTCCGACAATACTATACACCTAATATACCATGAATAGAAATAATTTTCCTTGATTATAACTGAATATTAAGAAATTTTTATTGGGGAGCTAAAATAGAATTTAGTGGGAGTGAGGTGCGGTCTTTGCTGTTTGAGGTGCGGTTAGGAGCCTGCGAGGTGCGGTGTTGCCCGTTCGAGGTGCGGTTATCGGTAAATGAGGTGCGCTTTTCACCGAATAAGGTGCGGTCAGCCAAAACTCCGTAAAAAAACAGGCAGCTCATAACACGAGCTGCCTGTTTTGCTATTAATGTACCACTTAGTCGACGCGTTTTTTACGGAATTTCGATACCACTTCATAAACGATCGGCACGATAACCAATGTCAGTAAAGTCGAGCTGATCAATCCGCCGATAACTGTGATTCCAAGGCCTTGGGAGATCAATCCGCCACCGCCGCCTTCTACACCAAGAGCAAGTGGAATAAGCGCACCAATTGTAGCTAAGGCTGTCATCAGAATCGGACGCAAACGTGTAACGCCGCCTTCTAGTAGAGCCTCACGTGTAGTCAATCCGGCTTTTTCCATATGGATAACGCGATCAATCAAGACGATAGCATTCGTAACCACGATACCGATCAACATCAATACACCAATCAATGCGTTGACACTCAATGCTTCTCCAGTGATCCATAATGCCACTAGAACGCCAATCACTGTGAATGGCAGTGAGAACAGAATAGCGAATGGAGCAAGCGCGCCGCCGAATGTGACGACTAGAACAAAGTAAACAATCGCGATAGCTGCAAGCATAGCCAAGCCGAGCTGAGTGAACGATTCGTTGATTTGTTCAGTGATACCACCATGATCGGTTGTGACACCCGCTGGCAAGTCAAGCTCTGCTACTTGCTCATCAATTTTTGTCGTGATTTCAGCGGCATTATTACCGCGTACATCTGCAGTTAGAGAAGCAAACATTTGACCGTCTCTACGGTTAATTGTATCGGGTGATTTGCCTTCTTCTACTTCCATGACTTCGCCAACTGTGACAGTCGTGCCAAGTGCTGTTGGAATTTCTACAGCTGTTACATCTTCAATGCCAGCGTATTGTGTTTCTTCTGTTTCGATGTAAACATTTATGTCTTTTTCTTCATGAGTCACTGTCGTTAATACAGGTGCTTCAGCAACACTGCTTAGTGCCATGCCGACTTGTGCTGCAGTCAATCCATTTTCGCTTAAGCTTTGTTGACTTGCGACTAATGTGAATTGATCATAGGCTTCGGTTAAACTCGATTCTGTATTTTCCAGCCCTTGGTTGTCTTCCATAAATGGCTGAATTTGATCAATCGCCGATTGGATATCTTCTAGGTTGTCACCGTAGATGAACATTTCTAGACCGCTTGCTCCTGTAGCAGCAAAGTCGAGACTTGCCCATTCACCGGATTCAGTAGAGCCGTTTAATTCGTCAATTAAATTAGTGCTTTCCTCACCGAAAGCTTCGAATTCATCCTCATACTCAATATAAAACAGTGCGGAATTATCCCCTCCGCCAGCCATTGCTGTCAGTGGATTGCCACCGCCGAGTGAGTATTGGTAAGATGTAACGCCTTCACGTCCATCAATGGCACTTTCTGCATCTAATGCAACAGCTTCTACATCTTTACGAGTCTGCCCTGGTTCAGGACTATAAGTTGCCATTACCATTTTTTGTTCTTCTTCAGGCAAGAAGCTGACACCAATAACAGGAATCAAGAACAAACTCGCCACAAGAACCGCTGAAGCACCACCAAATGTAATGATTTTATGGTTTAATGACCATTGTAAAATACGTTTATAGCTTGCTGCCATTTTACTTGGCTTATGTGCTTTTTTCGTGGATTTATTGGCGTCCAAGTTTTGCAATTGTTTGCGGTACATCAAATGCGCCATCATTGGTACGATGGTAACAGCAACAAGCAGCGACGCAGATAACGCAAAGACAACAGCTAAAGCGAACGGCAAGAACAATTCGCCAATCTGTCCGCTAACAAGTGCAAGTGGTAGGAATACCGCGATGGTAACGACAGTAGATGAGAAAATGGGTACGAACATTTCGCGTGTTGCTTCACGAATCAATTCTTTGCCACGTAATTTCTCACCAGGCAAAGCCATCCGGCGGTAAATGTTTTCAATTACTACAATCGAGTCATCAATAACGCGTCCTATCGCAACAGTCAGAGCACCGAGCGTCATAATATTCAAAGTGATATCCAATTGGTTCAGTAGGAAAATCGCCATTAATAACGACAAAGGAATAGAGATGATTGAGATTAGTGTTGTTTTGAAACTACGAAGGAATAGCAAAATGATGACGACAGCAAACAAAATACCGAATAACGCTTTGCTGAGCATCGTTTCAACTGATTTCTCGATGGGTTCGCCTTGGTCAAATGTAGAAGCCACGGTCAAACCGTATTCATCTTCAACTTCTGCAACGATGTCTTTTACGCCATTAACGACTTCAACGGTATTGGCATCTGGTGATTTGACAATTGAAATCCCAATCGATTCTTCTCCGTTCGTGCGCGAAATCGACTCTGCTTCACTAACAATTTCAATGTCAGCTAGTTCGCTTAAGGCTACAGTTGGAATCGCAGACGGGATAGCTGGCGTTTCAACAACAGGAGTTTCGGCACCTGGTGCTTCAGTTCCAGGTGCACCAGGTATTGCCGGTGTTTCACTTGGTGCAACCGGTGCAATTTGAGGGACAGCTGGGATTTGCAGGTTTTTCAAATCATCAACGGACGTAACGTCGCCGTCAATCACTAGATTTTTCAACTCGCCATCAAACTCAGTCAAGCCTAACGGGAACGTCAGATTGGATCCTTGAATTAGTTGTTGAATGGTTTCTTCAGTCAAGCCATATGTTGCTAAAGCTTGCTGATCAAAGGACATGGTCACTTTTTGTACACGCTGACCAGAAACTTGAGCATCGGATAAGCCGGCTACTCCTTCAAGTTCAGGTAGCACGTTTTCTTCAACAGTTGCTGTTAGTTCTTCTAGTGAACTGCCAGAATCGCTGATGCTCAGTGACAAGACCGGGAAGGCATCTAAACTAAGACGCGAAACTTGAGGGTCATTCGCCGATTCCGGAATGGCTACTTGCGATAGCGCATCTTCTAACTCACGTGTTGCTTCATCCATGTCGACTTCAAAATCGTATTGAACTTGAATGGTTGACGCATTTGCTAGTGATGAAGAAGTCATTAGCTCAACGCCGTTCATGTTTTGGATGCGCTGTTCCATCGGAATCGTAATCTCTTCCATAACTTCATCGGGTGCAGCTCCAGGATAAGTAGTTACGACAGTAACTGCAGGTAAGGTAATACTTGGAATTGACTCTTGTTTCATCGTTAAGCCTGCGTATAAGCCTGCCACGACGACCATAATAGTCAAAATCCAAATCGCAAATTTGTTATTTAATGAAAAGTCGATAATTTTCTTCAAGTTGTAGACTCCTTTTTTATATAAAATTTTCTAAATACGATACTTCGTTCTTAATAGAAGAATGTTGCTTCAAGTAAACGAGTAGGGCTTCAATTAAAAATTCTTTTGACTCTTTATTGGCAACTTGTTCTTTCAACATATCCAGTGAGGCTAATAATTTATCAGGATATTCTTCGGACGCTCTAATTTTATAAGCGACTTGCTGAAAAGCTTCTTCAAGCGTTGCAGCAGGAGAACGTGCCTCAGTTAAAACCGGCTCCATGGTTTCTAAATTGTCCACTATGGCATCGATCGCACTCGTGATAAAAGTAACGAGCTTTGGAATTGGCACTTGTTTCTTTTCGAATACAAGTACGAAAATGTATTGCTGCATCAATCCTTCAAGCAGTGCTACTAAGTCAGGCAAAAAGGGTTCGATTTCTACACCATACGTGTCTATTAAAATGGTTTTGTGTAAAATCATCGTCGACTGCCTTAACTCCATGAACACCGATTTTAATTGTCCGCTTTCTGTCAGTGTGAAATCTTTGAAAATCATCATGAAAAATTCCTGATTAGAAAGTGTGCGTTCAATTTCAATGGCTAATTTCTTTTTGAAAACGTCTTTGTTATCAGACCCTGGAGCATGCTGTGATTCGGAAATTTCTGTCGTGATTTCTTCGTGGTATTGCTTTAAAATTTCAATAAACATATTTTCTTTCGAATCAAAATGCTTATAAAAGGCTCCTTTAGAAATACCAACAGCTTCTGCTACTTCCTGTACAGAGGTCTGATGAAAGCCTTTCAATGAAAATAAATGCACAGCTTGATTCATTATTTCCGTTCTTTTATTCATTTAGACCCTCCCGAACTACTTAGTCACTTTTAGTGACCGTTCAGTCACTCTTTTTAGATTATCGTGTAGTTTACCTAAAGTCAATTTGGAGAGATGTTGATGTTGTGACAATCAAGTGGCTTCTTTAATTTACCTAACGCCTTTTCAAACAGATTTTAAAAGAGCTTGTGGGGGTATAGAACATATAGGAGTAGTTGTGTAAATTGTTCATAAAGGAGATGGTTGGATGGTGCAGAAGTATATCAGTGAACCATTTGTAGAAGAACGTACAGAACAGCCGTATGTGGGAATTTCTGTTCTTGCTGGTTCATCGGAATGGGAAGCAATTAACAGGCTTGTGGGGGAGTTGTTTGACTGGCTAAAGGTGAATAATAGTAAACCGGCAGGAGCTCCATTTTTTCGCTATTGGTGCATGGCTGATTCGAATGGCAACTACAAGATGGAAGTAGGTGTGCCAGTCAAACGAATGGTAACGGGAGATCATCATGTAGTTGTGGGATATATTCCGGGAGGGTCCTATGCGACGGCTTTGCATAAGGGACATCCCGATCATTTAGAAAAGTCGCTGATTGCACTAGAAGAATGGGCTGTGCAAGAAGGATTGGATATCGACAAACGTTGGGAAGGTAGAGATGAAATTTGGAACGGTCGTTTTGAATTTTACGTAACCGATGCGGATAGACAAACTGATCTAAACAATTGGGCAATCGAAATCGCCTTTTTACTCGTTCGCGATGATGCAGCTTAAGATTATAATTCTAAGGAATTGTGAAGATGAAAAAAGACACCTCTCTCTGCACTAGCATTCTAGCTAGTGCAGAGAGAGGTGTCTTTTTATAATTAGGACTTGTTTCTTTCGCGAACGTAAGTATAAAAGATGCAGGTGACTTCGTTGCTTTTGGAGGATACGAGTAGAGACATCAATTTCTACCAAGACCTTTTATTCATCAAACAGCATACGCAATCTAGATTACTAGATGATTTTGGGGGATATGCGGCCAATCCGTCTTTAGAGATGAGAAGTGTTATTTTTTGTATGAAGCCTTGTTGCTTTTACACGACCCTCATACATAGCTACCAATCAAAATCTGAACCGAATGATTGCAATAGAATAGACCATTTTTCGGCACAATTTCAGACTTTTTCCTTCCTCAAAATAACTTGTTACAAACAATACTGCTCAACCAATCAAATGCTTATCATATGTCGCCATTATCTCAAGCTCTCCTTTCACGATACATGAAAATTCTACCATTTATAACTTTTAAAATAAATATTTTTTGAAAATATATACTATTTTGACAATTAGATAAAATGAACAAATTATTTGTGATGTGTAAAGAGGGAATTTAAGTGAAGGAAACCGTTTAGTGGCCAACTGGCTGCAATTATTTTTTTATTTTATTCTGAACAGACCCGGGAATTAACGAACGTTCAGAAGGACAAAACAATGAAAAACTTTGAAGAAGTTGCTGTACAGTATGCCCCTATGATTTCTGCGATGATTCGCAAACTTCATATTCATCGTGATTACGATACCTTTAGGCAACTTGGCAATATCGCATTGTGGCAAGCATGGCAACGCTTTGAAGAGGGAAAAGGACATTTCACTCCTTTTGCTTATCGTAGTATTAGAGGAGCAATGCTTGATGAATTAAAAAGAGAAACGAAGAGAACAAATCAACTCTCTCTACTAGAAAGTATTTTAATAGAAGAAGGCATAGAAGAAGAGATGGAAACTTTGCCGGAATGGTTAATCCTAAACAAATTAGACGCAAAAGAAAAATGGTTGCTAGAGGCACTTTTTGTGAGAGGATACAGTCTTTCTTATTTAGCTGATCAACAAGGTATTTCACTTGCTGGCATGAAAAAGAGACGCGAACGACTATTGAAAAAGGTGAGAGATGCAATAGACCATCCATTTAAGACATAAAAAGTGGTAACATTAATGGAAATGACCCTATGAAAGAAGTGACAGAAAAGGATCAAACCTTACAAAAATGAGTAGCGCAGCACTAAAAAAGGGGGTGACTTTCTTGGAAGCAATGATGACGGGGATGATTAATAATATCTTTTTTATTGTGTTTCCACTCATCGTTTATCAAATGTTGGCGACAGCAGGTCAACGAAATTTCTTTGTTAGTCATCGCTTTATGATGACTGTACTTTTTTCAGTATCGCTTGTACTGTGTATGCTGTTTCCTTATCAGTTTATAACCGATGGCTATATTTTTGACTTGCGCCAAGTTCCAATGATCGTTGGAGCCCTATACGGAGGTCCATTGGTTTCAGCCATTTTGTTCCTTGTGGCTTCAATCAGTCGGATTATTATTGGTGGAGACGGAATGTACATCGCTCTTTTGAATCAATTTGTCATTGCGGTAGGAGTGCCATTTTTTCGACCGCTCTATATGCGCATCAATCGTTCTCGAAAAATTATGTTGATATTTAGCATTTCAATTACTTCACTCCTTTTCAATTTGTTCGCAGGTGCTTTTTTCTTTGGAAATCCGATTCACGATATTGTGGGTATTTGGATCATGTTAATGATCAATCAAGGTACCATTATTGCGTTAACGGCTTTAATGATTGAACATATGCAGCGACAAGAATACATGTATGAAGCTTTTCTGAAGCACGAAAAAATGGAAACAGTTAGCCATTTTGCAGCAGCCGTTTCGCACGAATTGAGAAATCCTTTGCAAAGTATTAAAGGGTTTGTTCAGTTAATGAAGGAATATGAGTACAGTCGCGAAAGGCAGATAGAATTTCATCAAACGATTTTGAGAGAAATCGATGCTGCGGAAGAGTTAATCGAGGATTATTTAGTATACGCTAAGCCTACGTATGGTCAGCTTGAACCAATCATTGTCGCTTCAGAAGTCAGTCATGTGCTGAAAATTATGGTACCTTATGCAAATGGAAAAGATGTAGAAATGCATACAGATGAACTGGATGAAAGTGCTGAAATTCTAATCGATCGTTATAAATTCCAACAAGCGCTAGTCAACATTATCCGCAACGGTATTGAAGCGATGCCAGAAGGCGGCAAGCTAGTCCTTACCGTCAAATCATCTCCAACAAAAGTATGGATTCGGGTAACCGATACAGGAGTCGGTATGACAAAAGAACAAGTCAGACGTTTAGGGGAACCTTACTTCTCTAGTAAACTTAAAGGAACCGGACTCGGAATGATGGTGACTTATAGCATCATCAGTCAAATGGAGGGTCAAATTTTAGTAGACTCTGAAAAAGGAAAAGGTACCGAATTTACTTTGGAATTTGCAAATCTTGCTACAACGAAAAGTAAATAAAACAGCAGCCTATTTACAGGCTGCTGTTCAGATTGTAGACAAAGTCTTATTAAACTGAATAGTGATGTACAATCTCCAACTGGGCTGGCCACTTCGCTTTCCATGGGCTCAGCTTCAGTCTCCTCGTTACTGACTTTGCTGCGGGACCTGCAGCCTTCATCGCTTTGCTGCTTCTACAGGAGTCTGCGTAGCCATACGGGTTGTCAGCAGGTGGCTCAAATCAGCGAGAGTACCCAACAAATCTACTTTTCATCAGTACTCTCTCAAGGATTCGGAGCGCAATGCGGCGACTCCTGCGGAAGAACGAAGTGATGAGACCCCGCAGGAGCTTGCGACGAGGAGGCTCAGCGCTTCGTCTGCGGAAAGCGTCCGCATGGAGCGCAGAATCCTGTATACCTAAGATGAAACGACTACTTATTCTTTAAGTTTGTCTACAGTGTAAACAGCAGCCTATTTACAGGCTGCTGTTTTATTTGTTCATTAATTGACGTACGAATGGCAGAACAGACTGCTCTTTCAGTTTGGCTTCGAACATGATATCAGCATCGATGCCGTTTAATTGCCTTATTAATTGTTGGAAATCGGATTCAGAAACCAATTCGTGATGGCGTAAATCTGTAAATCCTTCTTTGCCTGTACTAATATGTACTTTCGGTGTGCCAAAACCTTGCCACGTTTTTAGGATTTCAGAAAAATCAACGGGCTCACCGTCGTTATTGCAATTATGATGATGGATATCAAAGCATACAGGAACGCCACACATGCTGTGGACGTCTAAAACGTCTCTGACGGTAAAGGTTTTATCATCATTTTCCAAGCGTAACCACTTCCGAATGCTAGGAGACAGCGACAAATAGACAGCAGCGAAACGCTGTTTAGCTACGTCTTTATCCCCATAAGCACCACCGGTATGAAGGATGATATCAGATCCACCAAGCAATTGAATCAATTGGTCATGATACTCAAGATCTTCTATCGATTTGCGAACAACTTCAGGTCTAGGTGAATTGATGACGGTATATTGACCAGGGTGTACAGAGACTCTCATTTTATGTGTGTTAACAAACAAGCGGATTTCATCTGTTATGGCCAGCACTTCTGGATCTTCCCACCAGTTCCAATCATTTATAGGGTGAGTGGATAGCGGAACGATCGAACTAGAAGCTCGGTAAAAGTAAATATCGTTTTTTAAATTCCAGCGAAGAATTTCCAGTGTTGTCTCGAAATTTTTCATCGTCAATTCCTTTATTTTGCCCGTGCCTTCTGCCTCTGCAGTCGCGACACGTAAAGTTCTAAATACCGTTTTCAATTCAGTGTTCATACAGGCATAACCTAATCTCATGTTGTTCAGCTCCTTGCTATACGTATACCCTTCCAGCATAGCGCACATGCCTGAAATTGAAAAAGTTATGTGCGAATTTTGAGGGAGTAACTCGACTTCATAACGGCGTTGTAAAACCAGAATTTTCTATAGTATAATAATACCAAGGAAATCTAAAGAAGAGGTGACTCAAATGACTCATTTAACGCTACATACAGGCTATCAAGAAGAAGATACGTATTTTATGAAATACAAATTAATTACGCACAATAAGAATTTAATTGATTACACGGAAGAAGAGAAAGTCAATTTTATGTTAAAAGATGAAGAAGAAAACATTCTGGGTGGACTCGTTGGACATATAGATTGGGAATGCTTTTTCGTTGATATATTGTGGGTCGACGAGTCACTGCGTGGTTTAGGAAAAGGGCAACAACTAATTCAAGAAGCTGAGGATTATGCACGCAAAAAAGATTGTCGTCTTATTCGGTTGGAAACATTCAGTTTCCAAGCACCAGCATTCTACAAAAGATTAGGATTTAAAGAGATGGGGAAACTCGAAGATTTCCCTAAAGGGTATACTCACTATTATCTATACAAAGAATTGACGTAAAATGCCGCAAGTTTCAACAGAATGTAAGTTGATTTTGAATAGATGCTAAAAAAGAGAAAGAGCACCCAAATGGATTCAGAGGGCGCTTTTTCTCTTTTTACTTTATCTTGAAATTGAAAAGACGATCCTCTTTAAATTGGCCGTTTTCATAATTTCGTTCAGCAAATGTAAGGGTGTTGTCATGCGTTATTAAGACGATTGTTGAAGAACGAGTGCCGTATTCAGGAGTTTTAATAAATATCGGAGACAGCATTCGTTCTAAGTCCAAGCTAACACCGGTAGTCGGAAGAAGAGCGTCGTGTGCTTGTTCAGCATCTGAAAGTATCGCAAAAATTTCTTCCAAGTCAACTGTAGAAGTACGCGCCATATAAGAAGTGAGACTTTCTTTTCCTTTCGATACTTTTGGCCAAGGCGTGTTCAAAAAGTGATTGCTGAGTCCATGAGTACCCAGGGGAACTTCGTAGGATTTATTTTGAATATTGTTATAGTACATCAATTGTTCAACATCTCCTACAATCAGATTAAAACCCGCATAGTCTTTCGGATTGATTGACCGTAAATAGTCTTTAGGGGAAGTTGAAGCTGCTAAAAAATTTTTGACGACGGCTCCTCTAGAAAAAGTAGCTGCTTCTATATTAGTGGGATCGCGAAAATTTGTTAATGCAGCAATGCGTCCTTGCTTTGTGACACCTAACCACGTACCCATTTGTGTCAAGTCACGACCGGCTAGTATATGGGGCTCATCTTCCCAAAAGTGAGCAGCTGCAGTAGGACGACTATAAAATTCATCTCGATTAGCAGCAATAATTAATTTGTAAGTTGGATGATTTCGAAATTGGAGGTTGATCAGGCACATAGTATTCTCCTTTTAGATTTAGTATATACAATAGTTGAAGTCAATGGTAGAAACAGTGGCGACACGATGCTTTTGCTATTTTTTAGCCAATAATAGACGGGCTTGTAAGCAAGAAAGTACGTAAGAATAGCAAGAAATTCGAAGCTTTGTTTGTAAAAAAGGATTATTTGTATCAATTAAATAAAACTTTTGTAGGAAAAATATTTTTTTATTTAGGTATAAAGCTTCAATCTAATTTCATCTCTGATACACTATAAAAAGAGTTTTGAATAGGACATATGTATTCTAAAGGAGTGGGGGGAGCAGAGATGGAAAGCGAAGTAGCTTCATTGTCTTTTGCGCGCGTATTAATGGAAGGAATTAAAGAAATGGTGTTTGTTGTAAGAGTTGATGGAGTGAATTCTTTTACGTACGATTTTCTTAATAATGCAGTAATAGAGAGGACTTCACTAGTTTCTGCTTCAGTTGGCAAAAAGTTAAAAGAAGTCCATTCCACATCAATGACAACATTTTTAACTGAAAGATACAATGAAGTCGTTCAAACAACTCAAAGTATAAGCTATGAAGATTCATTTTATTGTAACCAAAATAAGTTGCTGTATTCAAAAACTGTTATGACACCTTTTTTGGATGAAAAAGGTATATGTACCCATATTGTTAGCTTAGTCAAAGATATAACAAATGAGAAAATAGCCAAACTAGAAAGTGAAGGAATTCGTGAACGCCTAGAAGAAAGCAACGCACGATATCGGTCCCTCTTTGATAATAACGCAGATGCTATTTTCACCGTTGATTTTAACGGACATATTACAGGAGGCAATTCCTCAGGCAGCATACTCAGTGGATGCGCTATGAAAGAATTAGCAGGTAAAAGCTTTTTTGACTTTGTTATTGCGGAAGATGTAGAGCGGGCAAAAAACTATTTTCACTTGTCCATTTTAGGTGACAATAAAGATTGGCGTTTTAGCATCTCTAATAAGTCAGGTAAATTGATTGCTTGCTTAGTGAAGTTTATTCCAATAAGTGTGAAAAACAACATCCCGGGATTTTATATGATTGTCAAAGATATGACAGAGTTGGACAAAATTTCAGGTCTCTATGAAGCTGGAGAAGAAAATTTCCGAATCATTGCGGAAAATGTCCACGATGTCATTATATTAATGGACCAAGACAAACAATACCTCTATATGTCGCCATCATGTGAAAATATTTTTGGCTTTAGAGCAGAAGGTATTATTGGAAAAAAACCATTTTATAATGTTCATTCTGAAGATACGTCAGTTGCTGAACAAGCCTTTAATCAAGCAGCAAAAGAAGGTTCTACGTTTCAATTACAAATTCGTCTTTTGCATAAAAGTAGAGGCTGGATTTGGACAGAAGTCAGTGGAATGCCGGTTTTTGGAGAAGATCAAAAATTTAACCGGATGGTTATGGTTGCAAGAGATATTTCGATTCAAAAAGAATATGAAAGTCAACTTCATCATTTTGCTTATTTTGATTCGTTAACCGAGTTACCAAACCGACGCTATTTTCAAGCGTATGCAACTGAAAAATTGGAACAGAATGACACAAGCCAAAGAAACTTAGCTATTCTACTTATTGATATTGATGATTTCAAGGACATTAATGATCAGTGGGGACATGAAATTGGTGATGCGGTTATTCAAGAGTTCGGTTATCGTTTGCACCGTTGTATGGTTGGAGAAAATATGGCTGCCCGTTTAGGGGGAGACGAATTTATCGTCTTACTGACGGATGCAGCCGATAAGGAAAAAGTATCAGAAGTTACAGATGCTATTTACCGTGTCACGAAAGAACCAATCAATGTGCAAGAGTTATCATTGTACATCACGATTAGTATGGGGGTTGCATTAGCACCAACTGAGAAAACTTCCATTTCTACTATTATGAAGCGTGCAGACATGGCGATGTACAAAGCCAAGCAACTGGAAAAAAATTCATTTTTCGTAAGTCCAACATGAGCAAATGCAGCTCATGTTTTTTTGTGTTCAGAAACAAACCGACGACTTATCGTAATAAATCGTATATGTGGTATTTGAATTTTCAGAAATAAAATAAGTATGCTTTCAATTTAAAAAATGGTATGCTTTTGTCAAACCATAAATCCTGATTAAAATACAAAAAATGGTTCTCTAAGTAATTATATAGACCTTTAATGATTATATTTTTTGGAAGTATTTAATAATAATATGTACTCTAGACTATCGCTATATTTTAATATTCTCTTATAATTTCCTACTTATTTGATTAGTTGAGGTGAGAAAATGAACAATTTCTACCAAAAAACTTCTATTAGTGTGAAAGTGTGTTGCATTTTCTTGGCGTTCTTTTTTTTGAGCGATACTGAAAAAATTGCTAGTACGAATGACAGCGAAAAAGTAGTGTTGTTAAGTGAAGAGGATAAGAAAAAGACACTTTCAAAAAATCTTCAGATTCTTGAAGATGTAGAAGGTACGCTTAGAATTAGTGAGCTGCAGTCTCCACCATACAGTTGGAAATTTAGTTTAAATGAAAATGGAATTCCGAATATGGGATTTTCATCTGATGTTTATTGGGTAAAGTTTACGATTGAAAATCGTGCAGAAACTGAAGAATGGCTTCTTGAACTTGCAAATCCTTTTCTCGATCATGTCGTTCTTTATTCACCAGAACCTTCTGGGGGATTTTCGATTACGGAATTTGGAGAAACGATGTCAGATTCGAAAAAACTTTATTCAAGCCGCTCTCCGGTTTTCAAGTTGCCTCTTCTAAATAAAGGTGAGAATACATTCTTTATGAAAATTGAGTCACAAGGAGTCCTATACTTTCCTGTGACTGTTTGGGAACACGCAGCATATGATGCTAAATCCCAGCAAATGACGGCGATGATTGGACTAGTAAGTGGAATAAGCCTGTTGTTTTTTGGCTGGTGCATCTACTCATTTTTTAAGTATCGTCAGAAAAATTTTCTTTATTTATTAATTTTGGCGGTTTCGTTACTGTTTACTGCTGCTGAATGGACAGGTTTAAATTTCACTTATATTTGGCCGGATTTTAAATGGGGAAGTAATCAAACGATACTAGTAGCTTGTGGTGCAGCGAGTTTAATGACGTTCTTTATCCTTAAAGAATTGTTGTCAGGTGTTCTCAACATACACTGGCTTTCTATGGTTATTAAGTGGATGGTAGCGTGTGTCTTGTTTTCAGTGATGGTTTCTTTCTTTTCTTATTCACTAACAAGCCTGTTCAGCTTTGCATCTTCTGCTCTAACAATCGTCTTAACGTGTGTTCTTGCTTTTTCCGCTTGGCAAAAAGGAATTTCTTATGCTGCTCCATACACTGCCGCCTTGTTCGTATCGATAGCCATCCTCACCATTTCCTTTTTAACGGCTATGGGGGTTTTACCCTATATCGAAACTGTTCAATACGCCGTGTACGTTATCAGTTGGAGCATACTCTTACTTGCTGCTAAAGCGTTGCTGAAAAAAGAAAAAATGAAGCTTGAAAAAACACAACAGTTGGAACGTCAAGCGAATGACCGTCAACTGCTGAAAGTCACAACGCTAAAAAATGACAACAAAAGAAAAGATGAGTTACTGGCGTTTGCATCAAATGGCTTGCGAACACCACTTTATGGTGTGATTGGCATTGCAGAATCACTTCAACAATCTGCTAGTGGTAAAATGTCTCCTCAGATGATAACCCAATTGGATGAACTGGTGACCAGTAGCAAAAATATGGCACATTTGATCAATGATGTTGTCGATTTTTCAAAACAGAAGCCGTCTTCTTTACAGCGCCATACGACAGCGATTGCGCTTGATGAACTTTGCACGAATGTGATCGCAATTTATAAGCCACTTTTAAAAAATGAAGCCGTCAAGCTTTATCACACAGTACCAGCCTCGTTACCAAAACCATGTGCAGATCCTGATCGACTGCGACAAATTTTGAGTAACCTTGTCAACAATTCTATTGAGCATACCCGTGTAGGTGAAATCGTGCTATCGGCGAGGATTTTTGAAGGAGATTTAGAAATTTCAGTAAAAGATACAGGAAATAGTATAGAGGAAAAGAAAATTCCAATTTTTTTTGAATGGAATATTCCGCAAGAAAAACCGTTGAGAAATCATGGGATGGATTTGAAAATCACTAAAAATCTAATTGAACTTCAAGGGGGGACATTAAAACTTGAGTCTTTAAAAGAAAGTGGCTCTCTTTTCATTGTTACTTTACCCATTTGCACGGATGCATCTAATGCTCCGTTGCTAGGAGACTCTAGAAATCAGACGAAAGAATTGACCGCTTCGCAGTTAGCAGATTCCTTGTTAAAGCAGCGTCCTACTAAAAAAAATCTGCACGTTCTGGTGATTGAAACAGACGAAATCAATCGGCTTGTTTTATTGCGGCAACTGATATCAGCAAACTATCAAGCAGTCGGTGTAGAGGATGGCAAAACAGCGCTGCATTTGTTGTCGCATCAATCAATAGATTTGATTGTGATGGATGGTAGTTTAACGGACATGACAAGCGATGAATTATGCAAACTTATACGCTTGGAGTATACATTAACAGAAATGCCGATTTTGATGTTATCGGATGCAGACAGTCTTCAAGAGAAAAAAGATGCTTTTACAGCAGGGGCCAATGACTATTTACTAAAGCCTTGTGATAAAGAAGAGTTTTTATTGCGTGTTAAGACCTTGGCAAATATGCGCAGCTTGACTCAAGAAATTACGAATCTGAACTACTTTCTTGAACGCAATGTGAATGAGCGAACAATGGCACTTGAAATTACCAATATGAATCTACTGACAGTGAACGATGAAATTCAAGAAATTGAAAAATCTCGAAATGAAATGTTGTCAGCAATTTCACATGAGTTAGGTACACCAATTACGCTAATCCATAGTTATATACAAGCAGTGAAAGAAAGTTTAATCGAAGAAAACAACCCACGCTATCTGGATATGATTCATAAAAAACTACTACTGCTGGAACGACTCACAGAAGATCTTGTAGAGTTGACTAAATACAAGTCTGGACATATGACTCTGCGTTTCTTAGAAAAAGATTCGCTCGTGTGGATCGCAAGGCTTGCAGAATCAATGGCTTCCGATGTTACCCAAAGTGGCCGCGTTTTCGAGTTTTTCGGTACGAAAAATCCCGATAATATTAGTCACTCGCTATTAGCAATTGACTTAGATCGTCTTGATCAAGTAATTTCCAATATTTTATGGAATTCTGTTAAGCATACTTCTCCAGAAGAAGGCAAAATTACGTTATCTATGGAAATCGTCGCCAATAACAACGACAATGCATTATTAGACGAGGAATCTGATGGAGAACTGGTGGTTCGCATTGCTGATAATGGAAGTGGGATTAAGAAAGAGGCCTTGCCCTATATTTTCGACCGTTTTTACAAAATCAATCGTTCTGCTAGCTACAAAGGAAGTGGACTTGGATTGGCAATCGCCAAAGAAATTGTATTAGCGCATAAAGGACAAATATGGGCGGATAGTATAGAAGGACAAGGAAGCGTCTTCGTCATTGTATTGCCGCTAACTTTTCAGTAAGGATGGGAGGAAAACAGATGAATGTTGCGACTGTGTTAATTGTTGAGGATGATGAAGGCATCCGCGAACTGATGCGGTTGTTTCTGCTAAAAAAAGGATATGGTGTTATCCAAGCTGAAGATGGCTATCAAGCTTTAACATTATTAGAAAAAGAAAAGCCAGATCTCATTTTGTTGGACGTAGAAATGCCTGGTATGAATGGACTGGAAGTATGCAAAAAAATCCGATTAAAAACTACTTTGCCAATTTTGTTCGTTAGTTACCGAAAAGAGTTGGTTTATAAAATTCAAGGACTTGAAGTAGGGGGCGATGATTACATTACCAAACCCTTTGATTTTAATGAGTTAGAAGCTCGGATTCGTGCAATTCTTCGACGAAACGGTTGGAGGAGCGGTGAACAAGAACAGCTAACGATTTTGAAGTATAACGACCTGCATATTCATGTGGATGCCCGAGAACTGTACGTTGCAGGAACGCAGGTCAAACTGTATCATAAAGAATTTCAATTATTGTTGTTGCTCGCGCAGACTCCCAACCGAGTTTGGACCGCTGAACAACTATACGATCAAGTGTGGGGCTATTATTCTGAAGGAGATGTCCAAACAGTCAAAGTACACATTAGTAAATTACGGAAAAAAATTGAGCAAGACCCAGCCAATCCAATTTATATCCAAACCGTACGAGGTTTTGGCTATAAATTTATACTAGCGTAAGCGGGACTGTCCCATAAGCCTCTAACAGAAAACAGACGGAGAAAAAGAAACTCTTTTTCTCCGTCTGTTTTCTTAAAATCGCGGGCGAGAATACAGAACTTGTCAAGACCCTGGAGGTAAAGTTTTGGAACGACCAGTTGCTTTTGATAGAAATAGAACATCTTTATATTTTTCAAATTCAACAAGGTTGTAGCCGAAAAGTCATTGTTTATGATTTTTTGACTGCATCCTTTTTTTATTAAAAAAATAAAATAAGTAGTAAGAACTACGAATAATTTGTTTTCTAAATTTTTAGATTATTTAACGTCTATTTAACCTAGTCACTTCAAAATAAGAAGCACAAAGGATAGACCATAGGAGGATTTAATTATGGAGAGTACATTCAATCTGAATAAATTCCTGAAAGCGATGCAAAAGAGAAAGGCGTTAATCATTTTTGTTACGCTTGCGTTCGTTGTCTTTAGTGCAGTAGCAAGTTATACCCTTATAAAGCCGGTTTATAAGGCGACAACTCAAATTTTGATCAATCAAAATACCGCCATTAATCAGGACTTTACTAGTTTGGATATTGATACGAACTTGCAATTAATCGGGACGTATAACGTCATTATTAAAAGTCCTGCGATTTTAACAACTGTAATTGAAAAATTACAGTTGGACGAAACGGTTCAATCATTGACCGATCGGATAACTGTCAACAATATTGAAAGCTCACAAGTAGTAACTTTATCGGTTGAAGATTCTTCTATGAAAGGAGCGGTACTGGTTGCTAATACGACTGCACAGGTTTTCCAAGAGGAAATTCAGCGAATGATGAAAGTGGATAATGTCAGCATCTTAGCTGCAGCTGAAACTACTGCAAATCCTAATCCAATTCGTCCCGATCCGATTTTCAATATGGTGATTGGTGCAATTGTTGGTTTGGCTTTTGGCGTTGGCATCACACTAATTTTGGAGCAGTTAAACACGACAGTGCGCTCGGAAGAAGACATCGAAGAAATGGCTGGACTTCAGATTTTGGGGGTCGTTAGTCAAGTAGACAGTAATTTAAAGATGGAAAAGCCGTTAAATCTAACAACTAGATTGGAGAAGGATCATTATGCGGACAGCGAACAAGACAAAAAGGTTAATGCCGCGAAAATTGGTGGCTCGTACTAATCCGCATTCCATCGCAGCGGAACAATACCGAACAATAAGAACAAATATTAACTTCTCGACGCCTGATTTGCATTCGAGAGTCATTTTATTTACGTCTGCTGCAAAAGAAGAAGGAAAGTCGACAACGGCTGCAAATATGGCCATCGTTTTTGCCGAAACTGGAAAAAAAGTACTATTGATCGACGCAGACATGCGGCGTCCAACTTTATATCGAACATTTCAACTCGGCAATAACACAGGCTTATCCAATTTATTGTTGAGAAAAGGAAGCCTGAAGCAATCAGTCAAAGTGAGTGGCATAGCAAATTTAGACCTACTTATGAGTGGACAAATCCCACCAAATCCGGCCGAGTTACTCGAAGCGGATGCTTTGGATGAATTGATCGCAGAGATGCGTGAAACCTACGATTATATTCTTTTCGATTCACCGCCAATCCTTTCTGTAACCGATTCTAAAATTTTAGCCAATCGATGCGACGGCACGGTACTGGTCGTTAATACCGGCAAATCAGAAAAAATAAGCGTTGAAAAAGCACGTGATTCTTTAGCAACGGCAAAAGCCTTAATTTTGGGAGTGGTGTTGAATAATTACCCGATGAACAAGGAAAATTACTATTACCATAATTATAATGAATGACCAAATGGAACTGTAGGAAAGGAAGAAAGTGAATGAAGATTAGCAAACAGCAACTACTTGGAAATCTTCATCGTTGCCTCATTCCTGTTCTTGTCCTCTTTCGCCATTTCCATACATTTGTGCTCGTAGGATTTGAAAACCTGGAAGAAAAAATGGAACACGTAGTCTTGCCCCAAGCACCTCATCTTACTGACAAAATAGTGATGGTAATCGGAGCGGGAGGAATGATTGGTTCAGAAATTAGCCGTCAGCTCATTCACTATCAACCCGCTCAAATTTTACTGCTCGGACATGGACCGCAATCGATTTATTCGGTTGAGTACGAAGTAAGAAAACTGATGAAAAGACAGACAGAAATTATCCCCATTATCTTAAATATTCAAGACAAAAAACGTCTTTTTGAAGCAGTCGAACGATACAAGCCCGATATAATCTACCATACAGACGGTCAACAGCAAATTGATGTCACAGAAGAAAGGCCATTAAAAGCAGTATACATCTCAGCGTTTGGAACAAAAAATAGTGCAGAAGCAGCCACTCGCTATCACGTTGATGCGTTTGTGTTAGTATCTTCTGAGCACGCAGCAAAGCCGTTAAACCTCAAAGAAGCGAATAAAAGATTGGCTGAAATAATCATAAATACTATTTCAATAACTAGTTTGACACGGTACGTCATCATTCGATTACCAGCACATGTTTTTAAAGAACAACTACCGGGAAACTTCTTTCCGCTGTTCGAGCAAAAAATAAAAACTGGTTACGCAGTTCAGCACATTCTTCATGGTGGAGGACTAAAAACAGCTATAGGTAAAAGTAGCTTGTTTCAACTACAAGGGAAGTCTATCTACAAGGTACTCCAAAAATCACAAGGGCTTAGTCAACTAGACATGGCCCGTTTGTTGAAACTGTTGAAAACAGCATCTGAAGATGAGGCGCGTAAACTGGTTATTTCAATTATCGAACAACAAAAGAATTTCTAACTGGTACCTGAATGATTGCGTTTGAAGATTTTGCTTTTTAAGCAGCGAATTTTTTGTTGCTCAGTAGAATAATAAAACAGGAAAAGGGTGAATTCGGATGGGTGTAGAAAAATATCGAGATGAATTTAGTTTTGAAGAACTAGTGGGAAGCAACATACCTTTTCAAGATAGAGACATGATAGAACAGCATCCTTTCTTAAATAAAATCTATCCGTATGCTTTAAATACGATTCATCTTGTAACGTATTGCGAAAACAATACGGTATCGTTATTATCTGGCAGTTTGGAAATTGGGGCGGTTGAAAGCGATAATGGATTTGTGGAAAAGCTCGGTGAGATTTCATGTGGTTTGGATCAACAAGGAAATTTAAAATCGCATGCATATAAGTTGAATACGCTTGAGAAAATTGATAAACATCCACAGACACGTTTTGTTTTTGGCGGAAGCCAAATTCCACATTTTGATCGGCTTAAAGCTTTTGTCATCAGTTTGCATATTCAAAACAAAGTTGAAGATGTTGTGTCATGGAAACTAGCGTTAACTTCAAAAGGACAAGTCATCTTACTTACCTCACTAACGGAAAAAGAGAATTTACTTTAACAAATTTCACGTGTCTTATACTAGCTGTTTTATTTTTTCGACATTCTACTATAAGAACTGTGCAAGATTTGACAAATTGGCACGGGCAATCCGAGAGCACATGGTAGAGGCAGGAGAAAGGGGATATCCGTCATCATGTTACAAAATTTAAAAATAGCAGTTGTTGGATTGGGGTATGTCGGATTGCCCGTAGCAATTGCGTTTAATCATAAATACCCAGTTACCGGCTACGATACGAATACCGCTAGAATTCAGGCTTTGATGCTTGGACTAGATAAGACAAACGAAGTAAGCCGTGAGGAATTTGAAAAAGCAACGATCGTTTTTACGGCGACCCCTTCAGATTTAAAAGATGCAGGGTTTATTATCATAGCCGTACCATCAGCGATGGATGAAGACCATCTGCCAGATTTATCCGCTTTAAAAAAGGCTAGTAAATGTGTTGCGGAACATATGAAAAAAGGCGCGGTTATCGTCTACGAATCCATTGTGGCACCCGGTGTGACTGAAGACTTGTGTATTCCATTACTCGAGAAGTATTCTGGGTACGAAAGCGGCAAAGAATTTTTTGTCGGGTATTCCCCTGCAAGAATTTTTCCAGGAGATAAAAAAAACAACTTTAAAAAAATGAAAAAAGTAGTTGCAGGACAAAATGAAGAAGTCACAGAATATCTGGCGATGGTTTATGGCAGTATCGTTACTGGGGGTATACATAAAGCCTCTTCCATTTGTGTTGCTGAAACAGCACAGTTGATTGAAAATATTCAACAAGATGTTAATATAGCATTGATCAACGAATTGGCGAAGATCTGCGAGCAGTTGGGCATCGATACACAGGAAGTGCTAGAAACGGCAGGAAGTAAACGCGGTTTTTTAAAAACAATGCCAAATTTAGTTGGTGGACAGGGAATCGGACTAGCTTCACATTATTTAGCGGACAAAGCAAGAAGTTTGGGGCAGCGTTCGGAAGTGATTGTGTCAGGACGTAAAATTAATGACGGAATGGGTCGTTTTATTGCGCAGTCGTTAATCAAAAAAATGAATCAGGAGAATACTAATGTCGCAACCAGTCGTGTGACGATCTTGGGACTTTCTTTTCAAGAAGAAGTTCCCGATTTACGCAATTCTAAAGTAGTCGATATCGTCAAGGAACTAAAAGAACACGGCATCGATGTGCAATTAGCAGATCCTTATGCTTCCGCTGAAGACACCACTCTCTACTACGAGTCTCATCTTTCACCTCACCACCAACTAAAACCAGCGCATGCAGTTATTTTGGCTGTTCCGCACAAGCCTTATAGAGAAAGTGGTTGGCAGCAGTTTGACAGTTTATTGATTGAGCAACAAGGAATAGTCTTTGATCTAAAAGGGGCGCTTGATGCAAAGAAAAAACCTGAAAAGATTCAGTTATGGCGACTATAGTTATAAAAAAAGGATGAATGTCAGTTCACCGAATTGCACTAGTTGACCTATTTGCTTCTTGCAAATGGGTCTTTTTTTGTCAATGAAAAACAAGGGATTTACGCACTTACAGTTTTTTCGAGTGACTTGACGGGTATGGAACAGTATAGAACTGGAGGAGGGCGAAGTTATGGAAATTATTCCGAAAAGAGATTTGTTGAAAGATCGTTACGGAAATTTTTATAGGGTGTCTTATGCTTCTAAAAAATCGTTAACAATCGTCAATGCAGCTATGTATCATGCTTTCAACCAAACACTCGATGAAGAGCTGGTAGCTAAAGTAAAGGCAAAATATCCGAATGATGTCGCCTGCGGAAAATATTTCGCCGATTTGGTTCATGAACAAGTAGAACAGATGAGTACGGCTGAACACGCTGGCACTATTTACGACATTGAAGACGTAAAAAAAGAATACGATTTGCACATGAAACCGCTATACGATGATTCGTTTCACTTGTAACAGTTTTATAAGTTTGTACCAATGAGAATTGCCAAGTTAGCACAAAAGGATTCATGCTAGTTTCAGTTTTAGAAAATCGTAAAACGGAGCAAATGAAAGAGTAAAATTCCTGCTGTTGCCTGCAGGAATTTTTACTGCGAATAAACACAAGGATGCTAGAAAAGCAGTTATAGTGTAAGCTAGAGTTCGATATTAGTGGAAAAGGGTTGAAAAGAATGAAGTCTACAATCAATGCAAAAGATGTTGCAAAGCTTGCAGGTGTCTCGCAATCGTCTGTTTCTAGAGTCTATTTTGAAGGTGCAAAAGTTTCTAAAAAAACACGTCAAAAAGTATTGGCTGCAGCAGAAGAACTGGGCTATCGGCCAAATGAGTTTGCCAGAAGTTTAATCACCAACCGAACAAAAATTATAGGCTTAGTGATGAAAGGCGTACAAAATCCTTTTTATCCTCAAGTCTTAACACAGTTTACAGCTTCATTTAAAAAATTCGGCTATAGCATTCTATTCGTCCATACGAATAGCGATGAAATTCAAACTGAAGATATTGAGACCTTATTGAATTACAATGTTGCTGGAGTGGTTATCACAGATGCAACGATGTCGCTAAATGTTGCAGAAAGCTTCAGAGCAAATCAGATTCCGTTGGTGTTTTTTAACCGGAAATTGAGCCGTTCTAATTTCTATTCGGTCTGCTGCAATAACTTGAGTGCAGGTCGTGCAATAGCAGAATATCTGATCGCTAAAGGCTCGAAAGATATGGCTTACATTTCGGGCAATGAAAATACATCGACTAGTCAAGAACGTGAAGAAGGATTTAGCGAAGTAGTGACTCAACACAATTTGAATTTCAAAAAGTATTCATCAGATTATACATATGAAGGTGGCTATAAGACAACCCTTGCAATCATGGAAGAAGAGGCACTGCCGTCCGCTTTTTTTGTAGCGAATGATATTATGGCGCTAGGAGTTATGGATGCTTTACGGAAAAAAGAAATTCAAGTTCCAGCACAAGTTAAAGTGATTGGCTTTGATAACATTGGCATGTCTTCTTGGCCTGCTTATGAACTGACAACTTGGGAACAACCGATTGAAAAAATGGTAGAAGAAACGGTGACTTATTTATTAGCTGAAATGATTGACTACACAGGCACAGCAGAGGCTGTAGAAGTGGATGGGGTATTTGTTGAACGGAAAACGACATAATAAGTGTTGACATTTACCGAAAATGCGCATATTCTCTAAATAGTTTCATTTTTGCATACGTATTCAAAAATAAAGGTTTGGAGGAATTATGATGATGAAAGTATTGAAAGCAGGAAAATCCCAAGAAGAAGTAAGCGCTAACGATTCGAAAGTTTCACAAATAGTGGCGGAGGCATTATTAGCCATTGAAGAAAATGGCGATCAAGCAGTGCGTGAACTATCAGGTAAATTTGATAATTGGCAGCCAGAATCTTTTCGCTTGTCTCAGGCTGAAATAAATGAAATCGTTTCCACTGTTCCTGATCATGTTATCGAAGACATTAAGTTTGCCCAAAAAAATATTCGCGACTTTGCAGAAGCACAGCTGGCTTCTATGAATGACGTTGAAGTAGAAAATATACCAGGAGTTATTCTTGGACATAAAAACATTCCAGTGAACAGTGTAGGCTGCTATATTCCAGGTGGACGTTATCCGATGGTTGCTTCCGCTCATATGAGTGTGTTAACAGCAAAAGTTGCAGGTGTTAAACGTGTAATCGCTTGCACACCGCCAATCAATGGAGAAATTCCAAACGCGACAATTGCCGCAATGTCACTTGCTGGGGCAGATGAAATCTATTTACTTGGTGGAATTCAAGCGATGGCAGCGATGGCGATCGGAACGGAAACAATTAAATCAGTTGATATGATCGTCGGGCCGGGAAATGCCTTTGTAGCGGAAGCGAAGCGTCAATTGTACGGACGTGTTGGAATCGACTTATTTGCTGGACCGACTGAAACGCTAGTGGTAGCAGATCATACAGCGGATGCCGAAATGGTGGCGACAGATCTTCTAGGTCAAGGAGAGCACGGCCCCACTTCACCAGGAGCATTGATTACAACTTCAGAAGAACTAGCAAATGAAACAATTAAAGAAATCGAACGCCAATTAGAAACATTAGTAACGGCCGATGTTGCACGCGTTTCATGGGAAGATTACGGCCAAATCTTACTAGTCGATTCAATAGAAGAAGCACGTATTGAAGCAGACCGTTTGGCATTTGAGCATGTTGAAATCCTAACAGAAAATCCTGATTATTTCCTTGAAAATATGACGAATTATGGCTGTTTATTTTTAGGACCCGAAACGAATGTGGCATATGGCGACAAAGTAATTGGGACTAACCATACATTGCCGACAAAAGGCGCTGCTCGTTACACAGGTGGATTGTGGGTAGGTAAGTTCATCAAAACCGTTACGTATCAGAAAGTAACACCAGAAGCGAGTGCTTATATTGGTGAATATGCAGCACGTTTATGTCAGCTTGAAAACTTCGCAGGACATGCAGAACAGGCGCTTCTCAGAGTCAGAAGATACGGCAGTAAATAAGTTACTCTAAGGGGTATGGGGGGTTGTTTTATGCTTGGTATGTTGGGAATGTTTGGTGGCTTAATTTTATTGATCATTTTGACGATGCGCGGGATGAACTTGTTGATCGCAGCACCGTTAACTGCTTTGTTTGTTGCGTTATTAAATGGATTGCCGTTGTTTCCTCAGCTTGCTGAGGAAGGGGCAGCTAACTTTTTAACAAATTACATGACCGGTTTTACAGGCTTTATCGCTTCTTGGTATTTGATGTTCTTGACCGGTGCCATTTTTGGTAAAGTGATGGAAGACAGTGGTGCAGCTGACAGCGTATCAAAATGGATCGTTAGCAAAATTGGGATGAAACGTGCGGCTCTAGCTGTTGTTCTTGCTTGTGCGGTTTTAACTTATGGCGGCGTCAGTTTGTTCGTTGTCGCTTTCTCTGTGTATCCGATGGCACTCAGCCTATTTAGACAAGCTGATTTGCCGAGACGTTTTATCCCAGCGGCGCTTGCTTTTGGATCGACCACTTTTACAATGACTTCTGCTGGTTCGCCTGAAATCCAAAACTGGATTCCCATTGAATTTTTAGGAACGACACCGTATGCAGGGTGGGAGGTCAGTATCATCGTAGCCTTATTCATGATGATTTTTGGGTACTGGTGGTTGAAGAAAATGATTTCCAAAGCGTTAGTAAAAGGGGAGCGATTTACCGCTCGGAAAACCGATCCGTCTGCAGAAGAACGCACAGAATTACCAAATCCTTTACTCAGTATGATTCCGCTTGTTGTGGTTCTAGGCATTTCATTTCTTTTCCACAATTCGCTTGGAACTTCGGCATTGATTATTGCGTTAAGCGGCGGTATTGCAACAACTTATTTTCTTAACAGAAAATATTTCCGCAATATTGGAGATGCCTTCAGTGAAGGTGCAGTAGGAGCTGTTATCGCAATTGCTAATACGGCAGCAGTGGTTGGTTTTGGTGGAGTTGTCAAAGCGACACCTTCTTTTGAAACAGCGGTTGATGTCATGACGGGTATTCCAGGAAGCCCGTTAATTGGGGGTGCACTGGCGGTGGCGGTCATTGCCGGATTGACAGGTTCGTCTTCGGGTGGACAAGCGATTGCTTTACCCCTGCTTGCACCTCATTATTTAGATATGGGAGTCGATCCAGAAGCCTTACACAGAACGGTTTCCATTTCTTCAGGTTCACTCGATTCAATGCCGCAGGGTGGTTATGTCGTAACGACTATTCGCTCAATTGCAGGTGAAACACATAAAGATGCGTATCCTGCATTTGGTGCATTAACCGTTGTCGTGCCACTCATTGGTGCTGCACTGGCAGTTGTATTATTCTCACTTGGATTATAAGATGAAACTGCCCAACAAACTTTCGGTTCCTTGTTTGTTGGGCAGTTTGCGTGAGACAGTCAAACGATAGAGGGGTGTAAGGGATGGAAAAAATTTCAATTCTCGGAGCAGGAACGATGGGACACTCAATTGCTTTATCGGCAGCATGGGCCGGCGAAACCGTAACGGTTTATGGCATCGATGAACAAGATCTTAGCAATGCGGATAGAGGATTACATAACAAACTCAAAGTCATGACAGACAATAAACTGGTTACTGTCGACCAAGCAGAAGAAATTAGACAACGAATTCAATTGACCACTTTTTTTGAAAAAGCTATTTTGAACTCGACGTTCATTATCGAAGTTGTACCCGAAGTATTGGAACTGAAAAAAGAACTTTATAGTCGATTGGAAACGTTGATCAGCGATGACGTGATCATTGCCAGCAACACCTCAGGATTTAAACCGAGTTTATTGGCTGAAGAGATGCGGCTACCCGCTCGCTTTGTCGTAACGCATTTTTGGAATCCAGGACATCTTATTCCTTTAGTAGAAGTAGTTAAGGGGGAGCAGACAGATGAAAAGACTGTTGAGCGAGCAATGGCTGTTTTAAAAGAAATGAACAAAAAAGCAATTTTGCTCCATAAGGAAATTCCAGGATTTATCGGCAATCGTCTGCAATATGCCTTGTTCCGTGAAGCGCAAGCTTTACTGGATGCTGGAGTTGCTTCAAAAGAAGATATTGATGCAGCTGTCACGTATAGCATTGGGCGTAGGTTGCCGGTAACCGGACCACTTATGACTGCGGATATGGGAGGGCTTGACGTCTTCTCGGCAATCTCTAACTATTTGTTTGAAGAGCTAGCGACAGATCAGCGATCAGGCGAAACGCTGTCCACACTTGTAGTTGAAAACAAGCTTGGGGATAAAACAGGAGAAGGGTTTTATTCGTGGGAGCCTGATGTTTCGGCAAAATTAAATAAAGAACGAGAACAGACCTTAATTCACTTTTTGAAAAAGGATTTAAAGGCAGGTGCCTCAGAATGACTGCCTATTTTTCTGAACTTGAAAACAAAACAGTAATCGTCACAGGGGGCAGCAAAGGAATCGGTAAAGACATTGCGTTGACTTTCGCAAAACTAAAAGCCAATGTGGTGATTTCTGGACGAGACGCAACAGTTCTCAAAGCGTCTTTGAAGGAACTACAAGAATACAATCCGAAATGCCTCGCAGTTTCCGGGGATTTGAGTGATATCGGGGAAGTTCAGAAACTGATTGATAAAGCTGCGTCAGAATTTGGAACTGTTGATGTATTGGTTAATAACGCGGGTATTAACATTGCGAAACCGGCAATGGAAGTAACAGAAGCGGACTGGGATGCGGTACTCGACTTGAATTTAAAGACGGCATTTTTTGCTAGTCAAGCAGCAGCTAGATACATGCTCGAACAAAACAGTGGACGAATCATTAATATCGCGTCGCAAATGGCCTTTGTCGGTTATGTGAAGCGAGCGGCGTATTGTTCAAGTAAAGGAGGTCTCGTGCAACTGACAAAAGCTCTCGCAGTAGAGTGGGCAAAGCAAGGAATTCGTGTCAATGCGGTAGCGCCGACCTTTGTCGAAACCGAGTTGACTGTCAATATGTTCAAAGACGAGACGTTCAAACAAGAGATTGACAGTAGAATTTTACTGGATGGCTTGTCTCAACCAGCAGATATCTCGGGAGCCGTGTTATATTTGGCTTCTAACTTAGCTAATTTTGTAACCGGTGAAACCATTAAAGTCGATGGTGGCTGGACAGCTATCTAACTAAAAAGAAGAACTGAAGAAAGTTCAGTAGCTTGTAGACAAAGTCTTATTAAACTGAATAGTGATGTATAATCTTCAACTGAGCTGGCCACTTCGCTTTCCGGTGGGCTCAGCTTCAGTCTCCTCGTCACTGAAAACCCATGCTCCTGCATCGCTGCGCTAGCTTCGTCGCAAAGCCACTGCCCGAAGTCCCTTCGGTCAGTGGCTTTCCTGCGGAAAATCCTAGATGCATACAAAAAAATGAATAAGTATTCTTTTGTCTACAAGCTGAACTGAAGAAATTTCAGTTCTCTTTTTGTTAGCGTTTTTTAACCAGTAGATACAGGAAAACTTTACTACTGTATCCGCCTAAAGTCTGAACATTGATCAAATTAATTGAAAACTCTTTCAATTATCAAAATACTCTTTATAATAAACAATTATGAACAAAGGGAGATGAGGCACATGTCTAAGCTAAAAAACGATTCGTTGCAACTGCACAGGACGCATCAGGGGAAATTGGAGATTCGGTCAAAAGTAGCAGTGGAAAATGAAAGGGACTTGAGCCTCGCCTATTCTCCAGGAGTAGCAGAACCTTGTAGAGAAATCGCAGCAGACCCGTCAAAGGTTCACGACTACACAATGAAAAGCAATATGGTCGCGGTAGTGACAGATGGGACAGCAGTTCTTGGCCTCGGCAACATTGGTCCGCTTGCCGCATTGCCGGTTATGGAAGGAAAGGCTATATTATTTAAAGAATTTGCTGGAGTTGACGCGTTCCCGATTTGTTTGGATACAACCGATGCGGAAACCATTATCCAAACGGTTAAATTGCTTGAACCAGGATTTGGTGGCGTCAATCTTGAGGATATTTCGGCCCCGACTTGTTTTATTGTGGAAGAGCGTTTGAAAAAGGAAATGGGAATTCCCGTGTTTCACGACGATCAGCACGGTACAGCAATTGTTACTTTGGCAGGCTTGATCAATGCATTAAAACTGGTCGGCAAAGACGTACAGGAAACCAAAATTGTCGTTAACGGTGCGGGAGCTGCAGGAATTGCCATCGTTAAATTACTGAGTAAATTTGGCTTTGGTCACGTGATCATGTGTGATACAAAAGGAGCTATTTTCAAAGGACGCAAAAATGGCATGAATCCGTTTAAAGAAGAAGTGGCTGAAATGAGCAATTACGAACGCAAAGAAGGTCTACTGGCAGATGTCATCCAAGGAGCAGACGTCTTTATCGGCGTATCAGCAGAAGGTGCATTGACTGGAGACATGGTCCGGACGATGAATGATGATGCCATCATTTTCGCTATGGCCAATCCAAACCCTGAAATTCTTCCGCACTTGGCGAAACAAGCCGGTGCCAGAGTAGTTGGCACAGGACGTTCTGATTTCCCAAACCAAGTCAATAACGTATTAGCCTTCCCTGGACTCTTTAGAGGTGCTTTAGACGTATTGGCTACTGACATCAACGATGCGATGAAAATCGCTGCAGTCGAAGCGATTGCGGGATTACTAGAGGCAAATGAGCTGAATGAGGACTATGTTATACCCAAACCGTTTGATTTGCGTGTGGCCTCAGCTGTTGCGGCGGCAGTAGCAAAGGCTGCTATGGATACGGGCGTTGCTCGGAAAGCAATTGAAATAGAAGATGTGAAGCAAAAGACAGAAAGCTTGTCAGTCGTCGGCGAACACAACACCTTATAATAGAAGAAACCCATTCGATTTTTTTCGAATGGGTTTTTGTATGGGTTTAGTAAACCACTCTATTGGAGGGCTGTTTTTAAATACGAACTAATTCTTTTTCTTCTACAATAGTAGGTGCGTTGCGAGCTTCTTGACGATAAACATCGAGTAAATCACAAGGACGACCAATAAAATCAGTACTGCCGTCTTTGATCTTAACAATTCGATCAGCTAGAATATGAGCATCTTTCTCGTCGTGTGTTACGAAGATAGAGGTGATATTGGCTTTCTTTAAAATATCACGCAACTCTTTCCGAATTTTCTCTTGAAGTTCGGCATCTAAATTACTAAAGGGTTCATCGAGTAATAGTAGATGTGGATTTGGCGCGAGCGCTCTAGCAATCGCAACACGCTGCTGCTGTCCACCACTTAATTGGTGCGGATAACGTTTTTCATAACCCTGTAATTCCACGAGTTCCAAGACTTCTTGGAGCCGCTTTTGCTTGGCCGCTTTTTTCATGCGGAACAGTCCAAATAAAATGTTATCGGCAACCGTCATATGAGGGAAAAGTGCATAATCTTGGAATACCATGCCGATGCCACGTTTTTCAGGTTGAACGAAAGTATGTTGATCACAAAGAACTTGATCTTGAATCGTCACTTTTCCAACTGAAGGATTTTCAAGCCCTGCAAGTAAGCGAAGGACAGTGCTTTTTCCACTACCGCTTCGCCCAAGGATGGAAATGACCTCTCCTTTTTCAATCTCTAAAGAGAAATTATCAAGTGCTACAGCTTTTGTATTTGGGTAAGAAAAGCAAAGATTTTCAATGGTTACGAACATATTAATCCAACTCCTTTTCCAAAAACTTATAAAAGACCACAATTGCTAAGGCACTAATACCAACAATCAGCAAAGAAGCTTGAGATGCTTCCATGATTTTTTCGTCGCTGGCATATTGGAAAGCTTTTGTAGAAAGTGTATCGAAATTAAAGGGTCTCAAAATTAAAGTCAATGGAATTTCTTTTAATACGTCAATGAATACGAGAATAAATCCACTAATGATGGCACCTTTCATCATTGGCATGTCTACCTTAAAAAAGGTTCTTGTCAGTCCGGCTCCAAGAAGGCGAGAAGCATCTTGGAAGTCGGTGCCGATTTTGTCGTAACCCGTTTCAATGGAACTGTAGCCAATGGCGAAAAATCGGATGATGTAAGCTGTGACGAGCAAGATGATGCTCACGCTAAGTACAAGTGTCGTGTTCATACCAACTAGTTTATATAGTGGTGCTAAAAATTCATCTAATGAAACAAAAGCAGTTACTACGGCAACTGCAATAACAGCTCCTGGAATAGAATAACCTAAAACTGTTAGTTTGGGCAATAATTTAGCAAGTCTGCCATGAACGAGGCGGGCAAAATTGCCGACAATCAGTGCGAAAACGATAATGACTGCAGCGCTGAATCCGGCTACGAAAACAGAATTTCTTATATAGGACATAAATTCATCTAATGGAATGGTTCCAAAAGTTAAAATGGTCCAGTCGATCAATTGCGCAACCGGGATGAAAAAACCTAAAGCCAAAATAGCGAAGCCATAACTAGCAGCAGCAACAGCTTTCCAACCGGTTAATTTAACAAGTGGCAGCGGTCTGACTTTTGTAGAAGCGTAGCTATATTGACGTCTGCCGCGCAGAATTTTTTCAATCAGCAGAATAACAATGACAAATCCCATTAAAGAAGCGGCTAGTTTAATAGATGTTTCGATGTCGCCTAAGCCAAACCAAGTTTGAAAAATCGCTGTTGTAAAGGTTTGGATGCCGTAGTATTTCACTACACCGTAATCATTTAATACTTCTAAGACGACCAAACTAGCACCTGCGATAATCGAAATCCGCGATATCGGAACGACTACTTGGAAAAACGTTCGCCATGGGCCTTTGCCAAGTAATCGTGTACTTTCAATGAGTGAAGCCGACTGCTGTGCCAAAAAAACTTGTGTGATGGTGTAAACATAGGGATACAAGAAAACCGTGTAAATGAAAATAGCACCTGGCAAGTTCATGATGTCAAAATATGCTGGATTTAGTTCCATATCAAAGCGCTCACGGAGTGTTGTCTGAATCACACCCGTATAATTAAAAATCCCGTGGTACGTGTAGGCCCCAATAAAAGGTGGGATTGAGAGGGGGAGAATCAGTGCCCATTTTAAAAATCGTCGGAAAGGGAACTGATACTGGGCAATCAGCCAAGCTAAGCTTAGACCGATAAAAATTGTTGAAGCAGCGGTGGCTACAACGAGTATTAAGGAGTTTTTTACAAACGACCAAAGGACAAATTCTTTCATATGTGCCCAGTTCTCGTTAGAGGGGGTGAAAAGACCTGTCACAATCGTTAAATTCGGTAAAAACAATGCAGCGATAATGACGATGGCTGCAACCGTCCAAATATTTATATTAGCTAATCTTCTTTGCATGGTTAAGCCACCTTCTCCAATCGCCAGAAATCCCTTGCTGTAAACATACAGCAAGGGCACAGCATATTCATTATTTCCAGCCGACTTCATTAAAGATCAGAATTGATTTCGCATTATTGTCTCCTAAAGCAGAAAGCGGAATGTCCTGTTCTTTAAATTCACCCCATGATGTTAGTAACTCAGAAGGTTCGACTTTTTCATTTACTGGGTATTCGTAATTTGTTTCTGCAAACGTTCCTTGTGCTTCAGGTGCAGAAAGGAATTCAAGAAGTTTTATAGCATTTTCTTTGTTTTTAGCTGTTTTCACAACACCCGCACCACTAACGTTCACGTGAGTACCAGTCGTATCTTGGTTCGGGAAGAACAATCCAAGTCCTTCTGCTACTTCTACTTCAGCAGGATCTTCAGAGTTCAACATTTGTCCAAAATAATAGCTGTTCATAATAGCAACGTCGCCAACTCCAGCAGCGATTGCTTTAGCTTGGTCCCGATCTCCGCCTTCAGGATCACGTGCGAAATTATTTACTAGGCCTGCAGCCCATTCTTTCGCTTTTTCTTCACCCTCTATTTCAATAAACGAAGCAAGTAGCGATTGATTGTAAATATTTTCAGAGCCACGAATCAATACACGGCCATTCCACTCGTCTTCTGTCAAAGCTTCATAAGTAGATAATTCTTCAGGTTTTACAGTTTCTTTGTTGTAGACAAGTACACGTGCACGTTTTGTTAAGCCATACCACATTTGGTCTGTGTCTTGGAATTTTTCAGGAATTTGTTCGTCTAGTATGTCACTTGATACGGACTGTAGCAAGCCATCTTCTTTAGCACGGTATAAACGTCCAGCATCTGCAGTCAAGAATAAATCAGCTTCAGTGCCATCTCCTTCACGCTTAATGCGCTCAAGCAACTCATCTGCGTCACCTTTAATTAGATTTACTTTAATACCGGTTTCTTCTTCAAACTTTTTGTATAATTCATCATCTACATCGTAATGTCTTGCCGTATATAAATTAACTTCTTTGCTTTCAGCTGTTTCTTCAGGTGCATCTGTTGCCGGTTCGGATGCATCATTGCTTCCGCATGCAGCTAAAACAAGAACTAATAAAGCGATAACCAGATAAAAAAGTTTGTTCATGGATGTCTCTCCCCTTAATGTGTAATTGAGATTTCAAATGAAAATCATTCTCATCATCAATTATAAAGTTCCAATTGAGAATGTCAATCATTATCAATAGAATCTCTTGTTTTTTTAATAATTGTGTCTAAAAAATGAGTGAGTAATTACCAATCATTATTCATTTGCGATTCCCTGTTGTTGCAGAAATGGAAATGAGCGAAAAACAAGAGATAGCTTAAAGCCAAGAAGAATTTGATAGAGGACTGCAAGATAAATCGAGTTCTCTATTCATAAGAAACCCTCTTGCCAGATGAGGCAAGAGGGTTTCTTAGAACAAAAGTTCTTTCTATAGAAGGAACTTTAATTTGCGATGCTTAATCCTTTTCGACGGGCTACTTGTAATAGTGCTTGGTTTAGATCTTGCACCAAATCATCACAATGTTCTAAGCCGACAGAAAAACGTAGCAAGCCGTCGGTGATTCCACGTTTTTCGCGTTCTTCTGGAGGCATTGAGCCATGAGACATCGTTGCAGGATAGGACAAAATCGATTCGACTGCGCCTAAACTAACTGCAAACACCGGAATTCTCAGATGTTCGACAAATATACGAACGGATTTTTTATCAGCTAAACGAAATGATAGAACCGCTCCTGCATTTGTAGCTTGGCGTTCGTGAATTGGGTTTCCAGGATGGAACGAAAATCCGGGGTAGTATACTTCTTCAATTAACGGATGGTTCTGCAAGTATTCAGCAATAACGCGAGCCGATTGAGACGACTGGCCTAACCGAGCACCTAAAGTTTTTATGCCTTGGATTAACAGGTAAGAATCTTGAGCTCCTAGAACAGAGCCAAACGTGTTTTGGATAAAGCCCAAACGGTTTCCAAGTTCTTCATCTTTGGTCACAGCAAGACCTGCGATGACGTCGCTATGACCTGACAGAAACTTCGTTGCACTGTGAAGAACGATATCTGCACCAAGCTCCAGTGGATTCTGGTAAAGCGGTGTCATAAAGGTGTTGTCAACAAACGTTAAACAGTTATTGGCTTTCGCTAGTTTTGCAGCGATTTCAATATCGGTAATATTCATAACAGGATTTGATGGCGTTTCCAAGTAAATCACTTTTGTATTTGGCTGGATGGCATTAGCCATTTCGTTTAAGTCCGTCATATTCACAAAGGTATATTCGATATTGAATTTGTCCAAAATTTCCGTGATAAAACGATAAGTTCCGCCGTAAACGTCTTCTGACACTAAGACATGGTCACCTGAAGACAACAGCATAAAAGCAGAGGAAATAGCAGCCATCCCTGAAGAAAAGGCGAACCCACGCTTGCCTCCTTCTAGCTTAGCGATGGTTTCTTCTAACGCTAGGCGAGTGGGGTTTCCAGAACGGCTATAATCAAACGGTCCAAACGAATCCAGGCTTTGTTGGTGAAAAGTGGAAGATAAATAGATAGGTACATTGACAGCTCCAGTTTGTGGGTCGACTCCAGTAGAGTGAATAAACTTCGTTTCAATGCGATCGGTCATATTCAACTACCTCCTTATTTAGTTCTGAAAACGCTTGTGCTAAATCAGCAATTAAATCTTCAGCAAGTTCCACCCCGACTGAAAATCGCAATAACCGATTGCAAACGCCACGTTTCGTCCGTTCTTCAAAAGGCATGTCTGCATGAGTTTGGGTGGCGGGGTAAGTAATAAAACTTTCAACACCGCCAAGACTTTCCGCAAAGGTGATGAGTTTAATGTGTTCAAGAAAAGGAGCTATCCATTCTTCTTTTTGCAAACGGAAGGACAACATGCCGCCTTTTCCAGGATACAACACATCAGACACAGACGACTGCTGAGACAAAAACTCAGCAATGGTTTTCGCGTTTGCGTCATGCTGTCGCATCCGTAAAGGCAATGTCTTTAATCCGCGAACCAGTAACCAAGAGTCAAAAGGGGACAAAACGGCACCAACCGAATTATGGAATGTTGCCAGTTTTTCGCAAATGCGATCGCCTTTAGCGGCAACAAGTCCAGCTAAAACATCATTATGACCACCAATATATTTCGTTGCACTATGGATAACAATGTCTGCACCCAGTAATAGGGGCTGTTGGAAGAAGGGCGTTAAAAATGTATTATCGACGATTAATAGAAGCTTATGCTTTTTAGCCAATGCGGCATAAGCAACGAGATCAATTTCTTGCATCAGTGGATTGGTGGGCGTTTCAATAAAAAGTGCACGTGTATGAATGGTTATTTTTTGTTCTGTGTCTTGGACATCTTTGAACTCGGTGTAGTTGGGGTGAATATTATAAGCTGATGCAAAGTGATCTAATAGGCGGTATGTTCCACCATAAATATCTTCCGGTACTAACAATTCATCACCTGGACGAAAAAGAGACAAAACGAGTTGAATAGCTGCCATTCCAGAACTGCAAGCAAATGCAGCATCTGCGCCTTCAAGTTCTGCAAATCCTTCTTCCAGAACAGAGCGAGTCGGGTTTTTCGTGCGCGTATAATCATAGCCAGTTGATTGGCCAAGTCCTTGATGTTCGTAGGCTGTCGACAAGTAAATGGGCGGATTAACGGCTCCTGTTGTGGGATCGCTGTGATTGCCTAATTGAACTAATAAAGTTTCCAAGCTGTGTTTTGTCATGTTACTCATCCTCTCAATAAGAAAACAGGGGCTTTTCTTCATAAAGAAGAAAGCCCCTGTCCGGAAATGCATTCTTCTCATCTGTTAGGCAGAAGCCTATTGGAATTAGCACCGTAGTCTTCGTCAGACTGGTTGCTGAGACTTCACAGGGCCAAATCCCTCCGTCTCTCTAGATAAGAAATATCTTATTAAGTTTAGTGTTTCTGTTTAGATGTTCCTAATCATAAATCAATTAATGAAAGAAAGCAAGTGTTGAATTTTAAATAATGCAAATATAAGAAGTGGGTAGGCAACTAGCTTGATTAGTAAAGGGAGGATAGGAAAAGAAAAATTTCTTTATGCCCGTCGAATCTACATGGCAGCTTGCGCTTTTCGGTGTCCAGTTGCAAGTGCCTAGCTCTTCGGGACATAAGTCAACCCAGCTGCGTGGCAAAGAACGCCACACTGCTGGTCTGTCTTATGCCTGTCAGAGCTGACGAGGCACTTTCACTTTTCATGTTGTCCAGCTCCAGCTGCCAGATTCTCGGGTCATAAGCCACTCCGGCTGTGTGGCTGAAAACATGCCACTTCACCAGAGCGTCTTATGCCCGTCGAATCTACATGGCAGCTTGCGCTTTTCGGTGTCCAGTTGCAAGTGCCTAGCTCTTCGGGACATAAGTCAACCCAGCTGCGTGGCAAAGAACGCCACACTGCTGGTCTGTCTTATGCCTGTCAGAGCTGACGAGGCACTTTCACTTTTCATGTTGTCCAGCTCCAGCTGCCAGATTCTCGGGTCATAAGCCACTCCGGCTGTGTGGCTGAAAACATGCCACTTCACCAGAGCGTCTTATGCCCGTCGAATCTACATGGCAGCTTGCGCTTTTCGGTGTCCAGTTGCAAGTGCCTAGCTCTTCGGGACATAAGTCAACCCAGCTGCGTGGCAAAGAACGCCACACTGCTGGTCTGTCTTATGCCTGTCAGAGCTGACGAGGCACTTTCACTTTTCATGTTGTCCAGCTCCAGCTGCCAGATTCTCGGGTCATAAGCCACTCCGGCTGTGTGGCTGAAAACATGCCACTTCGCCAGAGCGTCTTATGCCCGTCGAATCTACATGGCAGCTTGCGCTTTTCGGTGTCCAGTTGCAAGTGCCTAGCTCTTCGGGACATAAGTCAACCCAGCTGCGTAGCAAAGAACGCCACACTGCTGGTCTGTCTTATGCCTGTCAGAGCTGACGAGGCACTTTCACTTTTCATGTTGTCCAGCTCCAGCTGCCAGATTCTCGGGTCATAAGCCACTCCGGCTGTGTGGCTGAAAACATGCCACTTCACCAGAGCGTCTTATGCCCGTCGAATCTACATGGCAGCTTGCGCTTTTCGGTGCTTGAGCAAAAAAAGGGACGGTTCAGATAAACATCGCTACAATGGAAGAGAATAGGAGTGAACGGAATTATGCATATTAAGAAATTTGAAAATATCCCATTGGCGGTGCTTGATTTAGCACCGATAAACGAAGGTGCAGAAACAGCGCAGACCTTTAAAAATAGTGTGGAGTTGGCACAGCATGTGGAGCGATTGGGGTTTAATCGCTATTGGCTAGCTGAACATCATAATATGCCGGGTATCGGCAGTTCTGCGACATCTGTCCTTATTGGACATATTGCAGGCGCAACAGAGTCGATTCGTGTAGGTTCAGGTGGAGTTATGCTACCGAATCATGCACCGCTTGTTATAGCAGAGCAATTTGGTACATTGGAAACTATTTATCCTGGACGCATTGATTTAGGTCTAGGGCGTGCACCTGGTAGTGATCAAGCTACTGCGCATGCGTTACGTCGGAATTTGAATAGCAGCGGAGATGATTTTCCCCAGCAAGTTGCGGAGTTAGAAAATTACTTTTCAGCTAACCCTGTCGGACGTGTTCGGGCGTACCCTGGTACTAATATAAAGATTCCGCTTTGGCTACTCGGATCGAGTGGATTTAGTGCACAGCTGGCTGCGTTAAAAGGTTTGCCATTTTCATTTGCTAGTCATTTCGCACCGGATTACATGATGCAGGCTTTGCAACTTTATCATCAAAACTTTAAACCGTCACAGGTGTTGGCCGCTCCTTACGCGATGCTTGGCGTTACGATTATTGTTGCAAAAACACAAGAACGTGCAGAATGGTTGGCGACTTCTTCGCAGCAGCAGATGTTCTCCTTGATGCGAGGCGAGCCAACTACATTTAGAGCACCCATCGATCACTTGGAGGAAGTTTGGACAGACCGCGAAATTGCGATTTTCCGGGACAAATTAGATTCTGAATCGACGATGGTTGGAACACCGGATCTTGTTAGACAAAAGTTGAAAAACTTTATTCAAAAAACAAGAGCCAATGAGATTATCGTCAATTCGCCGGTTTTTTATCAGGAAGATCGTTTGCGCTCATATGATTTTGTAGCAAAAATGATGAATTAAGTAAAGGGGCTGCCCCAAAAGGTCATAAATTAGGACCTTTTGAGTGTAGCTCCTTTTGCATGACACTCCCTTTTTGTTATAAAAAAAATCGCCTCTCCGGTAACGGAAAAGCGATGATTCAACATTAATGAAGCTCTTTTTCTTCTTCACGCTGCCGTTCTTTTTCTATCTTGAATTCTTTGTAAGTTGTGTAAACGGGTGCACCTTCGCCAATCATATTCAGAATCGCATTAAAATCATCATCTAACCGAAGTTCTATTTCTTGTGAATCGAGTACTCGGCGTTCCATTATGACCAACCTCCTCATATAGTAATCAGCCGCCGCGTAGCAACAGAAATAAGGTTTTAACTCACTTTAATTATACGGAATTTTTAGTTAATTTGAAAGCTAACTGCCTGGGTATTAAGAAAAGAAGATAAGAATATAAAAAAGCGTTAAAGCAGGGGCTTTAACGCTTTTTAGATGATTATTGATTGATTTCAGCATTTAGTATCATGGACTCAAAGAACAAAGAGGGCGAAGTTTCATTCCATTCAAGGGAAGAGAGGTCGGCCGTTCGCTTATCGATATACCCATAGGCAAGTTGTGTTCGTGGGTCGTCCGTCAATTGAAGCTTAACGTAAGGACCTTGAGGCGTCAGCCAGTTTAACTGCGACAAACGATTTTCGAGTGAAAATGCAATCCATTGGTCTTCATCTTCTTCTGTTTCGAATAACGGTTGTTGAGCTGCCATTAGCCATGTCTGACTTGAGTGCTTAGGTGGCAACCAAAGGTTTTTCGACAAGGTGCCTTCTTCTGTAGTAAAATCCGTAATTTCATGACGCAATTCCTGCACGGAGTCGCCATTTCCTAGTTGTAGATTCCGCGATACGTAAACATTGCCGATTAGAATTTCACCATTTTTGGTTGTGAAAATGCCATGCGGATTGGTCGTTGAGTCTAATCCATACAACGCTTCGTCAAGTTTGGCTACCGGCTGTGGATTCCACGATTTAAAATCGGTATCTTCTAACTTGTTAACATTCATCGACAATGTGTAAGGAATCCAACCGGTGTTTTTGATTTCTTCGAAAATAATGGAAGTGCCGTTTTGAAGCGATCGATCGACTAATGTATATGTGCCGACCTCTATTCCAAGGAAAGTCATCGTGTAAACTTGCGTAAGATCTGAACCGTTGTTACTGACTTCCGGTTCGCTGAATGTAATGAAAGTCGGCTTTTCAATGGTTAACGACACATCGGTTTCCGAATAAAGTTCTACTTCATTTTTTAAGAACATGACAGCTGTAAAGATAATCAGCGACATGAAAAATAGGACGCCTATTAAAATAACGATTTTTCTAAACACATTTTCCACCTCTGTTTTCTGCGTGTTTGCCAGCTTCGATTATAACATGCAGAAATGAGAAGTAACGCCAACACATTTGAGCATCAAATGAACAAATAGTGATAAATAGAAAAGCAGGTACCCAGAAGGATACCTGTTACAAGACTTTATCCAAAAAATCCTTAGCGCGAGCAGTTTTCGGATGACTAAAGAATTCCATCGGCTGGCCTTCCTCGACTAATACACCATGATCCAAAAATAAAACACGGTCTGCAACTTCTCGAGCAAAGCCCATTTCGTGAGTCACGACAACCATCGTCATTCCGGATTTTGCTAAGTCTTTCATGACATCGAGCACTTCTTTGACCATTTCTGGATCCAGTGCCGAAGTAGGCTCATCAAACAGCATTAGTTCCGGTTCCATAGCCAAAGCACGTGCAATCGCAACACGCTGCTTTTGACCGCCAGACAAGCTGTTTGGGTAGGCCTTTTCTTTTTCAGATAAGCCAACGCGTTCAAGTAGCAATCGTGCTTTCAATTCTGCTTCCTCTTTTTTGATGCCTTTTGCTTTCATCGGTGCATAAGTTAAATTCTCAAGCACCGTCAAATGAGGAAATAAATGAAAATGCTGAAATACCATACCGATTTGCTGCCGAATTTTGTGGATATTTTTTTTAGAAGCCGTTAAGTTTTTACCGTTGATTTCAATAATGCCTGAAGTCGGTAGTTCCAGTAAGTTTAAGCACCGTAGAAAAGTGGATTTGCCTGAACCAGAAGGACCGATAATCGATACGACTTCACCTTTCGTGACAACAGTAGAAATGTCACTGAGGACTTCATTCGTACCAAACTTTTTATAAAGCTGTTGAACTTTAATCACTTTGTTTTAACCTCCGTTCGAAAACTTTACCAATCATCGTCAAGCCCATCACGAGACACCAATAGATGACGCCGACAAATAACAACGGTTCAAAGTTACGGAACAAGTCGGCACCCACTACTTGTGCGCGTCTCATGAGATCGAGGTAGCCGATGGTCGAGACGATAGCGGATTCTTTTGTTAAGGTGATAAATTCATTCATTAATGCGGGTAAGATGTTTTTTAAGGCTTGAGGCAAAATAATATCTTTCATCATCGAGCGGTACGGAATACCGAGCGCTTGAGCCGCTTCTGTTTGTCCTTTATCGACTGCTTGAATTCCAGCACGAATAATTTCCGATATATAAGCGGATGAATTCAGTCCAAAAGCCAAAATGGCCGAAAGAAATGCTGAAATGTCATAGCCTGTTAGCTGTGGAATCGAGTAATAAATAATCATCAATTGCAAAATCAGCGGTGTTCCCCGGAATATCGATGTATAGGCATCGGCAAACCATCTAAGAGGTGCAACGCTACTTATTTTGAGTAGAGCGAGCAAGGTTCCAAGAATCGAACCTAAAATAATCGCAAAAAATACGAATTTCAAAGTGGTCCAAATTCCTTCTAGCATGAACGGAATATAAGGAACTATTTGTGAAAAATCCAGGTTCATCGATTACAACTCTTTTCTACAAGGTAATTTATTCTTCTTCAGTCAGCCATTGTTCTTTTAATTTATCTAACTCGCCGCTTTCTTCCATTTCAGCAAGTATGCCATTCACTTCTTCTACTAGCTCACTGCCTTTCGGGAAAGCAACGGCCATACCGGGTGAAGCAGTTGTTGGGTCATCAAATGCACCCAGATCCTGTGCTTCGATATAGCCAAGAGCCACTTGTTTATCCATGTAGGCGGCGTCGATACGACCAGATAAAATTTCTTGTATTAACGCACCAGAATCATCTAACGCTTTTAACTCGAAATTGATGCCTTCATCAGCGATAATGCTTTTTGCTCCTTCTTCTTGAATCGTTCCAAGTTGGACCCCAACACTTTTCCCCTCTAATGACTCAAGGCTAGTCAGTTCTGAATCTTTGACAGTGACAAACATTTCGCCAGAATGATTGTACTCTGTTGAAAAATCAACGTTTTCTTTACGTGATTCGGTAGCGGACATACCCGCAATGACCATATCAACCCGGTCGTTTTGCAACGCTCCGATCAAGCCATCAAATTTCATATCAGTAATTTCAAGTTCGTAGCCAAGTTCATCTGCTATATGGTTGGCAAGGTCAATGTCGAATCCGACAATATCACCTTCAGGATTGCGTGATTCAAATGGAGCGAATTCAGCGGATGTTGCCATTTCCAAAACCTTTTTTTCTCCTGAAGTTCCTGAATCACTTTCACTTGTGCTGTCATTTCCACAAGCCCCTAATAATAATGCAGACGATGCCAACAAAGCGATAAATGGTTTTTTCTTAATCATGTATATTCCTCCTGTTTAATGTATAATTATTCGGTATAATGAATTTTAACACAAGAGTTGGTAATTGAGAAGAGTTTTTTAATAGAGAATAGAAAAAAATGTGTTGATCTAACCCGGCTGTCCTTAGTAGGAAAGAATGACAAAATTGCGTATAATAACGACTAGGTAAATCGAATAAATAATCGTTCCTAGTAGTGGAAAGCCAGTTTAGTAGAATTTGTCTGCGCTACAGATCGTGCACTTTACTCTTAAGAACTGTGACAAGAAAAGTCTGTAATATAGGTAAGTGGAATATCAAGTTGAAACAGGAGGAGATAGCAATGAAAAAGTTATTATTGACCGGCTTTGAGCCATTTTTAGCTTATACAGTCAATCCAACGATGAAAATTGTTGAAGCACTAGATGGGACGATCATTGGTAACTACCAGGTTATCGGTAAAATAATGCCAGTGGATTTTAATTCTTCAGGAAAGGCTTTGCTCAAATTTATCGACGAGGAAGTTCCAGATGCAGTCGTTTCTCTCGGACTTGCAGCAGGACGCTATAAAATTACACCAGAGCGAATTGCTATTAACATCAAAGACGGAGATGCTGACAACGAAGGCAACAAACCTGTCGATGAGCTGATTAGAGAACAAGGAGAAGACGCGTATATGTCTACGCTGCCGATTCGGAAAATGGTGGACAGTCTGCTTGCGAAGGGGCTTCCCGCAACCATTTCGAATACAGCAGGTGCATATCTATGCAACAACGTCATGTATGAAGGATTGCATTACGCCAAGGTCCATAACCCCAAACTTCTTACTGGCTTTATTCACATTCCGGCGTCGCATGAATTAGCGATCGAGCACGGTGGGATTCCAAGCTGGTCTCACGAGGATCTACTAAAAGGCATTCGAATTTGCATTGAAACATTAAATGAGACATAAAAAACGGACTGCAATTGCAGTCCGCTTTTTTTATGATTAAATGATTTCCCAATGCCGTTGCTCAGCCACTGTACGCAGCTTAGACTTGGGTTGAACCGCTACTGGATGTCCAACGAGTTCAAGTACAGGTAAATCTGAGTGACTATCCCCATATGCGTAGCTATTAGCCCAATCAATATCTTGTCCTGCAAGTGCTTCTTTGATTTTTATTGTTTTTAACGGTCCTTGAACATGTGACAAGGGAGTACGATGATCGACGACGTTATTTTTATAGAGAATTTCTGTACCAATAATGGTCCTAATCGGCAATTGTTTAGTCACTGCGTGAAGAAGTGGCGTAAAAGCGCCAGATACGAGCATGACGTAATCGTTATTCGCCACATGGTTTTTCAGTCGCTCCACGACAGTCAGATTCAGATCGCCGTGCATTTGTTCAGCAATCTCCCCAAAATACTGCTCAAGTTCAGTTTGTGTAAAAGTGTCCAATGCGGCTAAATATGCCTGGACAGAACGTTCACGCATTTTCTGCTCAGGATAAATTTTCAGCTTATGACCGATATAAGGAGGCATAATGGTACGATAAAATTGACGATAGCGGCTGCTATGTTCAGGATGGTTCTTTAAATGGTTCATCATCAACTGAAACGTTTCCTTCGAATACAAAGTTCCATCAAAATCAAATATAGCTACGCGCAAAGCGATCAACTCCGGTTTCTCAATTTTTTCTGCTCTTTCCATCATAGCGGAAATCGAGAGCATCTTCCAGTGAATGGCAAATGAAGGTTTATGCATTTTCAATTGACGGGTATAGAAGAAGAAACGATAGATTAAGCTACAGGAGGTTTTAACATGGAAAAGCAACACATTACCGTCGGATACGTCGAATTATCACCAGATGAAGCTGAACGATTATTTGAAGAAGTTAAAAAAGATAACGGCATTAAAACTTACAAAGAGCTCCAAGGCTTGATGGATGATTATGATTCAGCCATCATCGAACCAGAAGCACGTCCACTTGCTGAAATTTTAGATGGAGACGAAGCGCCCAACGGACGAGAACAAGGCGGCATTCGTTATATCGAAGTTTTTAACAAGCTTGAAGAAGATCGACGATACCGTTTCAAATCATCCAACCAACAATAAGACAACTGTCTAACAAGTGCTTGATTAAAAAACATCGTACGATCCAACAACAAAAATTTCATGAAAATATCAACATCCCAATTCTCGACGTTCGAGTCACTTGAACGATGATTGTTGAGGGTGTTTTTTTGTTGTAAGAAAATTGGAACTTTTAAGAGGCTGATTCGTATAATAGTAAATGATTTTTTTGAAATAGGTTGTAATCATTCAAAGGGGGAATTAAAGATGAACATTTTCACAAGGAATAGATGGCTTTTAGGATTCCTACTCGTAGTTGTTTCTTGTTTACTCATCGTGGGTTGTTCTAGTAACGAAAAAGCAAAAACAGCAGAAGCTGAAAAACCAACCGAGTCGCTTGAAAAAGACAAAGCGGCAATTCAAGCCGTCATTGAAAAACAATTTAATGGACCAGACAACAGGTACCGACAATTATGGGACGCAGCAACGGAAATTCAAACAGCCAATATGAACGAGGAACAGTATGACGCTTGGCTCAAGACGCCAGAATACAACGCATTAATCGATTATATGAACAGTACGTACGCTTCTTATTTTACTGAAAATGCCTATGAAACCTTTAGGAACACAGATGCATTTCTCTATAGTTACTCAGATCGAGAATACAAACTCACAACTTCTGCGATTGAAATCACTCAAAGCGAAAAGGAGAGGACCCTTTATCCTTTCACATTCCAAGTCATGTATGAAAACGAATCAGGAGAAACTGAGATAGTTGATTTTGAAGGACAAGCCATCGTGCCAGTAGCAGGAAAAATCGGTAAAATTCAATTTAACAATCAAGAGAAATTGCTACAAAAAATCGAAGAATAACAATGAAAAGAGGAAAACCAGTAAAGTGGTTTTCCTCTTTTCACTGTTATTCTTCTTGCTTCCCGATGCAGCGTTCGCATTCATAAATGATCGATTCACGTTGTTCGTTTATCTCACAACCACATTCCCGGCATTCTTTTTTCGTCCGGATTTCGTATGTTTGAGTGTTTGTCATGTCGATCTCCTCCAATCGTTTAGTTTAGGATTTCATAACCTGGCAGTGTCAAAAATTCAGCGAATTCATTTTGTACGGTAAGGTTTATAAACAATGCACGAGCTTCTACGTAATTTCCAGATGAATAGTTGTCTTCGCCAACTGCTTGTTGAATTTTACTAACTTCTTCTTCCAACACTTCATGAAATAAAGGAAGATCAATTTTTCGGCCGTCGTCGAATCGTCCTTTTGGATGGCGAATCCATTGCCATACTTGCGAACGAGAAATTTCAGCTGTTGCAGCATCTTCCATCAAGTTATTAATTGGCGCTGCGCCGTTTCCAGATAACCAAGAAGCGATGTATTGAATGCCGACTGAAATATTCGAGCGTAGTCCGTCTTCAGTAATGGTACCTGTTGGCACTTCAACTAATTGTTCAGCTGTTACTTGGACGTCTTCGCGCTTATTATCAATTTGGTTCGGTGTTGGCATATGCTCATTAAACTGTTCCATCGCGATTGCAACCATTCCAGGATGTGCAACCCACGTACCATCGTGTCCGTCCATCGCTTCGCGTCGTTTGTCTTCTGCGACTTTCTGGAAGGCAACTGTGTTGGCATCATCATTTCCTTTGACTGGAATTTGGGCAGCCATGCCGCCAAGAGCCGGTGCATTACGCTTGTGGCAAGTTTGAATACAAAGTTGCGTATACGCGCGCATAAACGGTACAGTCATTGTCACTTGAGAGCGATCTGGGAAAATATATTCGGGTAAATTACGCAGTCGTTTAATCACGCTAAAGATATAATCCCAACGTCCACAGTTCAGACCAGCAGAGTGGTCACGCAATTCGTATAAAATTTCATCCATTTCAAAAGCAGCCAGAATCGTTTCAATCAACACAGTTGCGCGAATCATGCCTTGTGGAATCTCTAGCTCATTTTGTGCGAAGACGAATACATCATTCCATAAACGAGCTTCCAAATGACTTTCTAATTTGGGGAGGTAAAAATAAGGGCCAGTTCCCCGATCAATCAGTTGTTGTGCATTATGGAAAAAGTATAATCCGAAATCGACAAGACTGCCGGAAATTGGCTGGCCATTAATATGAATATTCTTCTCCATCAAATGCCAACCACGAGGTCGAACCATTAACACCGCAGTTTCTTTATTTAATGCGTATTTTTTTCCGGTTTCAGGAATTTCAAAATCAATTTGTCTTCGAACCGCATCACGTAAGTTGATTTGACCGTCAATAACGTTAAACCAATTTGGTGCAGTAGCATCTTCTAAATCAGCCATAAACATCTTGGCACCAGAGTTTAATGCATTAATGAGCATTTTGCGGTTTGTGGGTCCCGTGATTTCAACGCGGCGATCCTTCATATCTTCCGGCAGGGGAGCAATCGTCCATTTGTTATGTCGAATGTGCTTTGTTTCTGGAAGAAAGTCAATTTTCTTACCAGCATCAATTTCTTGTTGGCGTGTTTGACGTTTTTTTAACAGTTTGACACGACGTTGATCAAAGTTATGATGTAGCTTTTCAATAAAATCTAGCGCTTCGGGTGTTAAAATCGTCTCTATTCCTGGTACATCTTGACCTGTTATCGTAACATTCGATTTTGTTAACAACTAAATCATTCCTCTCTAAAAATAATTTTTAGTAACTGTATTAATACAGTTTATTTTGATGTATATTAATATATAACAGAAAATTCTAACTGTCTTGTAAACAGGATGGAAAGGAACATTCGGCGACAAAAGCGATTATTAGGCGATAAGCACATTTGGAAGGGGAGCTGGGGATGACTACTAGTATGTTGGAACAAATCGGATTTATCATTGGAGATTGGATTCCGAAAGAAGCATCGATTGCGATTGCAGATGAAGAGAGCTATATCTACTATAAAGCGGGAGTTCATGATTTGCAGATTCGAGAAGGGCAACTGGTTTTACCCGGCAGTATCGCTGCGCGTGCTAAAAAAGAAAAACAACGAATCGAAATGTTTGTGGAAGAGTCTATTCTCGGAACAGCGTATTACGGTATTGGTTATCCGATCAAGTTAGTGGAAAAAGAAGGCGTTCTTGTTATTATTCTGCCTCCCGATTACTTGGTTCGTAAAAACAAACCAATTCAATTCCTAACAGGGAAATTTCAAGACACGTGGCGTCCCATTCCAGTAAACAAGGTATCCCATATTGAAAGCAGCCAAAAGAAAACATGGTTTTATACAGATGATGAAACCTATTGTGCAATTCATACGTTGAAAAACTTAAAGCATCAATTGCCGGATAGCTTCTTGCCAGTTCATCGGTCATATATTGTGAATATTGACTATATAGAAGAGATATCTCGAGACATCGCCTCAAACTATCAATTGACACTGAAAGACGGCTCAATTTTACCGGTTAGCCAAAATTATACAGCAAGTGTTAGAGCGCGACTCGGGTTCTGAAGCTCCAATACGACAGCAGGAGGAACAGTATTGTGTGCTATAGTTATCTGTGAACTTAATTATAATAGAACTTAGTTAAAAGAAAGGTTGTCACTCATGCCTATTTCAATCAACAGCCAGATCGAAGCTATTCAAATTTCGGGTATACGTCAATTTTCAAACCAATTGGTCGATTTTCCAGATGCGATTAACCTGACAATCGGTCAGCCAGATTTTCCAACGCCTGAACCAATTAAGCAAGCTGGAATCGAGGCGATCCGGCACAATCATACGAACTATACACATAATGCAGGAATGCTCGAATTGCGGACAGAAATCGCTTCTTTTTTTCAGGATACTTATGAGTTGAACTTTGAGCCGAAAACAGAAATCATCGTTACCAATGGTGCAAGCGAAGGCTTGGATTCTCTATTTCGAGCGATTTTAGAAAAAGGGGACGAAGTTATTTTACCTGCCCCGGCCTACCCTGGATACGAGCCAATTATTAAGTTGTGTGGAGGCAAAGTGGTTTATTTGGACATGTCAGATACGGGATTCCAACCAGATCCAACGCGTTTAGAAAGCTTAATCACAGACCGCACGAAAGCGGTATTGATGAATTTTCCATCTAATCCAACAGGCGTCACAATGGATTCTACGCAGCTTGAAAAAGTTGCAGCTGTATTAGAAAAACACGAGGTCTTTGTCGTAACCGACGAAATTTACAGCGAAAACGCATACGGTGACAAGCATGTTACGGTTGCGCATTTTGAAAAGATGCGCAACCGTACATTCTTAGTTCACGGTCTGTCAAAATCGCATTCCATGACAGGTTGGAGAATTGGTTTTGTACTGGGCCCAGAAATGTATATGAAACACGTGTTAAAGGTTCATCAATACAACGCCATTTGTGCATCCGTACCAAGCCAGTATGCAGCGCTTGAAGCGGTGAAAAATCAGCGTCATGTTCCTGCTGAAATGAATAAAGAATATGTCAAACGAAGAGATTTTGTTTACAGTCGCCTGACAGTGATGGGCATTGATGTGATTTTGCCAAAAGGTGCCTTTTACATTTTTCCATCAATTGAAAAATTCGGCATGACTTCTTTCGAGTTTGCAACACGGTTATTAAGAGAAGCAGGAGTCGCAGCAGTTCCTGGTTCTGCATTTACACGTTACGGAGAAGGATTTATCCGGATTTCTTATGCTTGCAGCATGAAGGACCTTGAAGAAGGCATGAATCGATTAGAAAAATTCATTCAAAGCTTAACGTGATTGGTGAAACCGTTATTTCTTACGGACATTGGCGTAAACGATGATAGAGGTTTAGTTATTGAAATATGGATGTAACCAGATAAAAGCCCTTTGCCAGTACTTGGCGAAGGGCTTTTGAGTTTTAGTGAATTAACTTTGGCTTATCCTAAATTCGTTACTCATAATAGCCTTCAGTCGATTTACGGAAAGTCTTAAACTGTGCAGCGTCATGACCAAACCACACATCAGAATTGGTTTCTTGCGACAGTCTGCGGATTTTTTCAACAGCTGACGTATAGCCGACAGAATCATATAAAATGCCAGGTGGCTTAACGGGAGGACCAAAGCTTTCGGCCGTATAAATAGCATCAGATGCAAGAATAATGCCACCCGTTTCGGGAAGTTGAATTTGCAGACCGAGCATTCCCCAAGCATGCCCACTGCCAAAATTCAGCAATTTGATTCCTTCGGCTAGTTGAAGTCCATCCTCAGTTCGTTTGACAGTTTTCCATTGTAGATTGCTTTTAATCCAAGCATCAATATCGCCCCAAATATAAGCACCTTCTTTCGTGTTCCTCGCATAGGTTTGAAGGGCTCCATTTAGTTCATCTTCGTGAACGATAATGGTCGCATTGGTGAATAATTCAAGACAGCCTGCATGATCCAAATGGAGATGAGAAGCAACAACGTATTTAATATCTTCTGGACGAACGCCAAGCTCATCTAACCGGTTATGCAAATAGCATTCTTCCGGCATGTCAATCGGAAAAAGAGATTGTGTTACTTTGCCCCAGCGTCCTTCAGCACCCATGGAATTTGGGTTACATGCTGTATCAAATAAAATTTTGCCTTCCGGGTGATCAATCAATACTGTATAAACGGGAAATGTAGCCATTTCACTTGGCGGATTCGGGTTTTCCAAACTCGCCGGATTGTGCATGGAAATTAAAAAATTCTTGTCCATGCTCAAGGTACCGTTGTCCATTACGTATAGCTTTGGGTGTGGCTTAATAATACCAGTCATCAATGTTCCCCCTCTCAGAATAATTCCATACTATCACAATTTTCAGTTAATGTACCGAGACAAATAAAAAACTCTTGAGTAGCGAGCTCAAGAGTTAAAAGATGGGGGAGTGTTGATTAATGAACCAAAGCAGGTTCAAAGAATTCTTTGTACAATTCGTTCAATATTTTTTGTTCATCTTCTTTCAAGATGCCAAACACCAAACTCACTTCAGAAGAGCCTTGGTTGATCATTTCAATATTGACACCAGTTCTAGCAAAAGCGTTCGCGGCACGAGCTGTCAGTCCTTTTTGATTGTTCATGCCTTCTCCAACAAGAACAATCATAGAAAAATCACTTCGGATGTGAACGTCATCAGCTTGCAGTTCTGATTTAACGCGTTCTACAATGCGCTGCTCTTTATCAACAGTCAATTGGTGACTGCGCAAAATAACGGAAAGGTTATCAATGCCAGACGGGATGTGTTCATATGAGATATCTTCGTCTTCTAATATTTGCAGCAGTCTCCGGCCAAAACCAACTTCGCGGTTCATCAAGTATTTACTGACGTATAAAGTTGAGAAGCCACTATCAGCTGATATGCCTGTAACAGGACGTAAGGAATGATCTCGCTCTGCAACAATCATCGTTCCGGGTGCTGATGGATTGTTGGTATTACGGATACATAAAGGAACAGACGCTTTAAAGACAGGCATAAGGGCTTCGTCGTGAAGAACCGCAAATCCAGCATAGGAAAGCTCACGCATTTCACGGTAAGTCATTTGTTCGATTTCAACAGGGTTTTCAACAACACGGGGATTAGCTGCAAAGACGCAGTCCACGTCGGTAAAGTTTTCATATAACTCTGCCTGAACTGCAGCTGCTAAAATAGAGCCGGTAATATCTGAGCCACCGCGTTCGAAAGTTCGTAATTGGCCTCTTTTTGTATACCCGAAAAAGCCTGGGAAAACAGTTATCGTTTTTTTGTTGCGCAAGTCAGACAAATTGTCGTAAGCTTCTGGAAGAGCTTGTGCACGCTCGGGTAAGTCGTTTACAAACAACCCTGCATCAAATGGGTTGACGTATTCTGCAGCTAACCCGATAGATGTTAAGTAAGCAGCTACTAGTTTCGCAGAGTTATCTTCACCGCTCGCTTTAATTGAGTCTGCAAAAAGAGGAGGTGAACTTTTGTCTGCTTGAAGACGGTTCAACAAATCGGTTTCAATGATTTTCTTGATGTCTTCGTCTAGTCCTAATCCATCAGCGATTTCAGCATACCTTTCCATAACGTTGGCAAGAGGAGTTGCTGTTGGTTCGTCACGTAATGCCGCTGCTGATAGATGAATGAGCAAATCTGTCATTTTTACGTCTCCATCAAATCTCTTGCCTGGAGCAGAGACAACGACGATTTTGCGAGAAGGCTCTGCTTTAACAATTGCAGCCACTTTTTTTATCTGTTGTGCACTAGCTACTGATGTCCCGCCAAATTTGCTTACTTTCATCTAATCAAGTCCCATCTTTTTTAATAGTCTGTAAAAAGGTTGTTTTAACTAAGATATAATACTATAATGTCCCTATGACAAAAACAATTGTTTTTTCACAGTGTACACACCATGGGAGGAATCGTCAATGAAAAACGAAATTTCAATCGGATTATTAGGCCTTGGAACAGTGGGCAGCGGGGTTGCTAAAATCATCCAGCAGCATCAGCAGGATTTGCATCATAAATTAGGTGCCCAAGTTCTAATCGGAAAAGTACTGGTCAGAGATACAAATAAGGACCGACTTTCTAGTTTAGATCCGAGTGTATTCACGACGGACATAGAAGAGATATTGAATGATTCTTCTCTCGACATCATTGTAGAAGTGATGGGTGGCATAGATGGTGCAAAACTAGCGATTGAAAAAGCGCTTAGAGCAGGTAAGCAAGTTGTGACAGCGAATAAAGACGTCATGGCAGAATACGGTCACGATTTATTGAAATTAGCAGACGCTGAAAAATGCGATCTTTTCTATGAAGCCAGTGTTGCCGGGGGTGTACCGATTATCCGCACTTTAGAAGATGGTCTTGCTTCTGATCGAATCTCTAGTTTGATGGGAATTGTCAATGGCACAACAAACTTTATCTTAACAAAAATGAAAAAAGAAAACATGAGCTACGATGATGCATTAGCCGAAGCAACTGAATTAGGATATGCCGAAGCTGACCCATCAGCGGATGTTGATGGGATCGACGCAGCACGGAAGATGGTTATCCTATCTTCACTGGCATTCTCTACAGAAGTGCATTTAGATGACGTACTCGTCAGAGGCATGAAAGAAATCCGTGATGGCGATTTGGAGCTGGCGACTAAATTTGGTTACACGATGAAAATGGTTGGTTCTTCAACAAAAGACGAAGACGGCATCGAAGTTTCAGTGGAACCTATTTTTCTCGCAAACTCGCATCCATTGGCGTCCGTTAACAATGAATTCAATGCCGTATACATATATGGAGATGCTGTAGGTGAAACGATGCTTTATGGTCCCGGAGCAGGATCTTTGCCGACTGCAACTTCAGTTGTTTCTGATATCATCGCAGCTTGTCGCAACTTACAGCTTGGTGTCAACGGAAAACGTGCGCATTCAGCGCAACACGAACGTGTTATTAAACCAGAAGCAAAACGTTTTGCGAAATATTGCCATCGCTTGCTAGTAAATGATGAAGTTGGCGTTTTATCCAAAATGACTTCAATTTACAGTAAGCACGAGGCGAGCATTCAATCAGTTATGCAGTCGCCCGCTGAAGAAGTTGGCAAAGCAGAATTAGTCTTGCTGACTCACCAGATTTCCCGACAACAACATTTAGATGTATTGAGTGACTTAGAAGGAACGGCGAGCGTTATCAGCCATTACCGCATAGAAGGGGAGGAAACAGCATGAGATGGCAAGGGTTAATCGAGGAACATAAAGAGTGGCTTCCAGTTACAGAAAATACTCCTTCACTGACTTTGCAAGAAGGCAATACACCGCTGGTTCGTTTGGAAAAACTATCAAAAGAGTGGGGAATTGAGCTTTACGCAAAACTAGAAGGTGCCAATCCGACAGGTTCTTTTAAAGATCGCGGCATGGTGATGGCTGTCGCCAAAGCAAAAGAAGAAGGCAAAACTGTATTGATCTGTGCGTCAACAGGCAACACGTCGGCCTCGGCTGCAGCATATGGTGCAAGAGCCGGTATGCGGACGATTGTTGTCATTCCAGAAGGCCGCATTGCGCTCGGGAAACTGGCACAGGCAAAAATGTATGGAGCGGAGATTCTTGAAATCAAAGGGAATTTTGATGAAGCACTGCAAATGGTTCGTGAAGTTGGCCAAGAAGCAGGCATTGCTTTGGTCAATTCGGTCAATCCTTACCGCTTAGAAGGACAGAAAACAATCGCATTTGAAGTGATTGATCAATTAGGGCAAGTACCAGATATCTTCGCATTGCCAGTTGGTAACGCAGGCAACATTTCAGCTTCTTGGAAAGGCTTTACAGAATATGCGGAGCGCACTGGTGAAAAACGTCCGGTGCTTCTCGGCATCCAAGCAGCAGGTGCAGCACCCATCGTCCATAATAAAGTTGTGGAAAATCCAGAGACGGTAGCAACTGCTATTCGCATTGGGAATCCAGCAAGTTGGCAATTAGCGCTGGATGCTTTAAATCAATCAAATGGAACGATTTTAGCAGCTACTGATGAAGAAATCCTTGAAGCTTATCAGCTCTTGGCTCGAACTGAGGGGATATTTGCTGAACCGGCTTCGTGTGCTTCTATTGCAGGGATCAAAAAGCAAGTAGAAAATGGCATGTTGAAAAAAGGGGTAAAAGTGGTTGCTGTTTTGACAGGAAATGGACTGAAAGATCCTGAAACAGCAATTTCAGTTAATCAGCACAAAGCACTTCTCGTTCCAGAAGATATGGAACGTTTCTGGGAGGATTTGAAAAAAGGAGTGAGCGTATGAACTGGAAAGAATTCTCAGTGACTGTGCCTGCATCGACCGCAAACCTAGGTCCCGGATTTGATTCGATTGGTCTAGCATTAGATCTTCATATGGTCGTCCATGTGTCTCCCGCGATCACGTGGCTTGTCGAATACAACAATCAAGGCTATCAGCAGATTGAGACCGGTACTGACAATCTGATTGTCGCAACGGCACAGTTTGTTGCGGAAAAGTATGATCAATCACTGCCGGCTGCGAAATTGGCAGTGGATACAGAAATTCCTTTAAGCAGAGGTCTTGGCAGCAGTGCAACAGCGATCGCTGCTGGCATCGAAATTGCCGATCGTTTGATGGGTTTAAAACTGTCAATGAAAGAGAAATTGAAAATCGGAACAGAATTAGAAGGACATCCGGACAATATCTCAGCTTCACTTCTTGGTGGGCTAACGATTTCTTATTTTGATGAACAAGAGTTAGAAATTGTTCACGTCCCAGAAGTAGAAATTGGGGTTGTTATATTAATTCCTCCTACGGAATTTCTGACTTCAGAATCGCGTGAACTCCTGCCAAAAACCTTGTCTCATAAAACGGCTGTGCAAGGGAGTGCTGCAGGCAATGTTGTGTCTGCGGCTTTAGCAAAGGGAGACTGGCAGACAGCGGGACGCATAATGCAAAAAGATGTTTTTCATGAACCTTATCGTAAAGACAAATTCCCTAAATTTGATGCGATACAGCAAAGTTGCCTTGAACTTGAGGTGTTTGGTTCAGCTATTAGTGGAGCAGGACCTTCTTTGTTTATCGCAGTGGAAAAAGGAAGAGAAACGGCAGTAGCGGAACACTTGGCAAAAGAATTTCCGCTATACGAATGTTTAGTTACAAAACCATCTTCTACAGGAATCAACATATGTGAAACAGTTGTATAAAAGGATAAAGAAGCTACCCGGGAATTTCCGGATAGCTTCTTTTTTATCGGCAGAATTTAAATTTTGATTGAAACGTACTTTGTTTCCAAAAATGCATCTAAACCTTCTTGGCCACCTTCTCGACCGACACCACTTTCTTTCATTCCGCCAAATGGAGCCTGAGCAGTAGAAGGAGCTCCATCGTTCCAGCCGACAATGCCGTAATCTAGATTTTCAGATAGATAAGTACCACGAGACATGCTTTCGGTAAAGAAGTAAGCAGCCAAGCCAAAGCGTGTATCATTTGCTAATTTGACGGCTTCTTCATCTGTTTCAAAAGACATAATGGGAGCAACAGGACCAAAAGTTTCCTCATTCATGACTAACATATTTGAAGTTGCATCAACCAATACTGTTGGGTTATAGAAATAAGCATTGTTCTCTGAACGCCCATTTCCGCCAACAAGCACTTTAGCGCCTTTTTCAATAGCGTCGTCAACGTGTTTTTGAACTTTATCATAACCATCTTTGTCGACTAAAGGACCTATCTGCACGCCTTCTTCTAGTCCGTTGCCTACTTTTAAGTTGCCAGCAGCTTGTTTAAGTTTCTGTGAAAACTCTTCGACAATGCTTTGCTGCACATAAATGCGGTTGCCACATACACAAGTTTGTCCGGCATTTCGGAACTTCGATGCCATAACCCCTTCAATTGCTAAGTCCATGTCCGCATCTTCTAAAACGATAATGGGTGCGTGACCTCCTAGTTCTAAAGACAAGTTCAACATCGTTTCTGATGCTTGTTTCATTAATTCTTTACCAATTTCAGTCGAACCGGTAAACGTTAACTTACGGACGTCTGGATGACTGGTGAACACTTTACCGATTTTGCTGGCACTGCCAGTCACCAGGTTGATGACGCCTTTAGGAAATCCAGCTTCAATAGCAAGTTCGTACATTTTGACTGCCGTCAATGGTGTCATTTTCGCCGGTTTGGCTACAAATGTACACCCTGCAGCAAGTGCAGGAGCCATTTTTCTTGCCATCATTGCTGCTGGAAAATTCCAAGGTGTAATAGATACTACCACGCCAACTGGTTGTTTGTTAATTTGAATTCGTTTGCCTTCTTTACTCGCCGGTATTGTGCGACCATACATGCGCTTGCCTTCTTCAGCAAACCAAGAGACGAATGAAGCGGAATATTCTACCTCTCCGATGGCTTCGGAAAGAGGTTTGCCCATCTCTTTCGTCAGAATTTCACCAATTTCTTTTTTGTGTTCGAGCAATAAATCATGCCATTTCATTAAAAGTTCAGCACGATGGTAGGCAGTTGTTTTCGACCATTCTGGAAAAGCTAAAGCCGCAGCCTCGATTGCAGCGGTGGCTTCTTGTTCGCCTCCGTTAGGCACTGATCCGACAACTTCACCAGTTGCGGGATTTATCACTTCAATCTTGCCATCTCCTGTATCAGTCCAGTCACCATTAATGTAATGTCTACCTTTCATTCTTCTGAATCCTCCTTTTGATTTACACTTATCCTCAATAAATACCTCTTATTGTTATTGCGTAAACGTTCAAGCAAAAGCTTAATATACAATGTTCACGAAATGTACACATTTTAAAGGAAGTGCATGAACTAATTCAATATGCAATATATAGCAATTGGGAGCGCTTTCTAAAAAAGACAGTTAAACTAAAAAGAATATTATTTTGGAATAGTCTTTTTATTCCATTCATTATTGAGTTATATTGTGCTACTATTTTGATATTAAGAAAAATTCAGCGGAACACTAAAGGGTTGTTCGCTGAAAAAGAAAAAGGAGGAAACAAGTATGTCTCAGATGCTGGCATTAGCAATTTTGATTTTAGTATTATTTATAGGCGAAGCAGTTTCAATTCGCACAAAAGCATGGATTCCTTCGATTTTTGTCAGTGGGGTTTTGTTCTTACTCGGATTTTGGACATTCTTTCCTCCTGAAATTGTTACACTTGCAGGAGTTCCACCGGCTGTTGCCGTCATGCTTATTTATTTACTAATCACAAATATGGGCACTTTATTGTCTTTGCAAGAATTAAAAAGTCAGTGGAAAACAATCTTAATTGCGATATCAGGTATTTTAGGAATCATTGCCGCGTTATTTGGCATCGGTACTTTGTTATTCGATTTTGAAACAGTGGTAGTTGCTATTCCACCTCTAGTCGGAGGATTGGTATCTGCTTTAATCATGTCAGAAGGAGCTGCTGCTGCAGGACTTCCAACGTTAGCCGTCTTTGCAATCATCATTTATGTCGTACAAGGATTTGCAGGATATCCATTGACCTCGATTATGTTGAAAAGAGAAGGCAAAAACCTTTTGAAGAAGTACAGAAATAACGAACTGACAGCTAAGCAAATGCCTGGCGAACAACAAGAAACTACAGGGAAACCAGTTAAAGAACCACGGATGTTTGCGAAGATGCCGGATAAATACAATACCGACTTCTTTAAGTTTTTCCGCTTAGCTTTTGTTGGTTATCTTGCTTATTTAACTTCTGTTCTAATAGCTCCGGTAGTAGAAATCAGTCCTTTCGTTTTATGTCTATTGTTTGGTGTTATCGCGCGTAGCATTGGTTTCTTAGAACGCCATCCACTACAAAAAGCGAATGGTTTTGGATTCGCGATTATGGGCTTATTGCTATTTATTTTTGATGGCTTAAAAAATGCTACCCCAAGCATGATGGTAGAAATAATGTATCCGCTTATTGGCTGTATTGTTATTGGTGTTGCAGGAATGTACATTTTTTCATTAATCGTCGGTAAGCTTCTGAAAGTTAGTAAAGAAATGGCGTTTGCAGTTTCTTTGACTGCTCTTTACGGATTCCCAGCAGATTATATTATTACGGTAGAAGTCATCAATTCCTTGACTAAAGACGAAAAAGAACGCGAAGTTCTAACAAGTCATATGTTGCCGCCAATGCTAGTGGCAGGCTTTATTACGGTCACAATTGTTTCTGTTATATTAGCTGGAATATTTGTCGGGTTTCTATAAACGGCAACACCGTGTTGATTCTTCAACCTATTAAGTGCAGTAAAATAGAAAGTGGAGTGAATTGAAGATGATCAATCAAACAATAAAAAACGCCATTATAGAAAATAATGCCGAAATGATTCAAATACGTCAAAAGCTTCATAGTGAGCCCGAATTATCATGGCAGGAATTTGAAACTTCTCAATTTGTTTATGATTACTTAACTGAACTTGGCATCGATGCACGCCTGACAGAGCCAACTGGTGTTATTGGAGAGCTAAAAGGTGGGAAACAAGGACAGACTGTCGCGTTACGTGCGGATATGGACGCTTTGTCTGTTGAAGAACTAAATACAGACTTGCCGTACAAATCCAAAAATCTTGGCAAAATGCATGCATGTGGACACGATGCTCATACGGCCATGCTCTTATCAGCAGCTAAAGCACTGGTCAGTGTTAAAGAAGAAATTTCAGGCAATGTTCGTTTTATCTTTCAGCCTGCTGAAGAAGTGGCGACCGGTGCTAAAGCAATGGTTGAACAAGGAGCAGTTGAAGGAGTCGATGACGTTTTTGGTATTCATATTTGGTCTCAAGGAGCTACCAGCAAAGTGGCCTGTAATCCAGGACCTGCATTTGCCTCAGCAGACATTTTTAACGTGCGGTTTAAAGGACAGGGTGGACACGGAGCGATGCCGCAAGCTTGCATTGACGCGGCAATTATTGCTTCTTCATTCGTAATGAATGTACAATCAGTGGTCTCTCGTACAGTTGATCCTATGCAGTCAGCAGTAGTAACAATTGGAAAAATGGTCGTAGGAACTCGTTTTAACATTATTGCTGAAAATGCTGAAATTGAAGGAACGGTCAGGTGTTTCGATCCCTCAATCCGTGACCATATCGAAAAGCAGCTACAAGTTTATGCGGATCATACAGCTGCAATTTACGGAGGTACTGCAGAAGTTGACTATATTAGAGGTACACAAGCTGTTATAAATGGAACTGAAAGTGCCCAATTGGTCCAAAGAGTAGCAATCGAAGCATTTGGAAAAGATGCGATTTATAACGAAGAACCTACAATGGGTGGAGAAGATTTTTCATTTTACTTAGATGAAGTTCCCGGAAGCTTTGCGTTAGTCGGAAGCGGCAACGCAGAAAAAGATACGCAGTGGGCGCATCATCACGGGAAGTTTAATGTGGATGAAGATGCATTGACAACAGGTGCAGAACTTTATGCACAATATGCGTGGTCTTTTTTAACTAAATAATACACAGGCTACTAGTTAAAAACTAAGGAGGAAGTTATGAGTACTACTAATGATAATCCTTTATATGAAGAGTTATTAAAAGATTACGATACAAAACTTGATCATTCAGGCATTAACGGCAAACGTATTGCGAAACGATTAGTTGAATTGTCTAAAATAGGATTTGTTCAAGTTGGCGGAGTCAAACGACCTGGTTTCTCAAATGAAGAAAAAGACGCAAAAGTTCTCGTTAAAAAGTGGATGGCTGAAGCGGGATTAACGGTTTCCGAAGACGGGGCAGGAAATGTCACGGCTCGATTGGAAGGAAAGAACAATCATCCAGCCATTGCGTCGGGTTCCCATGTCGACAGTGTGCCAAATGGAGGTAATTTTGATGGTCCGTTGGGCGTTTTATCGGCATTAGAAGTTGCAGAATCATGGAAAGAAGAGGGATACATTCCTCAAAAACCGTATGAAGTCATTATTTTTTCTGACGAGGAAGGATCACGATTTAACAGTGGATTAACAGGAAGTCAAGCGATGACGGGTGCTATTTCTGAAGAAGAAATGGCACAACTAAGAGATTATAACGGGGACACGCTAGAACAAGTGTTAACGCATTACGGCAGTACACTGGGAGCATTTAAAGCTGCAGGTAGAGATTTGGCTGAATTGGAATTGTTTGTAGAAGTACATATCGAACAAGGAAAAAAACTAGAAATAGTAAATCAACCAGTCGGAATTGTCAGTGGCATTGCCGGACCTGCTTGGCTTGCTGTGGAATTTGCTGGGGAAGCCGGACATGCTGGAAATACGCCAATGATTGGCAGAAAAGACTGCCTAATAGCGGCAGCGGAATTTATTCAATCGATTCCTCAGTTTCCCAAAACAGTTAGTGACACCGCAGTAGCGACCGTTGGAAAAATGGATGTTTTTCCAAACGGTGCAAATGTAATTCCTGAAAAAGTAAAATTACTTGTCGATATTCGAGATATAAACGAAGCACCAAGAGATCAACTCATTGATCAACTCATAGAACAAGCTGAAAAAGTTGCTGCCAAAAATGACATTCACGTAACAGTTAAATTGAATACGCGAATTCAGCCAGTGCCGATTGCTAAAGATTTGCAGAAACGCTTGGCCATTTCTTTAAATAAGTTTGGAATTTCGCCAACTTATATTCCGAGTGGAGCTGGTCACGATGCCATGAATCTGGGGCGCTTTATTCCAGTAGCTATGCTTTTTGTCAGAAGCAAAGATGGTATTAGCCACAATCCAAAAGAGTGGTCTAGTCTAAATGATTGTGTGATGGGAATACATGTATTAAAAGATTTTATTCAAGACGCAATGAAAAAATGAAAATACTAAGTCGTTTAACTTAAAAAAATGAAATTTACGAAATTGCAAAACAAACAACAGAATATATTTCTGTTGTTTGTTTTTTTTATTTAGAAAACCTTTTAATGGGTATTTTTATATGATTTTGGAATTATCAGTATTATATGAAATAGTATGTATATCTTTAGAGTGGAAGGGTATAGAGATAGTAAGCACGCTTCGATGGGCTGCAATTTTTGGAGGTGGTTAGATGAAAATAGTGGAAAATCTTATGCACAGTAGAACAGAAAATTTTTCGGAAGAGAAAATCTTAAGTGAATGCCGGGAGTATTTTTCATCAGAAACTGAAAAGACGGCAGAAACGGGAGAGAAGTTCATAAACTATTTTCTGAGGAATAGTTCGTCAGAAGGTGTACTTTTCAAAACGATCAAGGAAATTACAGCAGATATTAACATTTCACATCAAACTTTGACAAAAGTGTTAAAGACTTTGGAGTCAAAAGAAATTATTTATCGTAGAAATGGCATCATTGGCTTGTGGAAAGAGTAAAGGATGAATTTTTAACTTTTTCGAAAATAAACCTTACTGTGAACAGAACAACAAATCCATTTTCGCAATAAAAAATTCAAAGGTTTAAGTTAATTAAATTTGTTTATAGACGAAAGGGACTGCCTAAAAGGTCATAAAATGACTGTTAGGGTGCAGTCCCTTTTGCATGCTAAAAGACAGTTTAATGCCCGTCGCCAAAGGTACTTTCAGTGAGCACAGCCATAGCCATTTTAACTCTAAAAAAGTTCTTTCTACAAAAAGAAAAAAGTTTAAAGAAGCGACGTTACTTTCAGGAAATCCAAAAAATACACGCCCAGTTCAGGATTCTGAGCCAGCTATTCAATAAAACAGACGCAGAAAAAAGTTCTTTTTCTGCGTCTGTTTTATTTTTGAGGCTTCCGGGACCCCTGCTTTTTTGGTACGTCTGGACTTATATAGCTGAAGAAAAATTCTTAACGGTGAAGAGACAAACCATAGTTCTATCTGTGTTGATCGGTTAATCACGAACAAGTTGACGCTAGCTAGGTAAACATCTATAGGAATCAAGACAATTGCCACAAGTTAATAAGAATGAGACACGAACTTGGTGGGGTTAAACTTAACAGATAAGTCTTCAGTAGCGGTTAATTTATTTAATTCTAATTACCTAATTTAGAATAAAAATATAAAATAAAATTCGTGTCTTTGGACTAAATACTTATTTTTATTAATAATAATTTTAAAAATATCCTTAAAAGTGTAGATTGAACCACCTAAATATGATATAAATGAACTATAATAATCTGAATTTTTAGAAATAAAAATAAGATTCATGCTGTTATTGAGCACAAGGAGGTAAATCTAGTGAAAAGCAGAAAGATCATTGCGCATTTGTTGGCAAGTTATAAAAAACAAATCTACTTTTCGCTCAGCTTTACTTTTTTTCTAATGCTGACAGCCTCCTTGATTTTTGTTTTTATCATTGATTCAGAGTATCAGGCGTCTAGCCAATTGCTCGTGGAAAAATCACAATCGGTATTATCAAACCAGCTAAAGGAAAATAAGCAGATAGATTCCCGAATGATAGAAGCATATGCAGCTTTTATTGAAAGCTCGGAAGTACTGGATCAAGTTAGTAAAGATCTGCCGTTAAAAACGTCTGTTTCTGCTCTTCGCGAACAAATTCTTGTAAGCTATGCCAGTAACTCTCCAGTGTTAACGGTTACTGTTTCTTCTGCTAGTAGTCAGGAGTCAGTTAGCATTGCTAATGCAGTAGCAGCTGTTTTTCAAACTAAAGTAAGTGATTCTTTTCAAACAAATCCAGTCACTATCATTTCACAAGCAGTTCCTGAAAATGGGAGTAAAGAGCCTAGTCAGAAAGAGTTACTAATGAAGATAGCGATAGCTGGTACTTTTGGTTTTATTAGTAGCATCCTTTTAATAGCTAGTACCCATTCAGTGAAAAAAACGACAAATGCTAGAGATAGAAACATGTGGAAAAAAAATCGCCAATTACAGACAGTATTTAAGTAATTTTCTAGGTAGAGCAGGGGTGGAATGAATGTATGAACTGATCACGATACAAGATCGTAGTCGCTGGCAAAAAATTCTTGATAAATTACAAATAACAGACATTTATTATACAAGTCAATATTTTTTGGGAGCTCTAAAATTAGATCCTGGAGAAGCTTTGCTTTTTTACTATAAAGATGATGATGGGGAGGTCGCTTACCCTTTTATCAAAAGGGTAGTAAATGACGGAGATATCACTTATTTTGATGTTACAACGCCATTTGGTTATGGAGGACCTATATTGAACGTGGAGAAAAATGGTGCTAACTTGACGGCTAATTTCAGAAAATCTTTTATGACGTATTGCCAGAATGAGAAAATCATTGCCGAATATGTACGTTTTCATCCGCTGAAAGAAAATGCTCAATTTTTCGGGACTCATTTGAAAATTTCTTCATTATTTGAAACGTACACAATCAACTTAAAAGCTCATTTTACCCCTTCTCAAAAATTACTTCTGCCAAATAAAGAAGATGTTGATAATGCTTCAGAATTAATAGTAAAAAAGCTTGGAACTGTGCGTCATCTGTTTGAATTTCTAGTGTTGTATTACGCGGCGGCTAGAAGAAGAGAAGAAGCGGATAGCTATTATTTTTTTACCAATGATTATTTTGAAACATTGATTGGTTCAATGGGATCTAACCTACACTTATTTGGTGCCTTTCACGAAAACAAGCTAGTGTCAGCATGCTATGTTCTGACAATGGGCGATACGATTTATTATCATCTTGGGGGCAGTTTATCTGAAGTGGACAATGAAATGACTATGCGGACCTTATTGTTAAAAATAGCTGAATGGGGAGAAGAAAACTACTATGTCTTCTTTCATTTAGGTGGAGACTTTCAAGTAGAAGAAAATGAGAAACAAGAGATAAAAAAAGAAATTGCTAATTGCGGACCTGCCGTGTTTTATATTGGGCAACAAATACATGATCAACAAACCTATGATAATTTGGTGTCATTAGAAGAAGAAGACGTTATTCGGAGATATGGAAACATTTGATGATCATGTTAATTCGGCAGACATAAGAGCTAAATTATTTGGGGGAGGTATAATGATGAAGTATATGCAATATAAAGGTGTAGTGGAAAGAGAATATAAAAAATCTCTAAGAAAGATTATGTATGAAATTTGTGTAATAGAGGGACTTAATGCGTCTCTTGGAGCGAAGAAGTTGGGAGTGGCAAAAGAGATTTTTGTTTTTTGGAGAAATTTTTATCGCTTGGATATGAACCAGCAACTATTTGATCACACAGTTGCTAATATGGATCAGATGAAGTTTCTCTATCTCAACGAAGCGACCGGAATCGATTTAACGCGTCCATTAGAGTATGAAGATGAACAATCACTTGAAGGTTTTGAGGAATTGCTCGAAAGAATGATAGAGTATTATAAGTATGTACACGCTGAAAGTAATGGACTTGCAGTAGAAACAGGGAATCTGCCATTATATGAATGTGCGCAGCAACTTCTGGAGGAATATAAAACGGGAAGTTTATTGGCAAAAGTCGAACAACAAAAGAAAAAAGCCTTATAAAGATTTTGGTGGGACGGATGAAACGGATGCAGACTTTTACTGAAAGAGCTTTAAGAATTATCAAACAAATTCCGCCGGGTAAAATTATGACTTATGGCCAAGTCGCAGCGGCTGCTGGAAGCCCGCGTGGAGCCAGACAAGTAACGAGAATATTGCACAGTATGAGTGCCAAGCATAGTTTGCCATGGCATCGAATTGTTAACGCTAAAGGTCAAATTGTTCTACGGAATGAAGAGGCTCGATTTTTTCAAAGAAAAACGCTGCAAGAAGAAGGCGTGGAAATAGACAAGGACGACCGAATTGACTTACTCAAGTTTCGATTCCATCCTATTGCAGAGGAAGAAAAGATAGACTGTTTTAAAAACCCATTATGAGAAGGGTTTTTCGTTTAAAGAGTTTTCCTGAAAAACCAATAAAAATAAACATTTAAAGGATTCAGCATTGCGCTGAATCCTTTAAATGTTTATTGATTTTACTGGATAGGGTATATAGGAGGATATGAACAAATAGAGAAGAGGAAAAAATGATGGTAGCAAAAGATAAACCGGTAATTGGTATAACGGCACGTGTAGAAGAAGATCAGACTTATTCGCTAGACCCAGTGTATGGTAGAGCCATTCTTCGAGCAGGAGGGTTGCCGTTGATTGTTCCTATCGTAGACAGGGAAGATATTCCGTTGCTATGTGAGCGATTAGATGGACTGATTGTTACTGGCGGAGGGGATATTAATCCGACGCTATATGGAGAAGAGCCTCATTTACGTCTCGGCGCTGTTTATCCCGGCAGTGACGAATATGAAAAAGAATTAATTTTAAAATTTCTAGAGTTAGATAAGCCTTTTATCGGCATGTGTCGTGGACTGCAAATGTTTAACATCTCACTAGGTGGGACTAATTATCAAGATTTAGAATCTCAATTCGAAGGAAATTTACATCAGCATAAGCAGAATGCCATGCGAACTCATCGTACACATTCCGTAACTTTAGAAGATGAAAGTCTATTATACGACATCATGAAGGAGAAAAAATTCAACGTGAATTCTTTCCATCATCAAGGAGTGAAAGATGTTTCAGATCAATTGACAGTAGCAGCTCATGCTGCTGATGGTCTTGTAGAAGCGCTGGAAAGCAAAAATCATCAGTTTGCTATGGGTATTCAATGGCATCCAGAAGAATTTGCTCTTCAAGGAGACGAAGCTTCCATGAATATTTTTAAGCGTTTTGTTGATGAATGTCTAATAGACAAAAAACAAAATCAATAAAAAAAGAACGGCAAACAAGAAAACATCCAAGGATTAACTCATCCTTGGATGTTTTCTTGTTCTAACGACGCTAAGTTTTGAGTAGAATAAAAAAGCTGCCGCAATAAAAAAGCTGCCGCAATAAAAAAGCTGCCGCAATAAAAAAGCGGCAGCTTGATAAGATAGCAAAAAAATTATACTTGCTGAGTTTTAATAGACCAAGGCTCAGGAACACGAGCTTGAACGGCAACTTCAGTACCAATAGACCAAGGCTCAGGAACGCGAGCTTGAACGGCAACTTCAGTACCGGTAGACCAAGGCTCAGGGACGCGAGCTTGAACGGCAACTTCAGTACCGGTAGACCAAGGCTCAGGAACGCGAGCTTGAACGGCAACTTCGGTACCGGTAGACCAAGGCTCAGGAACGCGAGCTTGAACGGCAACTTCAGTACCAGTAGACCAAGGCTCAGGAACACGAGCTTGAACGGCAACTTCAGTACCGGTAGACCAAGGCTCAGGAACACGAGCTTGAACAGCAACTTCAGTACCGGTAGACCAAGGCTCAGGAACACGAGCTTGGACAGCAACTTCAGTACCGGTAGACCAAGGCTCAGGAACACGAGCTTGAACGGCAACTTCAGTACCGGTAGACCAAGGCTCAGGAACGCGAGCTTGAACAGCAACTTCAGTACCGGTAGACCAAGGCTCAGGGACGCGAGCTTGAACGGCAACTTCAGTACCGGTAGACCAAGGCTCAGGAACACGAGCTTGAACGGCAACTTCGGTACCAGTAGACCAAGGCTCAGGAACACGAGCTTGAACGGCAACTTCAGTACCGGTAGACCAAGGCTCAGGAACACGAGCTTGAACAGCAACTTCATCATTTAAATTGAAATTACTACCAACTGATAAACTACTAATTGCAAGAATAGAGAAGAACAAAATCGTCATGCCTTTTTTCATCACTTTCACTCCCTAGATAAAGTATTAATATTCTTATATGATTCTCTTGCTTTGTTCATAATTTCAGCTGATTCTTTGTAACGTCCTTGCTCATAGTGGATTCTGCCCAAGTGACCGAAATAATAGCCACTTTCGAAGTAATTGTTTGTTGCTTCAAGACTGGGGATCAACTGGCTTAGGACAAATTCTCCAAATTTTTCGTAGTCCTCGTTTAAAAGATGTACCAAACATATAAATTCAATATAGGCTTCTTTAAAAATATGATTAGTAGGTGAATCGATATTTAATTTTTTGTTTTCGACAAGTTCTGAGCCTTTGCGGATCCATTCCTTTGCAGCACCAAAGTTCTCTACCTCATATTGGCATTTAATTAAAATGCAATAACTTAATAAAAGGTCAGCACTATATTCTGGATGAATGTATTTCAATGAATTTTCCATATGAATAATTGAAAGCTCATAGTTTTGAAACAAGAAATATGAATATCCTAAATTAAATTCTGTCGTAAAGCGTAAAATATCAATTTCCAACTTATTGCCGATAGTTAATGCGTTTTTATAATGCTCCATCGACATTCGGAAATTGCCGAAATGCTGATGAGTAATTGCGATATTCAAATGGCATTCCACAATGCGTTTAGGAATGAATTCTTGCTGATAAATTTTCAGAGCCATTTCGGAATACTTAAAAGCCATTTCTGTTTCTCTACACTTCGTACTGGAGATGCCGATTGAATAATAAAGATCACCAAGTTCTGAAGCAGAAATCGTATTCGGTGCAATTTTTTCTGCAACGAAATAGGTTTTTAAGGCCTTTTCAAAATCGTTGAGAATATAATTGTAGTTTCCGATGTATTTATGAAATAAATAAAACTGTTCCTGACTCATAAATTCTCTGAAACGGTCCATTTCTTTAATTTTTTCTTCGGCACTATCTAGGTCGCCGGTAATAATAAAATACCGAATTTGTTGAATGCAGTACTCAAGTTCCACATCTTCATCAGCGCTCAGTAAAGGATGGCCTTGGATGTCGTTGTACTGTTCCATAATTTCGGCTTTGTTATGCGGATGTAATAAAGAGTTTTTAAAGTTTTTTACAAGAACTTTTCCAATTGGGTTATCTTTTGGTGCCAGCGGAATAGTCAATTTTTTGCACAAAGCTTCCAGTTCTTTTAACGCTGGGTCTTTAACGCCACTTTCAATTTTTTTCAGCTCTCTGGGAGATAGTATGCCAGAGGAGAATTCTTCTAAGCTAATTTTCTGTTTTAAACGATGGTATTTTAAACGCATTCCCGTGTCCATTACTGCTCTCCTTTCTTGTTGCAAGGGCAGTACTTCCGTTAGCCATGTAGGAGAGATGTTTTCGACCTTCCTCGGTCCATCTGAAAAGTAAGAAGAAAATAGATCACCAAGTACAATGATTGCCGCCTCCACATCCTGTTTTTCACTTTGATTTATGTCTTTAAGCTATGATATCATCAATTTTCGAAATAAACTGCTTTTTTATATTAGAATTATGAGAAAATGAAAAAAAGGTAAAATATGCCTACTTCGGTAAATGTTGAATGCAAAAAAAAGAAAATAGCTTTTTAAATAGATCTATTGAACTATTACCTAGAAGGAAATTAATGTTTCTGTCTAATCTTCTTTTCCACGATTACTAGTAATAAGAACAAATACACGATTTGACAAATCGTAACTAGTGAAGAAGAGATTTTTCTTACTCTAATGACAAAATAGTTTATTGGATGCCCAATAAGGGGTAAACATTACTTATAATAGTCTATTAAATTGACGGAGGTTTTCAAATGAGTTCACACACTAAAGTGCTGGCAGTAGTTTTCTCAGAAAGTGATTTGCAGAAAAAAATTGGGGAATTAAAAAGCCAAGGCTACAAGGAGCAGAATCTTCATATCATGGCTAAAGACACATCGCATTTTGAAGAGTATTCATTTGATAAACAAGAAGTTGATACGTTTACTGATAAATTTAAAGGATTCATTTCTGGAGACAGTGGTGTTCGTGAGGGAGTAAAATCGTTAAAGCTCTCAGAAACGGAAACCGCACGGTATACTGCAGATCTTGCAAAAGGCGGAATTCTTCTCTACCAAGATGAAGATGAAGAAACGATACTCGATACGATTTCTGTTAACGAAGTAAGTGCAGAAAAAGAAAAAACAAATGATTCGCAAAGACAGCAATTCATTAATTCTGTCGATAATAATTTTGATGAACAAGAAGACCGCTTTGAACGAGGAGAAACATTCCAACAAGACCCTACATTAATTCAAGACGAAAGACACAATTCATTTACTACTCAGGAAAATCCTGAAGTTGAAAAAGCTAGAGGCGGTTCTAGTGAAGCTGAAAAACATAGCCAGAGCGATAAGAAATATAAATAAAACTTTACTGTATCTTCAGCTCTCGGGTAAGAATTAAGCAGTTTTGCAGGTTTCGAAGATTGCGATGACGAGGTAAGTAAAGACAATAACAGTACACAGGAGGTTTAATAAAATGAAATCAGGAAATCGTGAATTTGAGATCGTTTACAGCAAGTCAGAAATGGAAACAGTAATTGAGTCATTAAAAACAAAGGGTTATCGTGAAGAAGATATTCATGTGATGGCCAATGATAGAGAAGTAATTGACTCTGCAGGTAGCAAAGGGGTTCATGCGAATCAGGCAAACTCTTTTTCCAATCGCTTTAAAACGCTGCTAAGTGGAAAAGACGTTGTAAGAAAAGAATTAGACCGTTTTAATATGAGTAAAGATAGAACAGATGATTATGAACGTAAAATTGAAAAAGGTGCCGTTCTTCTTTATACGGACGGAGAAGGAAGATCAGGTGAAGAGGAAAATTTTTCGTCTTTCGATGATTCAAATAGCTCAATAAATCTAGAAGAAGGAACTGCTGGTACGCCTAGTTCCGGAACAGTCACTCGCCACCAAGCAAGCAATCCTGGATCTGATGAAATTTACGCACGAGAAGTTTCTAGAGAAGACCAACATGTACGTTCTAGTGACAATGATCGTCTGCAGGATTCTCGCTTAAAGGGTGATGAAATTCACCCGACCAGTGGGTTGAAAAAGGATGAAGGTTCTACTCTAGAGAAAGAATTAGATCATGAACCAGCTCTTCAAACAAAAGAAGGTGCGGAAAATCTATTACACGAAGAGGGTATAAATAATCGGCAAGATGAACCTTCACCAGGCGCAGATCCAAATTTAGGCCCAGCTCCGTTCGGGAGAAACTCTGAAGAAGAGGAACTGATGAACAACCGACAAGGTGATTTTAAAGAAGGCGCAAATCCCCACGAACATCGCGATATTGAGAGTCAAAAAAATAAAGACGATAAAAACCCACCAACACAAAGACTATTTTAAATTCAAAAGAGCTTTCCCGATAGTAATCGGGAAAGCTCTTTTAGTTTTTACTATGTGTAGAACGCGCAATTATAATTCCTATCGAAGTTCCGATGACAGCTGGGAGAATCCAGCCAATCCCTTGTTCAAAAAACAGTAAATACTGGAAAATTGAATCTATTTGTTCGAAAGCAATCCCAGTTGAACGTAAGGCATCGAAAATACTGACAACTGCAGTTGCAGAAAGAGCAATTACATAAACGAAAGGTTTTCTGTAAAATAGATGGTCAAAAAATGACAATACTACAAGAACGATGGCTACAGGGTAAATAGCCAGTAGCACCGGTAGAGAAATAGCAATCAACTGTGTTAAGCCGACATTTGCAATGGTAGCGGAAAACGATGCGAACAAAAATACATAAGTGATATAAGAAAACTTAGGTAAAATCTTAAAGAAAAATTGAGCGGTAGCAGATACTAAACCGATGGAAGTCGTCAGACAAGCAAAGGTGATTGCTGCAGACAGGATAATTCCTCCGATTTCTCCATATAAGACACGTGACGCCATGGCGATAATCATGCCGCCGTTATCTTGAAGGCCGATAGCTTCCACGCTGGTTGCACCAATATAACTTAACGACAAGTAGACAGCAGATAAACCAATAGCGGCAATAAACCCTGCATAAGCAGTAGTCCTTAAGATGATTCTAGTATCGGTAATTCCCTTACTCCGAATAGATTGAATAATAACAATTCCAAAAACCAATGCGGCAATAGCATCCATCGTAAGGTACCCTTGTAAGAAGCTTTCAAAAAAAGCTTCCGTATCGTAATTTCCGATAGGTGACTTTATGGGGCCCATGGGTGTTAGAAAGCTTTTTATAGCTAACAGCCCAATAACTACTATTAATAAAGGTGTTAAAATTTTACCAATTCTATCAACTAATTTTGTCGGGTTCATCGCGAACAAAACAGTAATAGCGAAAAAGACAAAGGTGAAAATTAGTAAAGACCAAAAAGAATCAGCGAAACTGGCTGGTAGAAAAGGAGAAGCACCAATTTCAAAAGCAACAGTAGCTGTACGCGGGATTCCGAAAAAGGGACCGATAGCTAAATAAACAATTAACGTGAATACGATACCGAATAATGGATGGACGCGTCCGGCAATGGATTGAAGATCTCCGCCCGCTTTTGCAATAGCGAGAATACCTAATAATGGAAGACCGACCCCTGTTAATAAAAAACCGGTAATAGCAACAAATAATTGATCACCGGCGAGTTGACCCAAATAAGGGGGAAAGATGATATTCCCTGCTCCCAGAAACAAAGCAAAAAGCATAAGTCCAAGGGTCAGAATATCCATTTTTGTAAGCGCCTTCTTTATCATTATAAGCTCCTTAATAAATAACATTTATACACGGTTATTTATTATAACAGAATGCTTTAATTTTTGAAAACTTTTAAAAACCAAAAAGAAAAACCCGGTTATAAAACCGGATTTTTCTTATTTCTTATCATTATTTTTGAAATCGCCAATCTTATCTTGAATATTGCCTTTAGCTTTATCCATTTTGCCTTCAGCCTGCGTACTCGAATCATTAGTAGCATTACCGATTTGGTCTTTAATTTCGCCTTTGCCTTTGTTTACTGCACCTTTTAATTTGTCGGAAAATCCTTTGTTATCACTCATCAATGATTCCTCCTTTAAATTTTAACTTACTACTACTAATAACCTTCTATTGAATAAGTTAAACATCAAAGCGGACAATCTGTTGGAAGTTTAAGGTTTAACAAAGTTTGTTTAGCGGTATCTTTAACAGTAATGCATAAATCTTCTTTACTCAGCCTTTTCAACGTTTGAAGAGGGGTATTGGCGTTTATAGCAACACTGAATCTCACTTCTGGGTGTTGATCCATAGACAAGTCAACAAGTAGTCCTTCACAGTTGATAACTTTTGCGAGATCTGCGCGGCGCTGGTAATCCATTTTCAATACAGCAGCTTCATCTGAATGTGTCCACACCTTTTTCAGTGAGTAGATTTGAAGCGTGTCATCCATCTGGTTTACACCCCTAATAAAATAATAGAAAATTCTTTATATTCCATTCAATATATCATACTATTAAGAAAAAAGTAAGTAAAATTACTTATAAAGGAGTGAGAAAATGATGGCATTAGTCCTTGAAGGCACTTCTTTTGTAGGGAGACATATGGTAGAGAAACTATTGGGCAAAGAGCATGAAGTAGTTTTGTTTAATCGAGAAAAAAGTAATCCTCGATTTTTCCGAAATTAAGATGGTTCGAGTGAATTTTCAGAGGGTTTCATACGTGTGGATAATGACAAGGCGAAAAGAGCAGGACTTGTATTTCATACTCTCCAACCGACCTACTTGAATGGAGTGGCAAAAAAGAAGTTTCAATTTTGAAAGTAGGCATAAGCAAAGAAAAAGAGAGAGTTATTACTAGGTGACGAAATAAGAACGCCTGATTAACGAAATTATCAGTTGAACAAGAGTGTGGAAACTTTCTGAGGAAAAATACGTCCCACTTGTAAGGAAGAAAGAAGCTTGAAAAGCTTAAAGACAAGTATGTTTTTATTCATTTATTGCTGGGGCATGTTATAATACCAATTGGATATGTATAGAAGATACTTTAAGGAGGAAAGATATGCTATACCTCATGATGGCCTTGGCATTTATCGCTTCGATTGTGCTAACTCCAATTGTCAAACGCATTGCCTTTCGTGTAGGGGCAGTTGACAAACCGAATTATCGAAAAGTTCATGCGAGAATTATGCCGCGATTAGGCGGATTAGCCATTTTTGGTTCGTTTTTAATTGCGTATTTTATATTTAAGCCTCAAGATCCAATTTCAAATGCTATTGAAGCTTCATTTATTCCCATTGAAACAGCGATTATTATAGGTGCTTTATTGATTATCATTACAGGGGTACTGGATGATATGTACGAAATCAGTGCCAAAGCAAAATTAGTTGGGCAATTGGTTGCCGCTGGAATCGTCGTAATTGGTGGGGGGCTCGAAATTTCTTTTATTAACCTGCCATTTGGTGGAGTATTGGATTTTGGCTACTTTAGTATTCCACTGACTGTTCTATGGATTGTTGGAATTACCAATGCAATCAATTTAATTGATGGGCTTGATGGATTGGCTGCTGGGGTATCAACGGTTGCCTTATTAACTTTAGCAGCTATGGCGTTTATTATGGGCGACGTTTATGTGATGTCAATGGCTGCTTTGCTAGCCGCCAGCACTTCAGGATTTTTGGTTTATAATTTTCATCCTGCCAAAATATTTATGGGGGACACGGGTGCATTATTTCTAGGATTTATGATTTCAGTGCTAGCATTGATGGGCTTTAAAAACGTCACAGTTGTCGCATTGATCATTCCTATTATTATGTTGGGTGTTCCAATTTCAGATACGTTTTTCGCTATCGTTCGTCGAGTTCGTGAGAAAAAATCAATATCAGAAGCGGATAAATCTCACCTTCACCATTGCCTGTTAAATATCGGATTTTCGCATAGTCAAACTGTTTTAATTATCTATGGAATTGCCGCTTTGTTTGGTCTTGCAGCACTCTTGTTTTCGCAAGCTACATTGTGGGGAGGCATTTTGCTAATTAGTATTATGCTGCTCGCTATAGAGCTTTTTGTAGAGGTAGTTGGTTTGGCAGGGAAAAATTACCGTCCATTATTAAATTTAGTGCGTCTGATTGGGAAATAAAGAGATTGAACTCGAAGCTTATCGCTTTTGGTTCAATTTTTTTGTGGAAAAAGGTTTTCTCAGTTATTAACTAGTTCGATTCAATAAAAAAACACCGCAGTTTTCACTGTGGTGTTTCGTTTTCTTCAGTTGGGTAATCAGCAATTTCTCGATGAGTGCCCATATCAGTTAAATTAGACGTATCCGGTTTCAATCCCAAATGGCTTTGCAATACGTCTTGAATTTCTAATAAGGACTCTTGTTCTAACTGCCAATAATAAATGCCGGTTGACATGTCATCATAGCCATCAAGTGTCATCGTTTCGACATCCGGTTTGCCATCTTTGGCATATTCGAACAATGCACGCATGTTTTGGAAACTTAAATCTGTTTTCATATTATCTCCAACTGCCTCAAAGACATCTCCATATTTAGTAATAGATCCGGCTGATAAAGCGCGGTCCATAATGGATTCTAAAATCATTTGTTGGCGTTTTCCACGCTCAATATCATTGTCGTAATGACGAGTTCTAGCAAGAGCAAGTGCTTCGCTGCCGTCGAGAAATTGAATTCCCTCTTTTAGTTCAATCGCATTCTTTGAATCATTTTCATCTTGTTCCGTAATATCATAGGGAACTTCCACTTTGATGCCGCCGAGTGCATCAACTACTTCGATAAAAGCGTCAAAATTCATACGGAGATAATAATCGACCGGTACGTCTAATAATTCTTCTACGCTTTCAATAGTAGAACTTGGTCCGTTTAAAGCATAGGCATGTGTGATTTTATCTTCTTTTCCTGCATCCGGTATAAATGTGTAAGTGTCTCGAGGAATACTAACCAACTTGATGGATTTGTCTGCATTGTTTAACGTAGCCAGTACGAGTGCATCTGAGCGGATATTACCATCACTTTGATTGCGTTGTTCACTGTCGTCGACTCCGATAAATAAGATGGAAATGTTATCTGTAAGCGGTTCAACATCTTCATTTATATTTCCGACAGGTTCATAAGCGGTATCCACTGCAGATTCAGCTTCCTTAATTAAGTAAATGCCGTAAGCAGAGACACAGATAAGTAGCGAGACAGCTAAAGTAACGATTATTTTGATAATCGTCCTTTTTTTGTCTACTTTCGTTTTCCGATAAATTTTTCGGTTCATCTCTATTGCTCCTCTATGAATTATGGGCTAACCGAGTAGTTGATACGGATCAATCCAATCTTTTAATGAAAACATATTAATTTTTTTAAAAGTCTGTTTCATTTTTCTATGCTTTTGACAGTATACAGTGATTTTTGAGATGCGTAAATGAAAAGAATTTAAGGTGCTGGGAATTCAAGAAATTGGCTGTCTGTAATACTAATATGAGCTTGTCCATTTGTCAGTTCATTTATCCAGTCCATAAACTCTTTTTCTTTTTCAATGGGGACATGAATATAAAGATCAACAGATTCCATATATTCTATATGATTTAGCGGAAATGGAGATTGGCGAATTTCGTTTTCTAGTTTGCCAAGCCATGTATAATCAATGGAAGTTTTCATTAAGTAATGAAGCTTTCTTTCTACGATACCAGCAGCTGAGAGTGCAGCCGATGTGGATTTTCCGTAAGCGCGTATCAATCCGCCACTACCTAGCTTAATGCCACCATAATAACGGGTGACAACAACTACAGTGTCTTGTAAACCTTGTTTTTTTAACACTTCGAGCATCGGAAATCCAGCAGTACCGCTTGGTTCACCGTCATCGTTTGCTTTTTGGATAGAGTCATGTTCCCCAATAAGATAGGCAGAACAGTTATGAGTGGCAGTTCGATGAAGCGATTTAATCGATTCGATAAATTTAATGGCTTGCTGTTCATTTTCTGCGCGTGCAGCATGCCCGATAAACCTAGATTTTTGGATAAGTATTTCTGCGTTGGCAGTATCGCCTACAGTTGTGTAATTTTCTCGCAATTTGATTCCTCCTGTTGTAAAATGAAATCAGATAATTTGTAACGTATATTTAACATAGTCTTACGTATATAGTGATATACTTATTACAACCGACAAGGTATAAAGAAGCAAGAACAATACCTAGATACAGTCAGTATAGCTAAGGCGGTTTTAAAATGGCAAAGAAAATCGGTGGAAAAGCACCTGATTCTATTTTTAATACAATGTTAGATGGAATGGAACAGGCGAAGCAGGATATTTTCGCCATTAGTGAAGAAAGTCGCCAAAGTTATGAAGTGATGAAAGACGAGCTGGAAGAGGTCCGGATGGATATTACAACGGTCATTGAAACCGGAGATCTTTTAGAAGAAAAAACACGTACTGCCCGGAGGCGTTTAGCGGAAGTATCTCAGTTTTTTGATTCTTTCACTGAAAGTCAGGTTCGTCAAGTGTATGAACAAGCAAACGAGCTTCAAGTGCAATTATCCTCTAATCGCAGCGAAGAGAAAAAGTGTCGGCAAAAGCGAGATAAGTTACAGCGACGGCTTCAAACTTTGCTTCAAACAATTGAGCGAACTGAAAGCCTAGTCAATCAAATAAATATTGCTAGCAGTTATTTAGTGTCAGACTTTAAAGATGTCGATGAAGCCATCGATAAGAGTAAGTCAAGTCAAGATTATAGCTTTCGAATCATTGAAGCACAAGAGGAAGAACGAAAGCGTTTATCAAGAGAAATTCATGACGGGCCTGCTCAAATGATGGCGAATGTGCTGCTTCGCTCAGACTTAATTGAAAGAACCTATCGTGAAAAAGGTCCTGAACCGGCTTTTCAGGAAATTACTTCATTAAAGGAAATGGTCAGACAGGCACTTACTGAAGTAAGAAGGATCATTTATGATTTGCGTCCGATGACGCTTGATGATCTCGGTCTAGTACCGACTTTAAAAAAGTACATTGATACTATTGAAGAGTATAATAAGGGCATTAAATTGAAGTTTTTGTCTAAGGGCAAAGAAGAACGATTGCCTAACAACTACGAAACTGCTATTTTCCGTCTTGTTCAAGAAGGGATTTCAAACGCAATCCGTCATGGGAAATCGAATGTAATCACCGTAGAGATGGAATGGTTAAGTGATCAAGTAAAAATTATGGTAACAGATAACGGCACTGGTTTTGATCAAGGAATTGTAAAGAACCAGTCATTTGGGTTAGCAGGCATGAGAGAAAGGATAGAATTAGTCGAAGGAGACTTCTTTATCAATTCCTCACCTGGGAACGGTACGGTCTTAATGTTTCATATCCCTTTTAAAAAGGGTAAGTAAGATAGGGTATTCGAGGAGGACGACGTAATGACAAAAATTATTATTATTGATGATCATCAATTATTCCGTGAAGGTGTAAAAAGAATTCTGGATTTTGAAAGTTCGTTCGAAGTTGTTGCTGAAGGCGGGGACGGCACCGAAGTTGTCAAATTGTATGAAGAAAATAGACCGGACGTTGTATTGATGGATATCAATATGCCGCAAAAAAATGGTGTAGAAGCTACAGGTGAATTGATTGAGCAATTTCCTGATGCAAAAGTTATTATGCTGTCTATCCACGATGATGAATCCTATGTGACGCACGCATTAAAAACCGGTGCTTTGGGATACATGCTTAAAGAAATGGATGCAGATGCAATTATTCAAGCGATCAAAGTGGTAGCAAAAGGCGGGTCTTATTTACACCCTAAAGTTACACGCAATTTAGTAATGGAATTCCGTCGCTTAAGCGAACGTGAAAACAAAGGCTCTTTCCATCAAACGGAAATTCGCCGTCCATATCATCTTTTGACAAAACGCGAAAGTGAAGTTCTTCAATTGTTGACTGATGGTCAAAGCAATCGTGTCATCGGAGAAACTTTGTTTATCTCTGAAAAAACAGTTAAAAATCACGTATCAAGTATTTTACAAAAAATGCAGGTAAATGACCGGACACAAGCAGTTGTGACCGCCATTAAAAATGGTTGGGTTGAAGTAAGATAATAGAAAAGACGGTGCATCTGCTTAAATGCAGATGCACCGTCTTTTACTTTGTGGATGAATTAAAGGACTTTTTGTTGTCTACTGGTGTTTTTCTTCAGATTCGGTCATAGCAGTACTGGTAGATGGCTGCGGTCGCTAAGCAGTCGCCTAGGGCATCGTGGGCATCGTGTTCGAGTTTTAAAAAAGCTGTTAATGTCGTTAGTTTATGGTTAGGTGTCTGAGTAATGGCTCTTCTGGCTAATTTGACTGTATCGATTACCGTATATTCTGGAATCGGCGTGATTTCTTCCAAGGCGTAAAGAAAGCCCATATCAAAAGGAGCATTATGAGCTATAATGGGCAGCCCGTCGATAAATGCTATGAGTTCATGAGCGACTTCTTCAATTACGGGTGCATCTTGTACATCTTTGTTTGTAATGCCCGTAATTCGAGTAATTGTGCTTGAGATGGAGCATTGGGGATTGATCATCAGGTACATCGTGTCTTTGCGCTCATGGTTGAGGTATCTGACCGCACCGATTTGAATGATTTTATCACTTCCTGCACGCAAGCCTGTCGTTTCAAAATCTAAGACGATATAATTTTCGACTTTTTGCATACTTGATTTATATCTTTTAGGACGAGCAGGTTGTTTACGGCTCCATTGAGGGCGCGTTTCTTTCATTTTTTGTTCTAGAATTTGTCTGGCATCTCTTTTTTCCAAATGGTTTCCTCCTTTATTTGTACATACTAGTGTATCGTAAAACTAAAAAAAATTCTGTTTTGACAGATGACACAGTTTCTTCATTGTATTCGCCATCTGCCTATGGCAAAATGAAGCGCAGGAGGAATGCATGATGAAAAAAATGATTATTGCAGTTGGTCTCATTTTGACACTCGCTGCCTGTTCAGATTCTGAAGAACCCTCTGTCAATGAAAATACAGTTGAAGATGGTAATGCAGCAAGTGAGAACAATGCAGTCGAGCATGGTATTGATGAGGAAAAAGAAGAACAAGTGGGCTTTACGGTGGATGATGAAGGAAATATCCTAGCGGCTGAAGTGCCAGAAGAACCGGCACGCGAACTTTTAGCAGCTTATGATGAGTATATCGCGGCTTTTAATGCGGAAGATATCGATCGTTATATGGAAACTATTGCAGAGAAACCGGACGGATTTAATCGCGAGGAAGACAAAGCTGCATTGGTTCAAGCTTTTAAAGCTTACGATAGTCAATATGAAACAAGTGATGAAACAATCGTAAAATATGAAGAGAATCGAGCCGAAGTTTTTGCATCACTTAATGTTCACATGAAGGATGCTAACTCGGACGATGCGGTTGAACAATCGGCACGTCAAGTTGTCATATTTAAAAAAGAAGACGGCGAGTGGAAAGTAAACGGCGTTCACCTTGTCGGCAATCAATAAAAAGTTTCCGCTTTTTGCGGGAATTTTTTTATTTTGTCTAATCTATTAATGTCTTTTTTGATAAACTAACAGAGGGGGGCTGATTCATTAATGAAAACGGCAGTTGTTACAGATAGTACGTCTTATTTACCTAAAGAAAAACTTGAAAAGCTCAACATTCACATGGTTTCGCTAGAAGTAACATTTGGAAACGAATCATTTAAAGAAGCAGAAATGACGGAGGAAGAATTTTATCGGAAAGCCAGAGACGAATTTCCAAAAACGTCGCAGCCACCTTTAGGGGAATTTGTTGAACTATATAGCAAACTATCATCCCATCATGAAGAAATTATTTCCATTCACTTATCAAGTGGCATTAGTGGAACTTACGCAGGTTCGCAACAAGCGGCAGAAATGGTTGATGGCGTAAAAGTTTATTCTTTTGATTCGGAACTTACATGTGCTCTTCAAGGATTTTATGCTGTGAAAGCGGCAGAGATGGCTAGAGACGGCGCAGATGCTCAAACGATATTGGTGGAATTACATGAAATGAAGAAAACGTTGAGAGCTTACTTCATGGCAGAAGACCTGAAGCACCTTCAGCGTGGTGGAAGATTGTCCAGTGCACAAGCTTTAGTTGGTGGTATGTTACAAATCAAGCCTATTTTGCATTTCCAGAACAAAGTGATTGTTCCTTTCGAAAAAATTCGGACACGTAAAAAGGCGATGAATCGAATGGTCGACTTGTTAAAAGAAGCAAGTAAAGATGGGCAAAAACTACAAGCAACTGTTATTCACGCAAATCGTTTAGAAGATGCACAACGGTGGCAAGAATACCTAGAAACTGAATGTCCACAAGTGGACTTTGAAATTTCCTGTTTTGGACCGGTTATTGGCACGCATTTAGGAGAAGGAGCAATGGGTCTTGGTTGGGTAGAAAAATAATCCTACTGAGACTTTTTCTCTATCGAAAGGTGGTTGAAAATGGATCAATTAGAAGAATTTTTGACTGGTAGAATATGGCTTAGGGATTTTGGTCCTTTCTCTAAAGAGCAAGTGGATAAAGCGATAGTAAGTGGTTTTGTCAATGTCCGTTTGGGTATTACTGCAGAAAAACAATGCATCAGATGCCTTGAAAAATCTATACACAAAATTATTCCATATTGTTGTGAGGCGTGTCAGAAAATCTGCTATTACTGCCGAAACTGTCTAAAGATGGGGCGTATCAGTTCTTGTACCGAGTTGATTACGTGGGCACTCCCTTCCCAAAAACTTCCTCAGCACCATTCATTAAATTGGACGGGCAAACTTACTCCTCTACAAGAAATAGCCTCACAAGAAGTACAACAAAGTCTCTTACAAAAAAATGATCATCTTATTTATGCTGTCTGTGGAGCTGGGAAAACCGAACTGCTTTTTGCACCAATCTTCGATGCTTTAAAGAAGGGACTGCGAGTTTGTATTGCGGCTCCAAGAACAGACGTAGTATTAGAGCTAACCCCACGCTTGCGCGCTGCATTCTCGACAACCACTATTCATAGTTTATATGGAGGTTCTCCAGTTGAACCGGGATTTGCGCAGCTTGTCATTGCAACAACGCATCAGCTGTATCGATTCGAAAATGCTTTTGACGTCTTGATTGTCGATGAAGCGGATGCGTTTCCCTATTCTTATGATCCTGCGTTGAAACGAGCTGTTTTAAAAGCGAAGAAAAAAGAAGCACCCATTGTCTATGTATCAGCAACTCCTTCGGATCAGTTAGTTAAGCACGTTAATAATAAATCGCAACTATTTCGGCGTTTTCATGGTTATCCGCTACCGGTTCCGGAATTCCGGTCTTTGTGGGGATACGAGAAAGATTTTGCGAAAGGAAAAATCCCTAAAAAGTTAAATGCATGGGTAGATGAAAAGATAGAAAAGAAACAACCTTTTCTCTTGTTTTTCCCAACAATTGACTTGATTGAACAAGCGGTTGTTTTGTTTCAAAAAATACATCCAACAATCGAGGCTGTTCATTCAAAAGATGTAGATAGAAAAGAAAAAGTTTTGAAACTGCGTCAAAGACAAATCCCTGGTGTCTTGACTTCAACGATTCTAGAACGCGGAATAACAATTCCAAATGTCCAAGTTGCAGTGGTAGGTGCAGATCAATCAGTTTTCGATGCCGCTGCATTGATCCAAATTGCAGGAAGAGTTGGAAGAGCTAGTGATTATCCAAATGGAGAAATCGTATTTTTCCATAACGGCATTGTGCGACAAATGGATCAAGCTAAAAAAACCATTATTTCTTACAATGGAGGACGATAATGAATTGTTATTTATGTGACAGCCATATGCCACTCCAAGTAACTTGGCGAAGTATCTTTTTCAATGAACTAGAAGAGGTTATTTGCAAGCGCTGCCGAAACAGTTTTGAGCGAACAGTAGCAGGTTGTCCGCTATGCAGCGCCCGCGTGGAAGGAAAATGTTTGGATTGCTGTGAATGGGAAACGACCGAATATAAGGGGATCATCGACTCAGGAAAAAGCTTATACCATTATAATTCAGCTATGAAAGAATATTTGCACCAATATAAATTTTTGCAAGACGTGGCATTATCCGAAGTTTTTGCGGCTCTCTTGAAAGAACAACTGCGTGGTCATTCGTCGGTCATCGTTCCGATACCGATGAATGAAGCAAAACTGAGAGTCCGAACTTTTTCTCAAGTTGATCGATTGCTGGATGCGGCGTCTATTCCATATACACATCTTCTAGGGAAAAGTGAAGTAGGTATAGGGGATAAACCAAAGCTTGAGAGAATGGCTTTACAAGATGTCTTTTGGTGGAATGGAAAACCTGTCCCTGAAAAAATATTGCTATTTGACGATTTGTATACAACAGGAAGTACGATGCGTTTAGCAGCTAAAGTTTTAAAAGATAAAGGTGCTAAGGAAATTAAGATGATGACGCTAATTCGAGCATAACCATCGTTCAAAACAAAAAACTTGGGAGTGACCACGATGTTTTATAAACGCTTAGAAAGCTTTCGCTACACATTTGGGGCACCGCCAGAAATCTATTTACAATTGCTGGACTCAAACAACAAGGACGCCTTATCTCAGAAGGTTTATTGTCTACTGCTTGATATTTCTCCTAAGGGAGCAAAACTATTTACTGAGGAAGAATTGGCGGCGAGACAAAAAACGGCGCGTATGAAATTTATCTTAAATCACGAAACAATAACAGTGGATGCAACGATTGTCTGGAAACAAAAATATGAAGAAGGCTGGTTATATGGTGCGGATTTTGAGCGCAATACAGTAAAGGAAATGCTTATTTTAAACGAAATTAGAGAGTTGAAAGAAATAGAGATGAATTAAAAAACCGGCAGCTGCCGGTTTTTTAATTCAGAAAAATTTTCAATATAATTGATGCCCGTCGAATCTAGATGGCTGCTTCCGCTTTTCATGATGTCCAGACTCCAGCCTAGCTCTGACCAGGCGCTTCCGCTTTTCTTTAGTGCTCGTAGATCATTTTTCTTGTCATGCCGCCGTCGATATTTAGGCATTCACCCGTAATGAATGAATTTTGTGGGTTACTTAGAAACAGACAGGCACGAGCAATGTCTGCAGGTTCTCCAACTCTTCCGCTCCAATGTTGCTGATGATCACTATCTCTTAGGTCGGTATGGTCTCCAGTGTGAATCCAGCCTGGAGCTATCGAGTTGACGCGAATTCCTTTTTCACTGAACGTAGCGGCCAGCGAATGGGTCAACGCGAAAATGCCACCTTTAGATGCCGAATAAGTTTCGGTATGAGGTTCGGACATAAAAGCGCGTGTTGAAGTCATATTGATAATTGAACGAATGTCTTCTGTCATGTAACGAGCTGCTTCTCGACTGCAAATGAAAACACTCTTTAAGTTGGTATCGATCACTCGATCCCACTCCTGTTCGTCTACTTCCCAAATCGATTTAAAGGTCGACAGCCCAGCATTGTTAATTAGTGCGTGGATGGCGCCGTAGTCTGCATGGAGTTCTTTAAATACAGATATAACTTCACCAAAATTTCCGACGTCGCATTTTCGGTATTCGACGTCCTTTAATTCGACTGGATTGATATCCAATCCAATGACGCGTGCGCCTTCAGCGGCAAAATGCGCTGCAATATGATTGCCTATTCCTTCAGCTGCGCCTGTGACTATGACAGTCTTCTCCTTAAACATGAGCTTCATCTCCTTGTATTGTAGTTTACCTGAAATAAAATTTTTAAAACTTTTTTGGTTTTAAGAAGGGAAGACAAGGGAATGTGTAGAATTGTATAGATAGCACAATAGAAGGAGGAGTTAATATGTTGCAATTCAACATTAGAGGCGAAAATATCGAGGTAACTCCCGCAATACGCGATCACATTGAAAAGAAAGTAGAAAAAATTGAACGTTATTTCACAGACGGTGCAAATGCTACCGCAATGGTCAACTTGAAATCGTATAATCATAACCAAACAAAAGTGGAAGTTACAATACCTATGAAAAATTTAACATTACGTGCTGAAGAGCGGCATGACGATATGTATGCAGCAATAGATTTGATTGTTAGCAAATTAGAGCGTCAAATCCGTAAATACAAAACTAAAGTAAACCGCAAGTTCCGTGACCGAGATGGTATGGGTGTGTCATTTGCAGTTGCTGAAAATGATACACGCCACCAAAACGAAACGGAAGAAGAGGACGAGGATTTCACAATCGTTCGCACGAAGCAATTTGAGTTGAAACCGATGGATGAAGAAGAAGCGGTTTTACAGATGAATATGCTAGGACATAACTTCTTCGTCTTCACGGACGCAGAATCTAATGACACGAATATTGTTTACAAGCGAAAAGATGGAAGTTACGGCTTGATCGAAACTTCTGCACAATAAAAAACGGTGCTTTATCCATTTGATAACCTCACAAAAGCCTCTCAAACCGAGAGGCTTTTGTTTTACGTTTATTTGGAGCAACTCCTTGGTAATCTGCCGCATTTCCACAAATTGGTTCTTTGAACACAACGCCATTATTTGCACGCTTTTCTGCGCAGTGTTAAAATAAATAGTGAGATTTTTTTTGAATAGACTGATGATAATTTTGATAAGTGTATTATTGCTTACTAGGGCACGATAAAAGCTAAAGCAGTCATCCGGTATGTTGAGTATCGGCGGACACTTACGCAAGGAGCGGTATAGATATGTTGGGAGTATTAAATAAGGTATTTGATCCGAATAAACGGGATTTAAAACGATTAGAAAAAGTAGCAGATCGCGTAGAAGCACTAGCTTCAGACTTTGCAGCTTTGACTGACGAAGCATTAAAAGCAAAAACAGAAGAATTCATAGCGCGTCACGCTAAAGGTGAGTCATTAAATGACCTATTGCCAGAAGCATTTTCGACAATTCGTGAAGCATCCAAGCGTGTCCTCGGATTGTATCCATTCCGTGTACAGATTATGGGTGCGGTTTCGTTACATGAAGGTAATATATCAGAAATGAAAACCGGTGAAGGTAAAACCTTAACTTCAACCTTATCTGTTTACTTGAATGCTATTAGTAAAAAAGGCGTCCACGTCGTAACGGTCAACGAATATTTGGCTAGCCGTGATGCTTTGGAGATGGGCGAATTATATGAATGGCTTGGATTGTCTGTTGGATTAAACTTAAATAGTTTGACGAAAGACGAAAAACGAGCAGCGTATCAGGCCGATGTAACATATAGTACAAACAATGAATTGGGTTTTGATTATTTGCGCGATAATATGGTTCTTTACAAAGAAGATATGGTGCAACGTCCACTAAATTATGCAGTCATCGATGAAGTCGATTCTATTTTAATCGATGAAGCACGTACACCGCTGATTATTTCAGGACAGGCAGCCAAAGCGGCTCAATTGTATTTGCAGTCAAACGCTTTTGCTCGTTTGTTAACGAAAGACACAGACTATACCTACGATGAAACAACAAAAGGCGTTGTGTTAACAGAAGAAGGTATCGAAAAAGTTGAAAAAGCATTCGGCATCGATAATCTTTTTGACATTAGCCATGTTCGTTTAAATCACACGATTAACCAATCTTTAAAGGCGTATGTAACCATGCACAAAGACGTAGATTATATTGTTCAAGAAGAAGAAGTTGTTATTGTTGATCAATTTACGGGTCGTTTAATGAAAGGTCGTCGTTATTCTGACGGCTTACACCAAGCGATAGAAGCCAAAGAAGGTTTAGAGATTCAAAATGAATCGATGACGATGGCCACAATTACCTTCCAGAACTATTTCCGTATGTATGATAAATTGTCTGGGATGACAGGTACAGCGAAGACTGAGGAAGAGGAATTCCGCAATATCTACAATATGTACGTTATTGTCATTCCGACCAATAAGCCAATTATTCGTGAAGATCACGTAGATTTGATTTATTCTACGACTGCCGGTAAATACAAAGCAGTAGGGGATGATATTGCTGAACGTAATGCCAAAGGTCAGCCAGTTCTAGTCGGAACAGTGGCCATTGAAACCTCAGAAATCATCTCGGAATATTTGACGAAAAAAGGCATCAAGCACTCTGTGTTGAATGCAAAAAATCATGCACATGAAGCAGAAATAATTTTAAATGCTGGTCAAAAAGGTTCTGTAACAATTGCCACTAACATGGCAGGTCGAGGAACAGATATTAAGCTCGGAGAAGGTGTTATTGAAGCAGGTGGACTTGCAGTTATCGGTACAGAACGCCACGAATCACGACGCATTGATAATCAGTTGCGTGGACGTTCAGGACGTCAAGGTGACCCGGGTGTTACTCAATTTTATCTGTCTCTTGAAGATGATTTGATGCGCCGTTTCGGTTCAGACGCAATGCGTGCGATGATGGGCAAATTAGGAATGGACGATTCCCAACCATTGCAATCGAAAATGGTAACACGTTCTGTTGAATCCGCGCAAAAACGAGTGGAAGGTAATAACTTTGACGCTCGAAAACGTTTGCTTCAATACGATGATGTTCTTCGTCAACAACGAGAAATTATCTACAAAGAGCGTATGGAAGTGCTAGAAACTGAAAATATGCGCGCCCTAGTTGAAAACATGATCAATAGTTCAATTGAGCGTATGGTCTACACGCATACAGCAGAAGAGAAACAAGAAGACTGGCACTTGAAATCATTGACTGAACTGATTGCAGCAAACCTTCTTCCGGAAAACACGGTGACAGAAGCTGATCTTCAAGGCAAGTCTCAAGAAGAGCTCATTGCATTCATTAAAGAAGCGGTAGCTGTTCGTTACGATGAAAAAGAAGTGGAAATGACGCCTGAGCGGATGCGTGAATTTGAGAAAGTCGTTTTGCTTCGTTCAATCGATACAAAATGGATTGACCACATTGATGCAATGGATCAATTGCGTCAAGGAATTCACTTGCGTGCGTATGGACAAAATGATCCACTTCGTGAATACCAAAGCGAAGGATTTGCAATGTTTGAGGCAATGGTTGAAGCCATTGAAGAAGACGTTGCGAAGTATTCGATGAAAGCTGAAATTCGCAATAACCTCCAGCGTGAGGAAGTTGCAAAAGGTCAAGCCGTTAACCCGAAAGAAGATGGACCAGCTCCGACAAAGAAAAAGGCGCCTGTCCGTAAACAAATGGAAGTTGGCCGCAATGACCTTTGTCCATGTGGCAGCGGCAAAAAGTACAAAAATTGCCACGGTACAGCTTTATAAGAAATGTGTGAAAGGACCGAAGAGCATTTGCTCTTCGGTGTTATTTTGAGGAGGAACAGATGATGGAATTAGCAGACATCCGCAACGAGCTCGACAAATCAGCCAGTAAATTGGCCGACTTTAGGGGGTCACTTTGACTTAGAGAACAAAGAATCCCGCATACAGGAATTAGATGAAATGATGCTTGATCCTGATTTTTGGAACAACCAAGAATCAGCACAAACCGTTATTTCAGAATTGAATGGATTAAAGGAAATTGTTCATACGTATTACGGTTTCATGGAAACGCAAGAAAATATGGAAATGTCTTTAGAGTTATTAAGAGAAGAAGACGATGAAGACTTGCACGAAGATGTCGACAAAGAAATGAAAGAATTCATTTCTAAGTTAGCTGACTATGAATTGACGATGTTGCTTAGCGAGCCATACGATAAAAATAATGCCATTTTGGAATTGCATCCGGGCGCAGGGGGCACGGAGTCTCAGGACTGGTGTTCGATGCTACTACGCATGTATACGCGATGGGCAGAAAAACGTGGCTTCAAAGTTGAAACATTGGATTACCTGGCAGGCGACGAAGCGGGGGTCAAATCCGTTACTCTTGGTATTCGAGGACACAATGCGTATGGGTACTTAAAAGCTGAAAAAGGTGTTCACCGTCTAGTTCGTATTTCGCCTTTTGATTCGTCTGGTCGTCGTCATACCTCGTTTGTGTCTTGTGAAGTCATGCCAGAATTCACTGGTGAAATCGAAATTGATATCCGCACTGAGGATCTGAAGATTGATACGTACCGGGCAAGTGGAGCTGGTGGACAGCACATTAATACAACAGACTCCGCTGTTCGAATCACACACCTTCCTACGGGAGCTGTCGTGACGTGCCAGCAGGAACGTTCGCAAATTAAAAACCGTGAAAAAGCAATGCAAATGTTAAAAGCAAAATTATATGCTTTGAAGATTGAAGAAGAAGAAGCTCGTCTTCTTGAGATTCGCGGGGAACAAAAAGAAATCGGTTGGGGAAGTCAAATCCGTTCTTACGTATTCCATCCATATTCGATGGTTAAAGATCATCGTACCAACTACGAAACAGGCAATTTAGGAGCAGTTATGGACGGCGATATTGATGGATTTATCAATTCCTTATTGCGTTCTAAAATGGAATAAGAATAGCAAAGCAACTGAAAGCTATTCTTTTTTAGCTTTGCAAAAAGGCCTGAAAGCCTGCCAGCTTTCAGGCCTTTTTTGGTGATCCTGCTTTACTCAAATGAAGTTCACAAAGCGAGAAGCTTTTGGTATACTCTGACAGGGTTTAATCGAAGAGTAGAAAAGAGGAAAAAACTAAATGACTAAAAAAAATCGTCGTATCCGCAAAGATCCACATCCAATGCTGACGTTTTTCATAGACTATACGAGCGTAATTATAGGGTCAGCGATTGTGGCCATTGCCTTTAATGTATTGTTGTTGCCAAATGAAGTAGCCTCTGGAGGCGTGAGCGGCATTAGTACAATATTGAAAAGTGTACTTGACTGGAGACCAGCATTTGTTCAATGGGCTTTTAACATCCCATTGTTTATTGCAGGATTGATTTTGTTAGGAAAAAATTTCGGGATTAAAACGGCTGTAGGCACTGTATTTTTACCACTCGTTGTCTTCTTGACAGAGTCGTGGGAACCGTGGACACTCGACCCCTTGCTCGGTGCTTTGTTTGGCGGGATAATGGTGGGTCTTGGGCTCGGCATTGTCTTCAGAGGCAAAGCTTCTACAGGAGGAACTGATTTAGCTGCACAGATTATTACAAAGTTCACAGGGGTCAGTTTAGGGACAAGTGTTGCAATGATTGACGGCTTTATCGTGCTGGCCGCGGCATTAGTATTTGACATTGAAAAAGGGCTTTACGCATTGATTGGTTTGTATGTAACAACGAAAACAATTGATCTTGTTCAAGTTGGCTTCGGTCAATCAAAATTGGTTTATATCATTACGACGAAACAGAAAGAAATTCGGGACGCGATCTACGATGAAGTTGATCGAGGTGTAACGGAACTCGCTGCTACAGGAGGATATTCGGGAACTGAAAAACCCTTATTAATGGTGGTTATTCCTCAAACAGAATTTACTAGACTAAAACAATTAGTTAAATATATCGATCCATCCGCCTTTGTTATCGTGTCCGATGCTTCCGAAGTTTTAGGAGAAGGTTTTAAACGACCATAACTTTGGTATACTGTAAGAAGAACTAGATAAACTATATGAGGAGGTCACTAAATGAAAAAGCAATTAATGGTCATGCTATTTGGCGCAGCGCTTGTTCTTGGAGCTTGTGGTGGAGAAGATACATCAGAACCTGATGCACCAGCTGACAGCGGCGGAGAAGAAACTGCAGCCGTCGATGCGGAACAAGTGGTTCAACAAAACTGTATTTCTTGTCATGGTGAGAACTTGGAAGGCGCGGGTAATTTTCCAGCTTTAAATGATGTTGGATCTCGTTTATCAGAAGAAGAGATTCGTTCTGTCATCGAAAATGGACAAGGTGCAATGCCAGCTGGGCTTATTGAAGGCGAAGAAGCTGATGCAGTTGCGAAGTATTTAGCTGAAATGAAATAAACCTGCTGACTAGCAGGTTTATTTTTTTTGTTCGATTTTAGTTGTTTTTAACACTTTTCTCTTCTTTTAGTGGATGAATATGTAATATTTTTAATCTAAAATATCTTTTTTCATTCAATTTCCATATCGTTCTGTTTATTCAGATTGAATTTTAAATGATACAAAAATGTAATAAAAAAGTAGGTTTAAGGTGTTATAATGGGTTTGCTGTGAAATTCTAAGGAAAAAATTTTGGCGCAAGCCAATTACTAGTAGGTGGTAATAAAAATGATTCAAATGAAGAATGTTTACAAGAAATACCCGAACGGAATTGTTGCCTTGAACGGTCTCAATGTTGAAATTGAACAAGGTGAATTTGTATATATAGTAGGACCAAGTGGTGCAGGGAAATCGACGTTCATCAAAATGATGTATCGTGAGGAACGACCATCTTCTGGTCAGATGTTTGTGGATGACATTGATATCGCTACATTGAAGAATCGGAAAGTTCCCATGTTGCGTCGTCAAATTGGCGTTGTGTTTCAAGACTTCAAATTGCTCACAAAATTAAATGTCTATGAAAATGTAGCATTTGCATTGGAAGTAATTGAAGAAAAACCGGCAGATATTAAAAGACGTGTCATGGAAGTATTGGATTTAGTTGGGTTAAAACATAAAGCCAAAATGTTCCCGACTGAATTATCCGGTGGCGAACAGCAGCGTGTATCAATTGCGCGTTCAATTGTGAACATGCCGAAAGTGATGATAGCTGACGAACCAACAGGAAACTTGGATCCTGAAACAGCCTGGGATATCATGGATTTGTTTGAACGAATCAACAAAGCGGGCACAACCGTTATTATGGCAACGCATAATCAACATATCGTGAATACATTAAGACATCGCGTTATTGCAATTGAAGGCGGATTAATTGTCCGTGATGTAGCTGGAGGTGACTACGGCTATGAAGGCTAGAACAATGGTGCGTCATTTCAAAGAAAGTTTTAAAAGCATTGGTCGAAATAGCTGGATGACGTTTGCTTCAGTAAGTGCCGTTACAGTCACACTATTATTGGTAGGCGTATTTGTTCTCATCATGATGAACTTAAACAAAGTGGCTGATGATCTTGAAAAAGATGTCGAAATCAAAGTTTTCGTCTCTTTAGAAGCTGAAGACAAAACAATCGAAAAATTAGAGTCTCAAATTAGTGAAATTCCAGGAGTAGACTCGACCAATTTTTCAACGAAAGAAGAAGAGTTAACAGACTTGGTTCTTGATTTTGGAGATGAGTTGAGTTTATTTGAACAAAGTAATCCACTTTTTGATGTGTTTTATGTAAAAGCGACCGATCCGCAACAAACCGAAACCGTTGCGAAAAGTATTGCAAAGCTTGAGAACATTGAAGATGTGAAATACGGAGAAGGCAAAATAGAGAAACTTTTTGATTTCCTAAATGCCGGAAGAAACGTGGGCTTGATTTTAATTTTGGCTTTGTTATTTACCGCAATGTTCCTAATTTCTAATACAATTCGTATTACGATTGTCGCGAGACGTCGTGAAATTGAAATCATGAAATTAGTGGGTGCTACAAACTGGTTCGTTCGCATTCCTTTTATTTTGGAAGGCATGTGGCTTGGGATATTAGGTTCTCTTATTCCGATTGGTCTCGTAGCGTTACTTTATAAAAAAATTACCGAATTTGCACAACCTCGTTTGAGTGGAGAATTATTCCAGCTATTGGACTTCTCTCCCTTCATCTACCAAGTAAGTGCCTTGATTTTATTGATGGGCGTATTTATTGGGGTATGGGGAAGCTTTATGTCAATCAGAAAATTTTTGCGCGTGTAAGAGTAGCTTAGCATGTGGAACAGCCGGCATATGGATGTCGGCTGTTTTTTAGATTCCAGTTATTCTGTCACATTTTTAAAGAAACTTAGTGGAATAATCGGTCTCATTTATCGTATGATGAAAGTTGAATGGAGTGAATAACAGATGCCTAAAAAAATAATCGGCTTATTGGTACTGGCCACTATGGTAGTACTCGTTATAATCGGGGCTGTTAAGAACAACATGGCGGAGTCCGAAGCGCTTGATAACATGGCAATCGGCAGTAACGTGGATTTTTTGCCAACAGATGAGGGCTTGGCTAAAGGAGAAAAAGCTCCAGATTTTCAATTGACTACATTAGATGGTCAAGAGGTGACGTTATCGGATTATCAAGGACAGAAAGTGTTATTGAATTTTTGGGCTACTTGGTGCCCTCCGTGCAGAGCTGAAATGCCGCATATGCAAAGTTATTTTGAAGAGCATGCTGAAGAGGAAAATGTAGTCATTTTGTCTGTCAATTTAACGACAGAAGACAAAGGCTTGGAGGAAATCGAAGAGTTTGTCGAAGAATTTGGGCTAGAGTTCGCCATTCCGATGGACGAAAAAGGCGATGTTGGTGCCACTTATCAAGCGGTGTCTATCCCGACATCGTATATGATTGATACTAAAGGACGTATTCAGAACAAAGTTGTAGGTCCAATGGATTTACCAATGATGGAGAAATTAGTGGAAGCAATGGAATAGGAGATGGAAAAATGACATCAATCGAAACAAAATCAGTGCATACCGCTACAATGAAGGAACGTACGATTCAATCGAAAGTTATGCCACTTTATCAAACTTCAGCGTTTTCTTTTTCATCTTTGGAAGAGCTTGAAGGTTATTACGAGGGCAATGGTACGTATTTGTATTCAAGAACAGCCAATCCCAACACTGATGCACTTGGTCAGACTGTAGCTGATTTAGAACAAGCACCTAAAGGAGTTTCGGCATCTTCTGGAACTTCAGCGATTCTAGCTGGAATCCTATCTGTAGTAAAATCGGGCGATCATGTTTTAGCTGCTCAGGATGTTTACGGCGGAACGTTTCATTTGTTAAAGGAAGAGTTAGTACTGATGGGAATCCAAGTTCATTTTGCGGACTTTTCGGATCGTAGTGAAATCGAAGGGATTTTAATTGATTTCCCTGAAGTCAAATTGCTATTTAGTGAATCGATTACTAATCCATTTTTGCGCTTAGAAAACATGGAGAATTTATGCCAATTAAAAGATCATTACGGAGTACGTGTTATGATTGATAATACGTTTGCTACACCTTACACAATGACTCCGTATTTACTTGGGGCAGATCTAGTAGCACATAGTGCGACAAAGTATCTAGGGGGTCATAGCGACGTTACATCTGGCGTTTTAGTTGGAGATGCAGACTTGATTGGCATTGCTGAAAAACGTGTGGTCAATTTAGGATTGAATTTAAGTCCATTTGAAGCATGGCTGACGATTCGCGGGATTAAAACCTTGGCGCTCCGAATGAAAACACAAACAGCAAACGCTGGGGCAATTGCTAATTTTTTAACAGATAAAGCACGCGTCTGGTATCCAGGAGTTGGAGCAATCGTTTCTTTTGAATTGCCGGAAACAATGGATGTGTCGAAGTTTTTTTCATTACTTGGCTGGATCAAAATAGTACCTACGTTAGCTGGCGTGGAAACGACTGTATCGTATCCTTATGGAACGTCGCATAGAGCACTTTCAGCTGAAGAAAAAGAGAAAGTCGGCGTGACACGCCAAGTAATTCGATTGTCTGCTGGAATTGAAGGCATTAAAGATATTTTGGAACAATTAGATGCCGCATTTGGTTAACTGAAAAAGAAGTGTAGAAAGCCGGCAATTTTTGGTACAATGAGAGATAGCGTTTATTGTCGGTGATAGGGATGGTGTAAGTATAGTGATAATGGATTTAATGTTAGCGATTGGTGGATTTTTTATAAATCCGGTTTTATACATAGCATTGCTCGCTGCAGTGTTGTTGGGATATTATCGTGTAAAGAAAGAAAGAAGGATTTTTCGAATTCGAATTGTCTACGGATTAACTGAATTTAAACGATTATTGAAAGACGGTTGGTTATATGCAGTCATTTTTTCAGTCCTATTTGCAGGAATTGGGCTCGTCGTGCCACTGGATTGGCTAATTGCTTTAGCGATCATTTCTATTTTGTTAATGGCAACAAGCTTTTATCAAGCAGGCTCATTTGTTTATCTAGCTACAGCTGCTGTAGCACTCAGCTGGTTGTTTCAGGCTAATAGCTGGACGTTGAATTTTGGCTTATTTACATTCGAAGGAATTGCTTTTGACTACCAGTGGTTAATTCCTGTCGCACTCATTACGGGGGCATTGGTATTTGCTGAAGGGAAAATGATTGATAAAGCTGCTGCTGAAGCAGCATCGCCGAGGTTGCATAAATCTGGTCGCGGACTTAAAGCGGCAGCTTATGTTTCAAAAAGGTTGTGGCTATTGCCAATTCTATTAGTCGTGCCGGGTACGGTAATTGATACGTATGCACCATATTGGCCGCAATTGCCAATTGGTGAAACAAGTTTTTCATTCATTCTATTCCCGTTTGTTTTTGGATTTTTTGGTCGCTCACAACGGACATTGCCAGTTTACCTATACCCACTGGTCGGCAAAGCGGTTTCTACTTTAGGAATTAGCATTGTGGTGATTGGTTTGGTCGCATTATTGTGGCAGCCTCTAGCCGTAGTCGCATTAGTTGTAGGAGTGATTGGACGTATCGCGATCTCCATTCACTTTGTGTTAAGAGAGCGCGGTGGCAATTTTGCCGTGACACCGCAATCTCAAGGAGTCATGATTGTTGATGTGTTGCCGGGGTCTCCAGCTGACAAAATGGGCCTATTGCGCGGAGAAGTTATTCGTAAAGTAAATGGTATTGCCATTGCAAACGAATCGGAGCTGTATGAAGCGATTCAAGTTAATGCTGCTCATTGCCGTCTGGAAGTACTGGATCATAACTTGGAAGTGCGTTTACGCCAGCATGTTATTTTCCGTCACGATCACCACCGACTGGGATTATTAGTGGTCAATTAAGGAGATAACTAAATGGAATCAATGGTAACGAAATTCTTTCTGTCTCTGCTCGTGCCAGGATTACTCGTCATCCTGTTTACGAGAGTGACATTTAATCACATTGTGGCATTAATTTTAACAGTGGCGCTTATGGCAGCAGCTGTTTATGCAGGATACACTCATACGTGGTTATTGTTTATCGCCAATGCGGCTTCTCTTACTGCCGGATTCTGGTATGCCACAAATATGTTTAAACGTAGAAAAAAAGCCGAAGCTCATGAAAATGAGTAACGGCTTTTTTTTGTTTGAAAAGATTGTTTACGCATCAGCACGATTTGCGATGCATTATTTCAGATAAACAGACTGTAAACTGCTAACACAGCAATAGAACCAAGAACGACAAGCATAACGTTAGCACCTGCAATGGCAAAGCCAAATGCTGCAATAGCACCAATAATGCCAAACCAAACGTTTTCTTGAATGAAAAATATTGCCGGAAAAATCAGTGCGCCTAAAACAGCATATGGAATATTGCGCAGCACATTTTGTACGGCTGCAGGCAACTCGCGGCCTTCTAGAAAAGTTAGCGGAATGGCACGAGGAATATACGTTACGACAGCCATGCCAAGGATCATCCACCAATACCAAGAATTCATGTTGCCTTCACACCTTTCCGAGAAATCCATTCAATGAAGATTGCGGATACTAAAGTTGAAACCATAATGGCCCACCCCGTTGAAAGCCATTCCGTAAAGTAAAACAGGGAATTGGCCAGACCTGCCAAAATAGCTAGACTGACGACTTTTCGATTGCCGCGCATTGAAGGTACTAACAATCCAACGAACATTGCATAAAGTGCTATTGTCATAGAAGCTTGTAGGAATTGCGGCAAGTTGGCACCGATTAAATGACCGATTGCTGTAAATATGACCCAACTTCCATAAGCGATGACGATAACACCAACAGCAAACGCAGTAGATAATTTAGTGCCCTTTTGTGTAGCTAATACAGAAAAAGTTTCGTCCGTAATTCCAAACGCGTAAAGCGCTTTTTTCCAGCGATCGTCAGGCTGCATCTTTTCGTTGAGTGCCGCCGTCATAAGGAAATGACGGATGTTGACGATAAAGGTATTTAACACAATCAAGACTGGAGCGACTCCAGCTGTAATGAGAGAAAGTGAAATATACTGTGCTGCACCAGCAAAAACAAAAATACTCATCGCCGTGGCTTGTAGTAAAGAAAGCCCAGTAGTCTTTGCTAATAAACCAAAGGTCAATGCAATTGGAAAATAACCAATCGCAATGCTAGTTCCAGCCTTTAATCCAGCAGAAAACTCACGTCCGTTCATTTTTTTCGCTCCCTATGTATAAGTATTTCCTTTTCCAAACTCTTTGAAAGAGTGTAAAGTAATTATAATAGCATAGCACAAAAGCTTTTTAGTTTGGGCTAGTATTTTGAAAAATTAAACAGATTAAAGGACTGAGCTTATGACAGAGTTTTTTTCTATGGAGAATATTGTTGAATTGACCCAGTCCTACCGAGCATTTGGTCCATTAATCGGCTTCTTGTTGCCGTTTATCGAAGCCTTCTTGCCGTTTTTACCATTATTTGTTTTTGTTTTTGCTAATGCCACGGCTTATGGATTATGGTTTGGGTTCTTGCTATCTTGGGGTGGCTCAGTAATTGGCGCTTATGCTGTGTTTTTACTGGTCCGCAAATACGGGCGAGCCCGCTTCATGAATTTTATGACGCGTCATGACAAAGTACAAAAATTGATTCACTGGGTAGAACGCAATGGTTTTGGTCCGTTATTTCTATTGCTTTGCTTACCTTTTACACCATCTGCGCTTGTTAATCTTGTGGCTGGCTTATCCAATATCCGCAAGCATTATTATTTATTGACGGTGATGGCGGGAAAACTTGTTATGGTCTTTACAATTTCTTATGTGGGTTACGATCTGCGTGCGCTTTTTACACAACCAATTAGAACGGCAATTGTGATCGCAGTCATTATTTTATTGTATGTAATCGGTAAAATTCTTGAAAAGCGATTACATAAAAAAGTGGAAGCGGATTTTCGCTTAGCAAAAGAAGAACGCAAAAAACAACAACAGTAAGTCATTCCAAAGGTGGCAATCAAATTTTAATAAACGTATAATGAGAACAAATGTTCTTTTGGGGAGTGGTTATATGTCTTTGCGCATTGTATACGGCAGAGCGGGAGCGGGAAAAACTCGTTTTGTTCAAGAAGAAATAGTAGATGAATTGAAACGACAAGCAGACGGAGAACCGATTTTCCTCATCGTTCCGGATCAGATGTCGTTTTCCACCGAATATCAGCTTGCGGCAGATTACGGCATGAACGGGATGATTCGAGCACAGGCCGTTACTTTTAAACGACTGGCTTGGCGTGTGCTACAAGAAGTTGGAGGCATAAGCAGGAAAGAAGTGGATACTTTCGGATACCGCATGCTCATCCGCAGCTTATTGGAAGATCACCGAGATGATTTTCAATTATTTCGTCGGGCAGCCGGCAAAAGAGGTTTTACCGACCAAATTGAACAACTAGTGAAAGAGTTCGCTCGCTACTGTGTGGATTGTCTAGAATTGGGATCAATCCGTTCTTCATTAACTGAAGCTGGGGCGCCGAGAACGCTGCTCGATAAAGCACAAGACCTCGAACTAATCCTTACCGAGATTGAAAATCGTTTAGGAAAAGTTTTTGTTGATTCTGAAGGTCACTTGGCTTTACTGAGTGAAAAAATTCCATATTCGGATCTAGTGAAATCAGCGACGATCTACATTGATGGATTTGTAACATTTACAGCGAGAGAATACGAAATTCTTTTTGAATTAATGAAACATGCTAAATCGGTGACGATTGCCTTACCGATGGATGAACAAACAGATCCAAACGACGAACAGGCTTTATTTTATCAGTCTGCTAATACGGCCAGACGATTAACTGAACAAGCTGCGAAAGAAGGCATCGAGATTGACCATTCGGTGCATTTGGATTTGTCACGCCGATTTACTAATTCAGAACTTCAACATATTGAACAGCATTTTGACGTGTTTCCAACTCCAACAATTCAAGGATCAGGTCATGTTACGCTAGTCGAGGCCTCAAACAGAAGAGCTGAGATGCATGCGGTGGCACGCGCGATAAGAGACCAAGTAAGAAGTGGGTTTCGTTATAATGAAATTGCCATCCTCTACAGACAGCCTGAAATTTATGATGAACTGATTAATACTATTTTTCCGCAATACGAAATTCCTTATTTTATTAGTCAAAAAAAATCGATGCTCCATCATCCATTGATCGAATTCAGCCGCTCTATTCTTGAAGCAGTTGTCAATAATTATTCCTATGAATCAATTTTTCGGGCAGTTAAGACGGATTTGTTTTTTCCTCAAGGACCTGTCTCCAAATGGAGAGAACGCAGTGATGTGCTGGAGAACTTTGTCATAGCAAATGGGATATACGGAGAGCGTTGGTTTGAGGAAAAGCGCTGGTTTTACAAAAAATACCGTGGACTGGAATTTCATACGTCAATTCAAACAGATGAAGAATTGGCAGCTCAACTAGAGCTTCACGCAGTTCGTGATTTAATCAGAGAACCGATGGCACAGTTAAAAGAACAATTAAAACTTAGTAAAACAGGAAGAGATATAGCGGAATCACTGTTTCTTTTCATAGAAAAAATGAACGTTTACGCCAAAATTCAAGATTTGAGAGAACGCGAAGAACAGGAACATCGTCTATTAGCGGCTACCGAACACGAACAGGCCTGGAACCAGTGGATCGGTGTACTGGATCAGTTTGTGTTGATGTTTGGAGATAAAGAAATCGATTTACCAACAGCGGTGAAAATCTTAGACGAGGGTTTTGAGACGCTAGAATTTTCACGAATTCCGCCTTCATTAGATCAAGTCATGGTATCCAAAATTGATTTAGCGCGTTTGATGGATATCAAATCGGTATTCGTCGTCGGAGCTAATGATGGAGTATTGCCGAAGCGAATCGAGCAAGATGGGATTTTGACGGATACAGACCGTGAATGGTTTGCGCAGATCGGGTTTGAACTAGCGCCAACTTCGAAAATGCGTTTAATGGATGAGACTTATATGGTTTACCGTGCATTTACCTCTGCATCGGATTTGTTGACGGTGTCGTTTCCGATTGCAGATGAGGAAGGCAAAGCACTGTTGCCTTCTCTTTATATTCAAAAGCTGAAAGATATGTTAGCGATTGAAACGATTCCTGCTGTTATCGATCCGGAAGAGCTACTAAACGCTTCTCCATTGGCATATATTTCGCATCCACGAGCGAGTTTAGCTTATTTAACGTCGCAAATTCGCGGTGGGGATTTGTCAGCAGAATGGCATGCCGTTTTACATTACTATCAAGAAGATCCATTTTGGTCTTCTGTCATTCACCGCATTTTAGCGCCACTTAAGCCCAATACAGCGGATTCACTGCGCAAAAACATTGCAGATCCTTTATATGGTACGCCAATTTCCTCTAGCGTTTCACGAGTTGAAACGTATTATGGCTGTCCGTTTGCGCATTATGTGGCATATGGTTTACGCCTTGAAGAAAGAAGTCAATATAAATTAGCAGCTCCTGCTATGGGTGATCTTTTTCATGCAGCGATTAAATGGATATCAGATGAAGTGTTGCGACTTGGCGTATCCTGGTCATCACTGACAAAAACACAGTGTCAAAACTTAGCGAAACAGGCAATTGAACAATTATCGCCTTATTTCGTCAATCATATCTTAATTAGTTCACACCGCTATCGTTATATTCAACATAAACTAGAAGGGATTATTCGTCAGACAGCCTTCATGTTAAGCAAGCACGCCAAAGTTTCTGGCTTTGTCCCAGTTGCACTTGAGGTAGGGTTTGGACCGAAAGAAACCATTCCACCACTTGAAATCTCTTTAAAAGATGGTCGCAAAATGAATGTCCGCGGACGCATTGATCGAATTGATTCGACTGAAATCCACGGCAAACCGTATTTACGTGTCGTCGATTACAAATCATCTAAACAAGGTCTTGACCTTAGTAATGTCTATCACGGTCTGTCGCTACAGACTTTTACGTATTTAGATGTAGCATTGACACATGCTGATCGCTGGCTTGGAAAAGAAGCCGAACCTGCTGGCGTACTGTACTTCCATATGCACAATCCTATGCTAAAGCTCACAAAGTTGATGACGGCTGAAGAGTTAGAAGAAGAACTGGCAAAATCCTTTAAAATGAATGGCTTGGTCGTGGAAGATCCAGAAGTAATTCAAGCGATGGATGACGGCATAGATGGCTATTCCAACGTTATACCTGTGAGACTCAACAAAAGTGGTGCAGTATCAGCTAGCCAATCAAAAACAGTCATGAAAGAAGACATGCAAGCCATTCGGCGGTTTGTCCGTGGCAAGCACCAAAATGCCGGGAATGGCATACTAGAAGGCAATACGAGCATTACTCCTTATAAAGTAAAAGAAGATACACCTTGTCAATTTTGTTCTTATCGCTCGGTTTGTCAATTTGATCCGGCAGATCCACAGCAAAACTACCGAAAACTTTCAGCTTTATCACCCCAACAGGCAGTTGAATTGATTAGAAAGGAGACCGCTGCAGATGATACCGAAAAAACCGATTGATGCCACATGGACCGATGAACAATGGCAAGCAATTTGGGCAAAAGGACAAGATATGCTCGTGTCAGCCGCAGCTGGTTCAGGAAAAACAGCTGTTTTGATTAATCGTATGATTGAAAAAGTATTGGCCGAAGAAGATCCTATATCCGTAGACGAACTTTTAGTCGTTACGTTTACCAATGCGTCAGCTGCTGAAATGCGTCACCGAATGGCAAATGCTTTGGAACGAGCAGTTGCAGAAAATCCTGAATCGACTCATTTAAGAAAACAATTGCGCCTAATTAATAAAGCACAAATTTCCACGTTGCATTCTTTTTGTTTGCAAGTCGTAAAACAATACGCGTATTTACTGGAAATTGATCCAGGTTTCCGGATTGCTGGAGAAACTGAAGCTGCATTGTTGCGGGATGATGTACTTGAAGCCGTTCTTGAAACAGCTTACGAAGGACAAGGCGCAGAGGCGGTGTACCGCTTAGCAGACAGTTTTACTTCTGATCGCAGCGACCAAGCAATGGAAGTTCTTCTCAGCAAGCTTTACGATTACTCACGTGTGCATCCTGATCCTGAAGCTTGGCTAGTACAAGTGCCCGCGTTATACAATGTACCGGCATCTTCCACAGTTGATGAACTGCCGTTTATTGACGATTTAAAATTGACGATACGTCATGCTTTGGAAGAAGCGTTGCAGTTAACTCGAGAAGGACTTGAGTTGGCGATACAGCCAAATGGTCCAAGCGTACTAGAAGTAACCTTTAAAACAGACGCGGAGGTCATCCAGGCAGCCATTGTTTCTTTGGAGGATTCTTGGGACAGCCTTTCCGATTTTTCGAAAACGTTTAAATGGGAAAAGGCAGCAAGTATTCGCAAAGATTCGTGTGACCCAGACATTGCAGAAGAAGCAAAAGCTAGACGCAATGAAGTAAAGAAAATTGTCAGTGGATTGTTTGACGCCTATTTTACTCGCTCGCCCAAACGCTTACTTGAAGAAATGCGCGAAATGGCACCTATGATGAAAACCTTAGTTGAGCTCACACAACAGTTTGCAGAGCAATACAAGGCGTTGAAAATTGATAAAGCGTTAGTAGATTTTTCTGATCTTGAGCATTATGCATTAGAAATTTTAATGGATGAGGGCAAGCCTTCTGTAATTGCGGAAGAATACCAAAGTCGCTTTAAAGAAGTGTTAGTGGATGAATATCAAGATACGAATTTGCTTCAAGAAACAATTTTGAACCTCGTAAAATCCGGCGGAGAACAAGACGGCAATCTCTTTATGGTAGGAGACGTTAAACAATCCATCTACCGTTTCCGTCTCGCCGAACCAATGCTCTTTTTAGGGAAATATGCTCGTTTTCGCTACGATGCAAAAGATACCGGATTGCGAATTGATTTAAATGCAAACTTCAGAAGCCGTAAAGAAATACTAGACGGTACCAATTATATTTTTTCTCAAATTATGGGACGACGAGTGGGAGAAATTGACTATGATGAAGCAGCGGCGCTAAAAGCAAAAGCTCCTTATCCGGAACAGCCAATTCCGATTAAATTGGCTTTGATTCACGAACCTGAAACGGAAGAGGAATTAGTAGACGAAGACTTGGTGAAATCGCAATGGGAAGCCCGTTTTATCGCCAAAAAAATCAAGAAACTGATGGACGGCCAAACAATGGTTAACGATCCATGGACCCGGCAACAACGAAAACTGGAATATCGCGATATTGTAGTCCTGATGCGTTCTATGACTTGGTCAGGAGACTTTGTAGACGAATTTAAGATGGCTGGAATTCCGCTGTATGCAGAATTAAGAGGAGGCTATTTTGAGGCGCTTGAAGTGATGATTATGCTCAACACATTGCGTGTCATTGATAATCCTTACCAAGACATTCCACTGGCTTCTGTTTTACGTGCACCATTTGTTGGATTAAAGGAAAATGAATTAGCTGAAATCCGCTTAGCGGCACCTCAAGCTTCATTTTATGAAGCAGTAAAAACCTTTATGCGTGCGGGTACTGGAATTGATCCCGCTGCCGCTGAGAAGTTGCAACGTTTCGTTCTTCAACTAGATCAGTGGCGAAACCTTGCGCGTCGTGGTTCTCTGGCAGAGTTAATATGGCAGGTGTATTTAGACACCAATTATTATGAGATGGCCGGTGCGATGACAAATGGCAAACAACGGACAGCTAATTTACGTGCTTTACATGACCGGGCATTAGAATATGAAAAAACATCGTTTCGTGGACTGTTCCGGTTCCTACGCTTTATTGACCGGATGCGTGAGCGTGGAGATGATCTAGGAACTGCAAAATCACTTAGTGAAAAAGAAAATGTCGTTCGGCTTATGACGGTTCATAAGTCAAAAGGACTTGAGTTTCCCGTCGTCTTTTTTGCGGGTACCGGTCGTTCATTTAATGAAATGGATTTCAGAAAATCGTATTTGTTTGATCAAGATTATGGACTAGCAGTAAAAGCAGTCAATCCGGATACAAGAATCGAATATACGTCGTTGCCGTTTCTGGCGGTCAGAGAAATGAAACAGCTACAGATGAAAGCGGAAGAAATGCGGGTTTTGTATGTAGCGATGACACGAGCAAAAGAGCAATTATTTTTGACCGCTTCTGTTAAAGAGATTGATAAGCTAGTTGAAAAGTGGAAAGTCAGCACACATGATGTGCTGCTGCCAGATTTTATGCGTTCACGTGCAAAAGGGTATTTAGACTGGATTGGTCCAGCTGTAGCTAGACATCCTGATGCCAAAGAGTCATTAAACAGTAACGGCAATTTGCTTAACCATTGTTCTCATTTTGATGTTGAAATTATCGAATCTCAAACCTTGCTTCCAGCTATAGTGGGTTTGGATGAATTGCTAGAAGACAAGAGTACAGCTGAAGATTATCAGCAACTCGTCAATGAGCGTTTCAATTATCAGTATCCACACCAGCGGGCAGTCGACAAACGCTCTAAACAGTCGGTGACGGAAATGAAAAGACTGCAGATGTTGCAGCGTCTGGATGAACCCGAATCCTTCGTTCAAACAGCAAAACCTAAAACGGCAAAACTGCTGCACCGGCCAGATTTCATGATGGACAAACAGTTGTCAGCAGCTGATGTTGGAACGGCTGTCCACGCGGTCATGCAACATATCCCATTGGATCGTACGATGACTGCTAGTGAAATAAAAGAATTCATCGACAGTTTAGTTGGGATGGAAATTTTGTCGCCTGCTGAAGGAAAAGTAGTGAGTGTTAAAGAAATTGAACGCTTTTATAAAAGCGAAACAGCTGGACGTCTACGCTTAGCGAAAAATATTAAACGAGAAGTACCTTTCACCTATGCCAAAAAAGACGCTGATGGAGACCATCAAATTATCCAAGGAATCGTCGATTGTCTATTTGAAGAACAAGATGGCTGGGTTTTGCTGGATTATAAAACCGATCGCGTTGCGAATATGGGCAATGTGACAGATGAAATGACCGAACGCTATAGCGTCCAGCTGACTGTCTACCAAGAAGCAGTCGAGTCAATCCTGAGAATTCCAATAAAAGAACGGTGGCTCTATTTGTTTGCAGCGAGTCAAGAAGTGATTATTTAGGAGGATTATTTTGAACTTACAGCCAGTTTCTATTCAAGAACGAGTAACAGCGATTGATTTAATGAGGGGATTCTCACTGTTTGGCATTTTGATCGTTAACATGCTAGCTTTCCATTCGCCTTTTTTCTATATCGATCCATATAAGTGGTTTAATGGAGCGATGAATGAAGGAATCTATTTTGTTATCGATATATTCATCCAAGGCAGTTTTTACCCGCTCTTTGCAATGTTGTTTGGCTATGGACTAGCCATGCAATATATGCGTGCAGAAGCGAATGGACGTCCCTTTATGCCTTTGGCTAGTAAACGACTTGTGGTTTTACTGTTATTCGGCATGATTCATGCCTTTTTGATTTGGTATGGGGATATTTTAATCACTTACGCCATTATGGGCTTTTTACTTATTGGCATGATTCGTTTGCCATCCAGTTGGTTAGTAGGATTTGGTGCGATCATTTATACAGTACCGCATGTATTGTTACTGGGTATTTTATTTTTAGCAGTAGCCGCTGATCCGAATATTTATGTTGGGTATATGGAAATCGAAAGTTCGATACAAGCGTATCAATCAGGGAGTTTTGCGGAAATTTTTAGCCAGCGATTGGCTGACTGGTCCTATAGCAATAATTTAGTTGGCTTTGTTATCTTAATAGCTACCATTCTGCCATTTCTAATGGTTGGAGCGGCTGCTGCAAAATGGCGATTAATTGAACGAACACAGGAAAAGCGGAAATTGTGGCTGTTTTTAGCGATTGTCCCGCTGTTAATCGGTTTGGCGCTAAAATCTTTGCCGTTTCTATTAGAACCGAATTATGCTTTTGTTTATTTGCAAGATATTTTCGGAGGACCGCTTGTAGCAATTGGCTACGCGGCGATTATTGCTTTACTAGCTCAGAACAACGCGATGCAGAAACTACTTTCTCCAGTTGCTAAAGTAGGACGCATGTCGTTAACGACTTATATTACGCAATCTATTTTTGCAACACTGATTTTCTATTCATATGGATTGGGATTATATGGCCAAGTGGATTTGTTGACGGGGACATTGATTGCCATAGGTATTTTCGTGATTCAGCTTATTTTTGCGGAACTGTGGTTTGAGAAGTTTTCGCGTGGACCGCTTGAAAGTGTCTGGAGAAAATGGACTTATTGAAATAATTTCGAAAAAACTAACAATTCAAAACCGTGAATGTGTATAATGAATTCAACCACAGAAAAGGAGTGTTTGACGAATGAAGCTGTTATCATTTCGCTATGAAGGAAAAGAAGGATTTGGACCAAAAGTTAAAAAGGAAGAAGCTGTATGGGATTTAGTTGCGATTCAACAGCAATTAGAAGTTCTACCTGCGTTTCCTACACAATTGATTGAAGGAATCCCGCAAGGAATGGAATTTGTTGAACAAATCCGTAAATTAACGGAAGCCGCTGTCCAATCTGACCGCTCTGAAGAATTCAAACACTCTTTTTCAGAAATTGAATGGTTAGCTCCAATTTCGAGAACGCCGAAAAATATCATCTGCGTTGGAAAGAATTACGCGGATCATGCAAAAGAGATGGGTGGAGAAGCTCCTGTAGACTTAGTAGTTTTCACAAAGTCGGCTACTTGTATTTCAGCTGACGGCGAAACCGTCTCGGTTCACAGTGATGTAACGGATTCCTATGATTACGAAGGCGAATTGGCTGTCATTATTGGTAAAGCTGGACACAAAATACCAAAGCAAATGGCTTATGACTATGTTTTTGGCTATACCATTGCAAATGATTTGACTGCACGGGACTTGCAACAAAAACACCAACAGTATTTTCTTGGGAAAAGCTTGTCGGGCTCATGTCCATTAGGTCCATACATCGTCACAAAAGATGAAATCCCACAAGCACAAAATCTATCAATCGTCACAAAAGTTAACGATGAGGTACGCCAAAACGGCAACACGGAAAACATGATCCGTCGTGTTGATGACCTTGTAGCGGAAGTATCGAAATATATTGCGCTGGAACCAGGGGATGTTCTTCTTACTGGGACACCGGCTGGAGTGGGCAAAGGTTTCAATCCGCCAAAATTCCTAAAAGCGGGAGACACGATTAAAGTGTCGATTGAATCCATTGGGACTCTCGTCACACATTTGTCATAAGATATAGGCTCTTCCCATCGTCCAACTTGTGATAAACTGGAAAGGACTTTATTAGAAGAGGTGAGCTTTTGAGCATTTTTACAGACACTACACATTTACACATCACGACATGGGTTGTTGCAGTCATTTTGTTTCTGATCGCCGCATTTATGCAGCGCGACAGTAAAGGCCGTAAAATTTTGCACATGGTCTTGAGATTGTTCTATGTTTTGATCATCATTACAGGGTTAACATTGTTTATCGCCCATTCTTCCTATGATGCAATGTTATACGGCATTAAGTTCTTATTGGGTGTTTTGACAATTGGAATGATGGAGATGGTGTTGGTCCGTTCGAAAAAACAAAAACCAGTTACGATGTTCTGGGCATTGTTTGTCTTGTTCTTACTTGCAACAATGTTCATCGGTTTCATGTTGCCAATCGGATTGGATTTCTTTTAAGGAAAGTAGGCAGGTGCATCTAGCACCTGTCTTTTTCTATGCAACTTTTCACAGTTTAGACGAAACTCCAGCAAGTCAGTGCTGAAACACTAACTTTACATGGCGGCGATAGCTGGAGTTTGATAAAATGAATCGGGTGGAATGTACCAACAACCTCATTGAAGGAGGACTTAGAATTGAAGGCAAAATGGATTTTGAGCATGATAACAACTGTACTGCTGCTGGCACTAGTCAATCCAGTGTTTGCTGCAGAAGAGCGGGAACTTAAAGACGAACTTATCTATGATGTGTTAGTTGACCGTTATTTCAATAAAAAGATCAATAATGATTATGAAGTAAATGCATTAGATCCCGCAGCTTTTAATGGTGGCGATTTTGATGGAATGGCCAGTGAACTATTATTTGCGAAAGAAATGGGTTTCACAGCTCTTTCAATAGGACCTGTATTTTCAACAGCTACATATGATGGCAAAACAGTAAGAGACTATACTAAATTCGAGCGTCATTTTGGTACAGAAGAAGAATTTCAAACCTTGGTAGATGAAATCCATAATCAAGAAATGAAAGTGATTGTGGATATTCCGACGCAACAAGTAAGTGCAGATCATGTGTGGGCAGTTGAAAACCCAGAATGGTTTACAGAAAACGAAGACGGCAGCTTGGCACTAGATACAGCAAACACAGAGGTCCAAGAAGCGCTAATTGCTACATTTGTAGAATTTAGTGAAGCCTATCAAGTTGACGGGTTCCGACTACAAGACGCAGACAAATTAGATGCAGCTTTTGTTAGCGATTTTTCTAAAGCGATAAAAGAGGTGCGAGATAGTTACATTTTAAGTGATCAAGAAATGGCAGACAGTGGTTCATTCGATGCGGTAGTGATGCCTGGTGTGGAAAAGACATTACGTGCGGCTTATAAGAATTTTGATCAGGATATGACCGACGTAACGACGATCATGGAGCAAAGCAAAAACAATTTGATTCAAGTAGATTCATTGACTGGATCTCGATTTACAGCAGACATTGTAGCGGAAAATGGATTTCCGCCGACACGCTGGACGCTATTGTTGACTCAGTTGTTGACGATGCCTGGAATTCCAGTCGTTCAATATGGTTCAGAATCTGCTATGAATGGGACAGAGTTGGATGAATCTCATCAAATTTTAGATATGGCCGTAGATAAGGAACTTGTTGATCACATCACTAACTTGACGTCATTGCGTAATTCGTCTGAAGCATTACGAACAGGGGAATTGGAAGTGCTACACGATGAAGATGGATGGCTCGTTTATAAACGTTCGAATGACGAAGAATCATGGATTGTTGCTATTAACAACGCGTCTTCAACAAAGAGCATTAACTTATCAGCTGATGTCATTGGACAAGGACAGGAATTACGTGGATTATTTGAAAGTGATATTATTCGCCAAGGAGATAATGGGGATTACCGAATAACACAAGATCGAGAAATCGCGGAAGTGTTCCACGTAACAGAAGAAAGTAAACTCAACTCTGCGTACATTGCAACGCTAGTTGTTATGTATGTTGTGTTCATGATGTTCTTGTGGTTTGTTTGGCGTAAAGGCAAACAACGTAAAGCAGATGCAGCGAAACAGTCGACAGTTGAGAAAAATCCGAAATAATCCGAAAAAATAAAACAGGCAGAAAAAGCAATCCGCTTTTTCTGCCTGTTTTTGATATTGGCATTATTTACTTAATGCTTTATAACCTACCATATTAATTGGGTCTTTCGGCGATGAATAGGGAGGTGCATAGCAAAGTTCGAGTGCCTGCAAATCGTCAATCGTCAACCCCCCGTAGATTGCTGTCACAATGACATCGATTCGCTTGTCAACGCCTTTGCCACCAATACATTGTGCCCCTAAAATCTTACGGGTTTGTGGATCGTAATGGACTTTTAACGTGATTTCGGAATGATCAGGATAATAACCCGCATTCGAATTGCCGGTATGCGTCACTGTAGCAAAAGCTAAATTTTTATCTTGAATCGCTTTTTCGTTTAACCCTGTCATTGCAGCAGTTAATGAGAAAATTTTCAAGACGGAAGTTCCGAGCAAACCTTTTTTCGCTACCTTGTTGCCCGTAAGGTGACTCGCTGCGATAAATGCTTGACGATGCGCAGGAGAAGCAAGTGGAACTCTTTTGGGATCTCCCGTTACCATATCAAAATTCTCTGAAGCATCTCCAATGGCGTAAATCGATGGATCATTTGTTTGCATAAATTCATTTGTTTGAATACCGTCAGTTTCACCAATTGTTAAGCCCGCTTTCATAGCCAGTCTAGTATTCGGTCTCAAACCAACACTCATAATAATGAAATCTGCTTGTATGTCAATGCCATTTGACAGGTGGATGGTTTTGCCTTCCGTTTTTTTGATCTCTGTTCCAGTAATTAATTTAACATCTTGAAGTGCCAGTTCTTTCTCAATCATTAATGAAATATCGGTATCCAAAATAGACATAATGGTTGGGGATCTATGCACTAAAGAAACGTCCAAGCCAATGTTTTTAAGGTTTTCTGCCATTTCTAGCCCGATAAAGCCACCACCTGAAACGACGCAATTTTTGGGTTGTGCAGTTTTGATGAACTGGTCAATTTTTTGCATGTCTTCAAAATTGCGTAAGGTAAAGACTTTCGATGTATCTAGACCTTCGATTTTAGGAACAATCGCAGAACCACCTGGAGCTAAGATTAAGGCATCGTACGACTCTTCAAATTGTTCGCCAGTTTCCAGGTTGTGCACAAGCACTTTTTTGGCTGCTCGATCGATTGCGATTACTTCGTGTCTCATGTGAACATCGATATCTCGTTTTTTCTTAAATCGTTTGGGATCGGTCATAATGATTGACTCTTCATCTTCGATGACACCGCCTATAACATACGGCGTTCCACATGCTGCATAAGACATCGTCGAATCACGATCAAAAACAATAATCTGCACGTCTGGATCATAGAAGCGCAGTTGACCTGCGGCAGTAGCGCCTCCGCCAACTGCGCCTACAATAACTATTTTGTTCATCGTCAATCAGCTCCTAGTCAATTGTATTGAAGAAAAATACTGCCAGTGTACCAGGACCCGTATGTGCAGCAATGACCGAACCAATCATATGGACTTCAACGGATTGCGGGTGGAAGTTGCTTTCAATCTCCTGTTTTAGTAAAGCCGCAAACTCTGCGTCGTCACCGTGGCTAATGGCAATTGTCTGTTGATCTAATTGAGTTCCGCGTTCTCTCATTAGGTCAATCATCCGTTTGATCACTTTTTTACGTCCTCGAAGTTTTTCAATCGGTACAAGTTTGCCATCTTCTACGTGAAGCAATGGCTTAATATTTAATAACCCGCCAACAAAAGCGCTACCTTTGGAAATGCGGCCGCCTTTAGCCATATAATCTAAGTCTTCTACAGTAAACAGACTTTCTAAATGATCAATCATCAAACGAGTTTTCTTAATAATAGTTTCGAGAGGCTGTCCAGCGGAGCGCAATTTTGCGGCTTCTTTTACTAACAGTCCGTAGCCGAGCGAAGCGGCTTTTGAATCTAGTATTGTTAGCTTCAAATCCGGGTATTCTTCACGTACCTGATCCGCCACCATTACGGCTGTATTATAAGTACCTGATAGCTCAGAAGAAAAGGCAATATAATAGCCCTCGTCTTTGTCTTTTGCCAGCTGTTCAAAAGCTGACCACATTTCTTCAGGTGAAACTTGGGATGTTTTAGGTTGATCACCACCACGAATTGCATCGAACACTTTAATGGATTGAATGCCTCGAATGTCTTCGAAATCCTGATCTCCAATATGAACACGAAGCGGCAATAAAACAACATTTTCATTTTCGAAAAAGTCTTTTGGCAGATCAGATGCGCTGTCAGCAAATAGTCTCATAGTCAATCCCCCTTTTGTAGTTACAGCTTCAACCGCTCTAGTAACAACTCAGCAATGCCATCATCGTTATTAGTTAACGTGATTTCATTGGCAATCGTTTTTAACGGTTCAATGGCATTGCCCATGGCAACACCGACTCCTGCAAAATCGATCATTTCAAGATCATTGTCTTCGTCACCAAAAGCAATAATGTTTTCTCGTGCAATGCCCATTGATTTGGAAACACGATCTAGTCCAACGGCTTTACTCATCCCACTTTTCACAATTTCAATCACGTGCCACGGAGCTCCCCACCGGCGATGATCGATTACTTCTGCATGTACAGAAGATAAATGGTCATGGATTTCCTGTACGCGTTCATATGGAGCATGAATCAAAATAGACGTCGGATCTGTTTTTAAGTAATTGCGTAAATCTCCAGTTGTGATTGTAGGATCACCGAAGCGGAAAATATCCATAAGTTTTTCGTCATGATGGTGGACATACACATCGTCCAAGACCTCTGCCACGATATTATGGAAATCAAAGTTATGCATAGACTCTACCACTTCATGGACAACGTTCAATCCGATTGGTGTATGGTGTGTTCCCCAATGATTGTTTGTAGGATGGTGGACAAATGCACCGTTAAAATTGACGATGGGGGTTGTTAGTCCTAGCTCTTTATAGAAAGTTTCGCTTGAACGATAAGGTCGACCCGTAGCAATCATTACCTCATGTCCTGCTTCCATTGCTTTATTTAACGTTCGTTTTGTTTTCGGGGAAATAACTTTCTGGTCGGTCAATAATGTGCCGTCTAAATCAAGAACAATTAAATGTTGTTTCATAAAAATAGCCGTCTCCTTTCTATCTATTCCTAGTGTAGCGATAGTACAAGCGATTCGTCAAAAATTTCAGAGGAGGAAAAGACTTTTCGCTAGAGAGAATTGGCGTTTGCTGGGAATCGAGAAGATTGGTACGATTAGAGGTGAAGGAAGTGATTTTAGTTGAGAGTTCAACGACAAATTTGGGGGCACATACCGTTGCTTCATATAACACCAGATCAATGCGAAAAAGTCGCATTGCCAACAGTTGTCTTTTTTCATGGCCATACGAGTGCAAAAGAACATAACTTGCATTACGCTTACCAATTGGCTGAAAAAGGACTTCGTGTAATTTTGCCGGATGCGCATCTTCACGGTGAACGAAGTGAAGGATTGGATAATGTTCAGATCAGCCTGCGATTTTGGGAAATTGTTCTGACGTCTATAGAAGAATTAGCCTTTTTACAAAAAGAACTGCACAAGCAAGATTTAGTAGTTGGAGAACCAGGAGTAGGTGGCACTTCTATGGGTGGGATTACCACTCTAGGAGCAATGACAGTTTATCCGTGGATTTCAGTAGCTGCAGTAATGATGGGTGCAGGGAATTATGTAGAATTAGCGCAAGCACAAATGGCCCAATATGAATCAAGAGGATTCAAGCTGCCAGTTAGTGAAGAAGAACGTGAACGGATGCTTTCGACTTTAGCGATTTTTGACAGCGTTCAACATCAAGCGAAATTTAATGGCCGTCCCATTTATTTTTGGCACGGCGAACAAGATATGACGGTACCTTTTGAACCAACTTATCGCTTGTATAAAGAACTTAAGAAGCATTACGAAGCGGTACCAGAAAAAATAACCTTTACTCGGGAAAGAGAAGCGGGACATGCAGTAAGTCGAAAAGGGATGCTTGAAGCGACAGAATGGCTCGCGAAGTATTTATCTAACTAAGCATGTCGATTCCATTTTCATATGAAGTTTGTTAAGATAGTTTTAATAGTAAGGGAGGGATTTAGATGGATCAAGATATGAAAGATAGTATGATGGGTGCGTTAGAAACAGTAATCGATCCTGAACTAGGAGTCGATATTGTTAATCTTGGGCTTATCTATGATGTAATGTTGACAGAAGATGGTTTTGCCGTAGTGACGATGACGTTAACGTCTATGGGTTGTCCAATGGGACCACAGATCGTGCAAATGGTTAAAACTGCTTTGTATGAACTACCTGAAGTAGAAGAAGTCGATGTAAAAATCGTCTGGCAGCCAGTATGGGGCAAAGAACATATGTCACGCTATGCAAAAATGGCACTTGGCGTTCGATAAATAGTACGTAAAAAACCCTCATTGGATTTATTCCAGTGAGGTTTTTTTGTTTGATACGAGTACTAAAAAAAGGTCGAAATAATTGCTTAACAGTGAATAATTAGCTATAATTTAATTAGTCAAAGATAGTCAAACTTTTAAAGGAGTGGATAAAATGGTTCAATCCCAAAATAACGAAGAACAAAAATCTCCATTGGAGCAGTTTGGCCGGAATATGGTTGAACAAGCGCAATCAGGAAAAATGGATCCTGTTATCGGTAGAGATCAGGAAATCCGTAATGTGATTCGAATTTTATCGCGTAAAACAAAAAATAACCCCGTGTTGATTGGTGAACCAGGTGTTGGTAAAACAGCAATTGTTGAGGGATTAGCTCAACGCATTGTTCGTAACGACGTACCAGAAGGATTAAAAAACCGAACCATTTACGAACTCGACATGAGTGCGTTAATTGCTGGTGCTAAATACCGTGGAGAATTTGAAGAACGATTAAAAGCCGTTTTAAAGCAAGTAAAAGATAGCGAAGGTCAGATTATTTTGTTTATCGACGAAATTCATACGATTGTTGGAGCAGGGAAAACCGAAGGAGCAATGGATGCAGGGAATATGCTGAAGCCCATGCTTGCAAGAGGAGAACTGTATTGCATTGGTGCGACTACGCTAGATGAGTATCGCATGCATATCGAAAAAGATCCGGCTTTAGAACGACGTTTTCAACAAGTACTGGTGCGCGAACCATCTGTTGAAGATACGGTATCGATTTTGCGTGGCTTAAAAGAACGTTTTGAACTACATCATGCTGTTCGAATTCATGACCGTGCGATTGTCGCAGCGGCTGCTATGTCGGACCGCTACATTACAGAACGCTTTTTGCCTGATAAAGCCATTGATTTGATTGATGAAGCTTGTGCGATGATTCGTACAGAAATCGATTCAATGCCTCAAGAACTTGATGAAGTGACGCGTCGTCTGATGCAGCTAGAAATTGAAGAGCAAGCCTTAATGAAAGAAAAAGACGTAGCAAGCAAAGCGCGACTCGACACCTTGCGTAAAGAAATTATTGAACTGCGCGACTCTTCATCTGGCATGAGAAGTCAATGGACGGAAGAAAAAGAATCATTGAAAAAAATTCAACAAAAACGTGAGCAATTAGACCAATTCCGCAGACAATTAGAAGATGCTGAAAATCGTTATGATTTAAATGCGGCGGCTGTCTTACAGCATGGCAAAATTCCCGAACTCGAAAAAGAATTAGTCGCACTAGAAGCCGCTTTAGAACAAGAGGGTACTGAGCGCTTACTGCGCGAAGAAGTAACGGAAGAAGAAATTGCAGGAATTGTCGCAAGGTGGACTGGAATTCCGGTAACAAAATTAGTAGAAGGTGAACGTGAAAAGTTATTGCGTTTAGGTGAGACGTTAAAAGAGCGAGTAATTGGTCAAGACAAAGCAGTCGAACTGGTTACAGAAGCTGTATGGAGAGCGCGTGCGGGTATTAAAGACGAAAGAAAACCGATTGGCTCTTTTATTTTCCTTGGACCTACAGGCGTAGGAAAAACAGAGTTAGCAAAATCGCTGGCCGCAAATCTATTTGATTCGGAAGATCATTTTATTCGAATCGATATGTCAGAGTATATGGAAAAACACAGTGTGTCACGTTTGGTCGGGGCACCTCCTGGATACATCGGTTACGAAGAAGGTGGCCAACTAACAGAAGCCGTTCGCCGGAATCCGTACTCCGTTGTATTGCTCGATGAAATTGAAAAAGCACACCCGGATGTTGCCAATATTTTACTGCAGATATTAGACGACGGCCGTATCACTGACAGCCAAGGACGATTAGTTAACTTCTCCAACACGGTAGTCATTATGACTTCTAATATTGGTTCTGCCTATATTAACGATGCGAGCAATGAACACGATATTGAAGACATTGTGATGGGAGAATTGCGCAGACATTTTAAACCTGAGTTATTGAACCGTATCGATGATATTGTTATTTTCCACGCACTTAACAACGCACATTTTTATGGCATAGCGAAGAAAATGATTGCTGAACTAGCCGTTCGTATGAGTAAACAACAAATCAAACTAACCGTAGATGATTCAGTTATTGACTATATCGTTGAAGCAGGAACCGATCCGGTGTTTGGTGCGCGACCATTAAAACGCTTTATCCAGCGTACGATTGAAACAAATATTGCCCGGGAATTAATTGGAGGCGGAATTGTTGCCCATACCGAATTGGAATTAACCATGGACGATAATAAGCAAATTGTTATCAACAAAAAAGAAGCGTAATCCGGAATTCCGGATTACGCTTCTTTTCTTATTAGTGTTTTTCAGGAGCTGGTTCGCTAGGAATAACAGCTACCATAACGAAGATTAAAATTGAAAATACGATCGAAATGTAAACGCCGACCATAAAGTCGAAAGGTACGTTTTGTACTGCACTTACCACGTAGTTGACTAATGAAATCAATAAGAATGACCAAAAAAATGTTCCAATATATTGCATCTAGTTTCACCTCTACATAGAATATCTAGTTTAATCATAGCATAAGCTCTTCAAGACAGAAAGAAAGATTGTAGAGAATGAATATTTTTTGTCGGAAATATGTCAGTTAGTTGAAATTGAGTATAGTATGGCGTATTATTAACACCAGGTACTAATATATGATGATAATCGAAATGAGGGACATAAGATGAATGCTGGAATAGTCGGTATGGGCAGATGCCTGCCAGAAGAAAGATTGACGAATTTTCAATTAGAGCAGCGCATGGATACGAACGACGAGTGGATCCGCACTATGACAGGCATAGAAGAACGTCGGATTGCAAAAGACGATCAGGATACTTCTGACATGGCGCGTGAAGCGGCAAAAAAAGCGATTGAAGATGCTGGTATTGATCCAGCTGAAATCGGTTTAATCTTAGTGGCGACGGTTACACCTGATCAACCTTTCCCATCGATGGCCTGTGTGATTCAGCAAGAAATAGGAGCTGTTAATGCTGCGGCTATGGATATTTCAGCTGCATGCGCAGGATTTATGTATGGAGTTATTACTGCGAAACAATTCATCGATTCGGATGTTTATAAATATGTGTTGGTTGTAGGTGTTGAAAAACTATCGAAAATTACTAACTGGGAAGATCGCAACACGGCTGTTCTTTTCGGAGATGGAGCCGGAGCTGCAGTTATTGGGAAAGTTTCTGAAGGGCGAGGTATTTTATCTTTTGAACTCGGTGCTGATGGTTCTGGAGGCAAACACCTCTATCAGGACGAGTATTTAGTAATGAATGGCCGCGAAGTCTTTAAATTTGCTGTGCGCCAAATGGGCGAATCTGCAATAAATGTCATCAAAAAAGCGGGTTTGGAAAAAGAAGATGTCGATTTTTTGATTCCCCATCAGGCGAACATTCGTATTATGGAAGCGTCTAGAGAACGATTAGGCTTGCCAGTTGAAAAAATGTCAAAAACAATTCAAAAATATGGTAACACTTCAGCAGCTTCAATCCCAATTTCTCTTGTCGAAGACTTAGAAGAAGGCCGTGTTAAAGACGATGATGTTATCGTAATGGTTGGATTCGGTGGAGGCTTGACTTGGGGCGCTATTGCTATGAAGTGGGGCAAATAATTAGGTATGCGAAAGGAAGAAGATAGAATGGAAAATCGCCGTGTAGTTATTACGGGAATTGGTGCTGTAACACCGTTAGGTAACAATATTGAAACTACTTGGGAAGCTGTTAAAAGTGGTAAATCTGGAGTCGGTCCCTTAACACGATTAGATGCAGATTTGTATTCAGCGAAAGTGGCTGCAGAAGTAAATGACTTTTCGATAGAAGATTATATTGAAAAGAAAGATGCTCGGAAAATGGACCGTTTTACGCATTACGCGCTAGCTGCTTCGATCATGGCAATGAAAGATGCCAAGCTTGAATTAGATGACAAAACAGCTTTGCGGACAGGTGTGTGGATTGGTTCGGGTATTGGCGGTATGGAGACAATCGAAAGTCAAATGAATGTACTAAATACGCGAGGCGTTCGTCGCATTAGTCCGTTCTTAATTCCGATGATTATTCCGGATATGGCTTCTGGCCAAGTATCAATTTACTTTGGTGCTAAAGCAATCAACTCTTGTTCAGTAACAGCTTGTGCTTCAGGCACTAATTCGATTGGTGATGCGTTTAAAGTTATTCAACGTAACGATGCAGATGTGATGATTTCAGGTGGAGCAGAAGCGCCTATCACGCAATTATCTGTAGCTGGATTTACAGCAAATACAGCTTTGACAACAAACACAGATGCCGCTACAGCATCTCGTCCATTTGATAAAAACCGCGATGGATTTGTCATTGGAGAAGGCGCAGGTATCGTTATTCTTGAAGAATACGAACATGCGATAGCACGAGGTGCTACAATTTATGCGGAAGTCGTTGGCTATGGTTCTACAGGAGATGCTTATCACATCACTGCTCCTGCTGAAGGTGGCGAAGGTGCAGCTCGTGCAATGGCACAAGCTTTGGCAGATGCAGGCGTTGAAACTACGGATATTGGATACATTAATGCACATGGTACCAGTACGGCTTATAACGATCTGTATGAAACAATGGCTGTCAAAACAGTCTTTGGCGAACATGCTTATAAATTAGGAATGAGCTCAACTAAATCCATGACAGGTCATTTGCTTGGAGCTGCCGGTGGAGTCGAAGCGATTTTCACAGCACTGGCATTACAAGAAGGCATTATGCCTCCAACGACAAATTACGAAACACCTGACGAACAATGCGATTTAGACTATGTTCCAAACACTGCACGTAAAGCAGAGTTTGAATACGCGATGAGCAATTCACTTGGATTTGGTGGACATAACGCTTCGTTAGTATTCAAGAAAGTATAACAAGACGAAAATGGCAATCTACAGGAGATCCTGCAGATTGCCATTTTTATGCTTAATAAAAGTAAAAGAAAAGAAAAAAACCCATAATTTTATAAAAAATGAAAAAACCTCTCGACACCTTAAGTTATTGTGCTATTCTAAATATAATGAAAAAAAGATGTAAACTCAATTATTAACAGAAAGACAAACGTCGATTTGAAGGCATTTTTTATCTGTTTAAGTCTGAATATTTAAACTACTAAGGTATGAAGAATGTGAGACGTTAAAAGAAATGGTAGAACGCTTTATTTTGAGGAGGATAAATGTGAATGAAGTTTTGCTTGAAATCAAAAATCTAAAAACGTCCTTTAGAATTAAAGATAATTATTATGCTGCAGTTGATGATGTTTCCTTGAATGTTAAAAAAAATGAAGTGCTGGCAATTGTGGGGGAATCTGGCTCCGGAAAAAGTGCATTTGCGTTCTCCATTATGGGTCTTCATACAAGAGCCCAAATAGAAGGCCAAATCAATTATAAAGGAAATAACTTAGTAACGGCAAATCCGGCTCAAATGAAAAAGTTGCGAGGCAGCGAAATGGGGATGATTTTTCAAGATGCTCTGTCGGCGCTAAATCCACTTATGGTAGTGGGCGCTCAGATTGATGAAGCGATATTCCTTCACAATCCGAAAAGCTCAAAGAGTTTGAGGAAAAAACAAGTGATCAATCTATTAAACCAAGTCGGCATTCCGCGACCAGAAAAAACATATCATCAGTATCCACACGAATTGTCAGGTGGTATGCGTCAACGCATTGTGATCGCCATGGCCATCTCCAATCAGCCTGAGTTGCTGATTGCCGATGAACCGACAACTGCGCTGGACGTAACCATTCAATCTCAAATTTTGGATTTGATTAAAGAACTAAAAGAGACCATTCATGCTGGCATTATTCTGATCACGCATGATTTAGGTGTAGTCGCTGAAATGGCCGACAGAGTCGCTGTTATGTATGCCGGACAAATCGTAGAAATCGCTGATATCTATACCTTAATGGAAAACCCGAAGCATCCGTACACACGGTCATTATTAAATTCGATTCCAACATTATCAGAAGTGAAATCAGATCTTCATGTTATTCAAGGTGTGGTTCCTTCCTTACAAAAGTTACCGAGAACTGGCTGTCGCTTTGCTTCTCGTATCCCATGGATTGATGATTCTTCTCATGAGGCTTCACCTGAACTCCATGAGATAAGCACAGGCCACTTTGTGCGCTGTACGTGCTACAAGGATTTCTACTTTCCAGAAAAAGTCGAGGAGGAACACAATTATGTCGCTAATTGAAGTTGAAAATTTAAAAGTTCACTTTCCTGTTCGTGGCGGTGTCTTTCAAACGGTACAAGATCATGTCCGTGCAGTAGATGGCGTATCGTTCTCGATTGAACAAGGTCAAACTTATGGACTTGTTGGAGAATCGGGGTCTGGAAAGACAACGACCGGTCGTGCCATTATCGGATTAAATGACATTACTTCAGGAAAAGTTCTGTTTGAAGGTAGAGACTTGGCGACAGTTAGCAAAAAAGAGTACATTGATGTGCGAAAAGATATTCAAATGATTTTTCAGGATCCTTTCTCATCGCTCAATCCAAAAAAAAGAGTCGCAGATATAGTAGCTGAACCACTCCGCAACTATGAAAAATTATCTGCAAAAGAAGAACGGATGCGTGTGCAAGAACTGATGGAATTAGTAGGACTTAGTCCAGAGGCTATTTACAAGTATCCTCACGAATTTTCTGGAGGGCAGCGTCAACGAATCGGTATTGCCCGGGCAATTGCCTTAAATCCCAAATTGATTATTGCTGATGAACCTGTTTCTGCATTAGATGTATCGGTCCAAGCTCAAGTATTAAACTTTATGCGTGAAATCCAAAAAGAACTAAATTTAACGTATTTATTTATTAGTCATGATTTAGGAATCATTCGCCATATGTGTGACCATATTGGCATTATGTATAAAGGGAGATATGTTGAGAATGGCACAGCAGAAGAAATTTTTACCAATCCACAGCATATTTATACGAAGCGTTTAATAGCAGCTATTCCAGATAGTAATCCACGCAATCGAGATATGCACTATGAAAATCGTAAGTTGGTAAAAGCTGAATATGACCGGCTGGAAAAAGACTTTTTTGATGAAGAAGGTTTGCCTTACTCGTTAAAATCAATTTCAGCTACCCACCAAGTAGCGTTAGCTGAGAGAGGTTGAATGGTATGTGGAAATTAATTGTTCGCAGAACACTGATCACTATCCCGCAAATAATTGTATTAAGTTTATTGGTCTTTATTTTAGCTCAAGCCATGCCAGGAGATGCATTAACAGGATTGATCGACCCAAGTATTGATCCCGCTACTATCGAGGCAATGCGTGAACGTCTCGGGTTAAACAATCCTTGGTATGTGCAGTACATCGACTGGATTAAAGGAGTCTTACAAGGTGATTTTGGTCAATCATTCCGCTTTAAAATGCCAGTATCTGAATTAATTGGCGGGCGAATGATTAATACGTTGTGGTTGTCTTTAGCAACATTGATTTTAACGTATTTGATCGCTATTCCTCTTGGAATCATTAGTGGCCGTTTTAATGACACGTGGTTGGACCGTGCGATTACAGGTTATACGTACATTGGCTTTGCAGCACCCTTATTCATTTTCGCATTAGTGATGTTGTTCATTTTTGGTTTCCAACTTGGTTGGTTCCCGACAAGCGGCAGTGTCGCACCTGGTACAGAACCAGGAACCTTTGCCTATTTCATCAGTAAAGTAAATCATTTATTATTACCGGCATTATCGATGGCTTTAATTACTACCGTATCTACCGTTCAGTACTTACGAAGTGAGATTATTGATACGAAACAAAAAGATTTTATCGTAACAGCTCGCGCTAAAGGGGCATCTGAATCACGGGTTTATAACCGCCATGTACTTCGTAACTCGTTGCTTCCAATTGCAGCATTCTTTGGATACGAAATCACAGGATTGATTGGGGGAACCATATTCATCGAAAACATTTTTGGCTATCCAGGAATGGGTGAGTTATTCCTATCTTCTATTAGTTTGCGTGATTATAGCGTCATGACAGCCCTTGTTCTGTTATTCGGACTTGCCGCAATTATTGGTGCGTTATTATCAGATATCATCTTAAGTTTAGTAGATCCACGTATCCGGATTAAATAATAAATGATAATTTTGAGGTGTAACTATGAGACTTGATAAAGACGTTGGAACACAAATTCCAGATTTGGATCTCGGTAAAAGCCCATCTGGATTTAGTATATTGCTAAGAGAATTAATACGAGATAAAGTAGCTTTTGTTTCTTTATTGTTTTTATTTCTAATTGTTGCTGGCGTATTCGGGACATCCATTATTTTGGATCAAGCTGAAATCATTAAAGTGGACTTGTTTGCTCTTTATGAAGCGCCATCTGAGATGTATTGGCTCGGCACCGATTACGGCGGACGAGATATTTTTGGTCAATTGATTATTGGGACGCGTAACTCTCTGGCTATTGGAATCATCGTTACGCTATTGACAGGAATTATCGGCATATTGGTCGGACTGATCTCCGGGTACTACGGAGGCACTGTTGATAATGTTTTCATGCGTTTTGTCGACTTTTTCATGGTCTTGCCAACGCTCATGATTGTCATCGCTTTTGTTACGGCTGTCCCTGGTTATAGCATTGTATCGTTTTCATTAATCATGACGGCTTTCTTATGGATGGGAATCGCCCGTCTAATTCGGTCTAAAGCATTACAGGAAAAAGAGTTGGATTACGTAAAAGCCTCTAAAACATTAGGGACGTCCGATTTTAAAATTATGTTTTTCCAAGTGTTACCAAACCTAAGTTCGATCATCATCGTGACGATGACGTTAAACTTAGCGGCAAATATCGGAATTGAATCTGGATTGTCCTTTTTAGGATTCGGTTTTCCAGAGTCAACTCCAAGTCTGGGGACGTTGATTAGTTACGCACGAAATCCTCAAACGCTGGAGCTGAGATGGTGGATTTGGTTACCTGCATCAATTCTAATTTTAGTATTGATGCTTAGTATAAATAATGTTGGGCAAGCGTTAAAACGCGCTACCGATGCCCGGCAGCGAAGAGGGTAACAAAATAGGGGGAGAAGGGGGAGAAATTGAACTGCGGCTAGAACAATTCAGTATACAGCAATTATTTCATTTAAAACTAGAGGGGGAAATAAAGAATGGGGAAGAATAACAGGTCTAAGTTTTTACTCTTTTTAATCATATCTTTTGTCCTAATTTTGGCAGCTTGTAACGGTGACGATAAAGCGAAAGACGGCGACGACAAAGGCGCTGAAGACGGAGATAAAAAGAAAGACGGCATGTATTCAATAGAAGATTTTAGCAATGTTAAAACCAATGAAGGCGAAGCCATTGATGGTGGAACGATTACATTTGGTTTAGTATCCGATACGGTATTTGAAGGAACGTTAAACTGGAACTTCTACTCTGGTGCACCAGATGCAGAAATTTTAAACTGGTTTGATGAAGGCTTGTTAACGTGGGATGAAAACTACGTGTATACAAATGATGGAGCTGCGACATATGAAATTTCAGAAGATGAACGCACATTTACATTCAAAATCGGCGATAATGTCAACTGGCACGACGGCGAGCCTGTAACTGCTGAAGACTGGCAGTTTGCGCACGAAGTAATCGGTAACAAAGATTACGACGGTCCTCGCTACAACTCTGATTTCACGAACATTGAAGGAATGGAAGAGTATAACAGCGGAAAAGCTGATACGATTTCAGGCATTGAAGTAGTTGATGAGAAAACATTGAAAATTACGTACATCGAATCAACACCTTCTCTATTAACAGGAAGCATTTGGTCATATCCACTAGCGAAGCACATTTTTGGCGACATGGCAGTAGCAGATATTTCATCTTCACCAGAAGTTCGTCAAAACCCAATTGGTTTTGGACCGTTTAAAGTAGACAGCATCGTACCTGGTGAGTCTGTAACGCTTACTAAAAACGAAGACTACTGGCGCGGAGCACCAAAACTTGATGGCGTGACAATCAAAGTAATTAGCAGTTCAACAGTTGTTCAAGAATTGGAAACGGGTGGCGTTGACTTGATCAGTGATTTCCCAGTAGATCAATTCCCGGACAATGCTGAAATGTCTAACGTTGAATACTTAGGTACGATTGATCGTGCTTATACGTATATTGGCTTTAAACTTGGAACATGGGATGCAGAGAAAAACGTAGTAGCGCCTAACCCAGATGCGAAAATGGGCGATGTCGAACTTCGTCAAGCAATGTGGCATGCTGTAGACAACACGGCAGTTGGCGAGCGTTTCTATAATGGATTACGTTGGAATGCAACAACATTGATTCCACCGTCGCATCCTGAATTCCATGACGATAAAAACGAAGGCAGAGCGTATGATCCTGAAGCCGCAATGAAGCTTTTGGATGATGCAGGATATGTTGATACGGATGATGATGGATTCCGTGAAGATCCGGAAGGCAAACCACTTGAAATCAACTTTATTTCGATGACGGGTGGAGACACTGCTGAGCCATTAGCTCAATACTATGTACAATCATGGGAAAAAGTTGGATTAAAGGTAAACTTGGAAATGCTTGAGTTTAATACATTCTACGACCGTGTTGGTAACGGCGGAGAAGACGATCCAGAAGTAGATGTCTACCAAGCAGCTTGGGGAGTTGGAATTGACGTAGATCCTTCAGGTCTTTACGGAGCTGAAGCTCTATACAATTTTGCTCGCTGGGAAAACGAAGACAACGAGCGTCTTTTAAAAGAAGGCCGTTCACCAGAAGCATTCGATTTAACATACCGTCAAGACGTATACAAAGAGTGGCAGCAGTTGATGGTTGATGAAGTGCCGGTATTCCCGACTCTATATCGCGCATTACTTAGCCCGGTTAACAATCGCGTATTGAATTATGCAATCGGTGATGGAACTGGCATTTACTTGTCTGATCTTGCTGTGAGTGAAGAAAAAGCAATTACAGCAGAATAATAACCAAATAAAAAAGAGCTGCGATTTTGCAGCTCTTTTTTTATTTTCTTTTACGTCCAAGACCCATAGCATTTTCCATCTTCGTTAAGGTTTTAGTGGCTAGGAAATTAGCTTTTTGGGCACCTGCGTCAAGAATGGTATCTAATTCGTCAGAATCAAGAAGTAAGGCATAACGTTCCTGAATAGGAGCTAAATGTTTGATAACAGCTTGTGCAACGGAAGATTTAAAATCTCCATACCCCGCCCCTTCGTACTTTGTCACCAAATCATCGATACTTTCGCCAGTTAACGCAGCTTCGATTGTTAAAAGGTTGGCAACACCAGGCTTATTGATTGGGTCGTAGCGAACAATTCCTTCTGAATCAGTGACAGCACTCTTAATTTTCTTTTCAATTGTTTTCAAGTCATCAAGCAAAGTGATCATTGCTTTTTTGTTGGGATCAGATTTACTCATTTTCTTTGTAGGGTCTTGCAAGGACATAATACGTGCGCCATTTTTAGGAGTACGTATATCAGGCATAGTAAAGACATCGTTGTACTTCCGGTTAAATCTCTCTGCTAAATCACGCGTCAATTCAATATGCTGTTTTTGATCATCGCCAACAGGTACAATATCAGTTTGATACAAAAGAATATCGGCTGCCATCAATGGCGGATACGTTAACAATCCTGCCAAAACAGAAGCATTTTTCGCCGATTTGTCTTTATATTGTGTCATGCGTTCTAGTTCTCCGATGGTTGAAACACATTGTAACATCCATCCGGCTTGTGCATGCGCTGGAACTTCCGATTGAATAAACAAAGTTACTTTTTCGGGATCAATTCCAACGGCTAGATAAAGTGCCGCCAACGCCTTAATATTTTTACGTAACGCTAGTCGATCTTGAGGCATTGTAATGGCGTGTTGATCAACAATACAAAAAATACAATCATATTCATCTTGCAGCTCAGTAAACTGTTTAAACGCACCTATGTAATTTCCGAGTGTTACCGTACCAGTAGGCTGAACGCCTGAAAAAATTTTCTTCTTGGTCATTATTATTCCTCCTCAAAGTAAAAAACACAGCACACATCCCCTAAAAAAGGGACGAATGATGTGTTTTCCGCGGTACCACCCTAGTTGCCGTCACCGGCCACTCTTCTTCATAACGTGAAGAACACGGAATCAGCTACTACCTATTCACCGATTCAGCTCAAAAGTCCATTCGATGCAGCACTCCATCTGTTTTCACCAACCACAGACTCTCTTATAGAAGGAACTGCATTTACTCTTCTTTTTCATGGCTCATTTTATATCCTATTATTATAATACATAACCAATTTAGGAAGCAATACTAAAGGCTATAAATTACTAGGCAAACCATCATGATCAGCAAGGTGATCGTGCCAGTAAGGAGCAGATACGAACTGGAAAAAGCAATCACTTCAGAAGGCGGCCGCATCTCATCATCTTCAAGAGTCGATTTTAGCTTGAAAGCCTTTCTCATACTTATAGTGAATATATCAAACACACCTGTTCGAACGACAAAAACCCAAGAACCCAAAAACAATAAAATGCCGCCGTAAACAAATGAATTATTAATATACGACAACAACGTGACATGATCAGTCCTAAAAAAAGCAGTAATTAAAATCAATACTTGAATAATTACGATAGAAAAAAACAATTTTTTCAAAATTGGCACCTCGATTCTTACCAATTGTAGAAGAAATTCTAAAAAAAATCAAAATATTTTTTGTTTATCGTAGACTGCGTAAACGCTTACAAATCCAACATTCTCAAGGTTTCTTGTAATATCAATGTAACGCAATTGTTACAAGAGTGTAAAAATTAGCAAAAAAGTTCTGTACAAGAAAAAATATGTATGTATAATTAAGAGTGTACCAAGTTTTCAGAAAATTCGAGGGGGTCAATTTAGTGAAAAACAGTAAGATTTTTTGGCTACTAAGCCTAGTTTTAGTTCTAAGTGCTTTTCTAGCAGCGTGTGGTGGCGGCGATGAAAAAGAAACTGGAACTGACAAACCAGATGACAAAGAGACAGCTGGGGAATTAGACTCAGAGCAAGTATTGAACTTAATGGAAAGCGCAGAAATTCCAACAATGGATCTTTCATTAGCTGAAGATGCAGTTGCGTTTAACATTTTCAACAATGTTAACGAAGGTCTATTCCGTTTAAATCAAGAAAGCGTAGCTGAACCAGCACTTGCGGATGGCGAGCCTGAAGTCAGCGAAGATGGACTAACTTATACATTTAAATTGCGTGACTCAAACTGGTCAGATGGAACACCTGTTACTGCTAAAGATTTTGTCTACTCTTGGCAACGTTCAATTGACCCTGCTACAGGATCTCCATACGGAGCATACATGATGGGCGGATCAATTTTAAATGCTACTGATATTGCTGAAGGAAAAATGGAACCAACTGAACTTGGAGTTACGGCTGTAGACGACAACACGCTTGAAGTAAAGCTTGAACGTCCAGTACCTTACTTTATGTCATTAATGTCTTTCCCAACTTTCTATCCACAGAACGAAGCTTTCGTAACTGAAAAAGGTGACGCTTACGCTTCTAACTCTGATAACTTGATCTTCAACGGACCATTCACATTGACTGATTGGGACGGAACTGGTTTAACTTGGAAAATGCAGAAAAACCCTGAATATTGGGATGCTGAAACAGTTAAACTTGAAACAATCAACTGGGACGTAGTAAAAGAACCTGCTACTTCAGTTAACCTTTACAACTCTGGTGAAAAAGATCGTGCTGCGTTGAGCGGTGAATTTGCAATGCAATACGCAAATGACGAAAACTTAGTAACTGATTTGGAACCAACTGTTTTCTACTTCAAACTGAACCAAGAACGTAAGGGCGAGAAAAATGCTCTTGCAAACGTAAATATCCGTAAAGCAATCGCGTCAGGCTTTAACAAGCAAGATCTAGTTGACGTAGTATTGGCTAACGGTTCACTACCAGCAACATTCTTAGTGCCAACTGAGTTTGCTTTTGATGAAAACAAAGCGGACTTCCGTGAAGTTAATGGCGACCTAATTGAATTCGATGCTGAAGAAGCTGCAAAACTTTGGGCTACTGGTCTTGAAGAATTAGGAGTGGAAGAAGTGACACTTGAAATCTTGGGTGGCGACACTGAAACTGCTAAAAACATGGACGCTTATTTGAAAAACCAACTTGAAACAAATCTTGAAGGGTTGACAATCAACCTTAAAGCAGTACCTTTTGGAGTTCGTTTAGAACTTGATGAAGCTCAGGACTATGACATTCAAACAGCTGGATGGGGACCAGATTATCAGGATCCTATGACATTCATCGACTTGTTCGTTACTGGATCTCCTCAAAACAAAATGGCTTACTCGAACCCTGAGTATGATGCTTTAGTTGAATCAGCTAAAGGCGAACTAGCAACAGACCCAGCTGCACGTTGGGAAGCAATGGCTAAAGCTGAAAAAATTCTTCTAGAAGATGATGCAGCTATCGCGCCACTTTACCAACGCGGAGCAATGGCTCTACAACAACCGTACGTAAATGACATTATTAAACACCCATTCGGTGGAGATTTCTCTTACAAATGGGCATACATTTCGGGCAAATAATAACTTAATCCCGCTACTGTGAAAACAAAATAGAAAGAGAGTATATCGTATTTTGGATCGGTATACTCTCTTTTCTAATGCTAAGTAATTGACGGAAAATTACCACTTTTCTGCTAAATCATGAATGCTGCAAATTCATTGTTTTTTGATGAATTTGTCAAATAGAATTATTTTTGGAGGTGCACCATGGCGAAGTATATTGGCAAGCGTTTAATTTATATGTTTCTCACATTAGCATTAATTGCTACATTCACTTTTTTCTTAATTAAGATTTTACCAGGTTCCCCTGTTGCTTCCGCAGATAAATTATCTCCAGAACAAAGGGCAGTTGTAGAGGCTAGATATGGTTTGGATAAACCACTCCCGGTTCAGTATTTTGACTATATGTTTGGTCTCGTACAAGGAGATCTAGGAATTTCTATCAACCAGTTTAAAGGAGCAGAAGTGACAGATGTCATTTTAAGTCGAATGGGTCCATCCGCTCAAATTGGTTTCCAAGGCATGCTGCTTGGCACCGTTTTAGGAATACTTTTGGGAATGGTTGCCGCTTTAAGACAAAACACTTGGGTTGATTACACCAGCACATTCATAGCGATTGTCGGAATATCAATTCCTTCTTTTGTTTTTGCTTCACTCTTGCAATATTGGTTCGGATTAAAATGGGGACTGTTCCCAGTGGCTTTGTGGAAAGATGGCTTTATGTCCAGCGTACTGCCTTCTGTCGCGTTAGCGATGTTCCCACTTGCTACAGCAGCACGTTTTATCCGGACAGAAATGATTGAAGTTCTTGGGTCGGATTATATTACATTAGCAAAAGCTAAAGGCGCAAGCGGATCAGAAATTGCATTTAAACATGCGTTTCGTAATGCGTTGATTCCATTGATTACGGTTTTAGGACCGATGGCTGTAGCTATTCTAACGGGGTCACTTGTTGTTGAACAAATTTTCGCAATTCCAGGTATCGGGGAGCAATTTGTTAAATCGATTATTGTCAGCGATTTCTCCATCATTATGGGAACTACTATTTTCTTCTCAGTATTCCTGATTGTGGTGATCCTATTGGTAGACATTTTGTATGGTGTCATTGACCCTCGTATCCGTCTTTCAGGAGGTAAAAATTAATGACTCAGAAAATTGATAAAATCCCAGAACTGCCGCAAGGTTCGTTTGAGCGGATTACATTAGATTCGAAGCAAGCTGAACGCATTACAAAACCAAGCGTTAGTTTTTGGCAAGATGCTTGGTACCGTATTCGGAAAAACAAAGGTGCTTTGTTCAGTCTAATTCTCTTTGGTTTGATTGCAATCATGGCCTTTTTAGGACCAGTGATTAGTCCTTATGAGCCTAATGCGCAAACGATTACTCATGCAAACTTACCGCCGAAAATTCCGGGTATAGAAAAATTAGGGATTTTAAATGGTGTTGGAACTTTGGGTGGCCAAAAAGTCGATCTGTATGAAATGAAAAATGTCGAAGTCAATTATTGGTTTGGTACAGATGGACTTGGCCGCGATATGTTTTCTCGTGTGTGGAAAGGGACTCAAGTGTCCTTGTTCATTGCTTTTGTAGCAGCAGCAATTGATATGTTAATTGGTGTAATCTACGGGGGTGTTTCAGGATACTTCGGCGGGCGTGTGGATGACTTCATGCAGCGGATTGTCGAAATCCTGACAGGTATTCCGAACTTAGTTGTTGTTATCTTGTTTATCTTAATTATGGACCCCGGAATACTGGCCATTATTATTGCCTTAACCATAACCGGATGGACCGGAATGTCCCGGGTCGTCCGTGGGCAAGTTCTTAAATATAAGAGTCAGGAATTTGTTTTGGCTGCCCGTACTTTAGGTGCCAGCGATAGTCGCATTATATGGAAGCATTTAATGCCAAACGTTTTGGGCGTAATTATTATCAATACAATGTTCACCATTCCAAGTGCTATTTTCTTTGAAGCTTTCTTAAGCTTTATCGGTCTAGGTCTTCAAGCACCAGATGCTTCGCTTGGTACATTAATCAATGATGGTTACGCGTTAATCCAATTTGCGCCGCATATTTTAGCATTCCCGGCCATCTTGCTGAGTTTGATTATGATTGCGTTTAACTTGATCGGTGATGGACTTCGTGATGCCCTCGATCCGAAGATGAAAGATTAAGGAGGAAAGTTTATAATGGAGAAAATTTTACAAGTAAAAGACCTTGAACTTTCCTTTAATACCCAAGGTGGGGAAGTTAAAGCGATACGTGGGGTCAACTTTGATTTATATAAAGGTGAAACTTTAGCAATCGTTGGAGAGTCGGGTTCAGGAAAATCTGTTACGACAAAATCCATTATGCGTTTGCTACCAGAACAATCAGCAGAATTTAAAAATGGTGAAATTTTGTTCGGAGGTCAAGATTTAACGAAATTGAGTGATCGCGAGATGCAGAAAATCCGTGGAAAAGAAATATCGATGATTTTCCAGGATCCAATGACTTCTTTAAATCCGACAATGCCAATTGGCCGTCAGTTAACAGAGCCTTTGTTAAAACATCAGAAAATTAGTAAGACAGAAGCAAAAAAAGTTGCGATCGACTTGTTGCGTTTGGTCGGCATGCCAAAACCTGAACTGCGGATGAAACAATATCCTCACCAATTCTCAGGTGGACAGCGCCAGCGGATCGTGATCGCCATTTCATTAGCTTGTAACCCGAAAATTTTGATCGCGGATGAGCCCACAACTGCACTGGATGTGACAATTCAAGCGCAAATATTAGAGTTAATGAAAGACTTACAAAAGAAAATTGATACTTCAATTATTTTCATTACACACGATCTTGGTGTCGTAGCCAACGTAGCCGATCGCGTAGCCGTTATGTACGGAGGGAAAATTGTTGAAATCGGCACAGTGGATGAAATTTTCTATAACCCGCAGCATCCATATACATGGGGCTTGTTGAGTTCAATGCCTTCACTCGATACAGAAGATGCAAAGCTGTATGCGATTCCAGGAACGCCTCCTGATTTGTTGGATCCACCAAAAGGAGATGCTTTTGCTCTTCGAAGCGAATATGCACTAAAAATCGATATGGAGCAAAATCCGCCATTCTTCAAAGTCAGTGATACGCACTCTGCTGCAACTTGGTTGTTGCATCCAGATGCGCCTCAGGTAGAACCACCTTTGACCGTTATTGAACGCATGAAGAAATTCCCGGGAAGCAGATATTATGAAGGGGGCGCGGTATAATGGCTGAAAAGTTACTCGAAATTAAAAACCTAAAACAGTATTTCAATATCGGTAAAGCAAACGAAGTCCGCGCAGTAGATGACATTAGCTTTGATATTTACAAAGGCGAAACTTTAGGACTTGTTGGAGAGTCAGGCTGTGGAAAATCCACGACTGGACGTTCGATCATCCGTTTATATGATGCAACAGATGGTGATGTTTTCTACGAAGGTGAAAATGTTCATGGGAAAAAATCAAAGCAAGATTTAAAGAAATTTAACCGCAAAATGCAAATGATTTTCCAAGATCCTTATGCTTCGTTAAACCAGCGCATGAAAGTTATGGATATTATTGCTGAAGGCATCGATATTCATGGCTTAGCAAAAAATGCAACAGAACGTAAAAAAATGGTTTATGACTTGCTGGAAACAGTAGGTTTGAACAAAGAACACGCGAACCGATATCCGCATGAATTCTCAGGTGGACAGCGTCAGCGTCTTGGAATTGCCCGTGCTTTAGCGGTAGATCCTGATTTTATCATTGCCGATGAGCCTATTTCTGCACTAGACGTTTCAATTCAAGCGCAGGTTGTAAACCTACTGAAAGAACTTCAAATTGAAAAAGGATTAACATTCTTATTCATCGCGCATGATTTATCAATGGTTAAATACATTTCAGATCGTATCGGTGTTATGTATTTTGGTAAATTAGTAGAGCTAGCTCCTGCTGAAGAGTTATACAAGAATCCATTGCATCCATACACGCAATCCTTGTTATCAGCGATTCCGTTGCCAGATCCAAACTATGAACGCAACCGGGTACGTAAATCATATGATCCTGCTGTACACGAATACACAAAAGCTGATGATGTTCGGATGAGAGAAATCAGTCCTGGCCACTTTGTTCAATGTTCAGAGCGCGAACTTGAGTCTATAAAAGCAGCTGCAGTGAAGTAAAGAAAAGCGATGTCCTTATGGGCATCGTTTTTTTAATTACTCTTTTCTTCATATATAACAACTCTATTCACTATTCTCGTAATTTCCTTATTTTATAAGTCAAATAAATGATAGAATGGAAGAACGATGGATAAAGAAAAACTTTAACGAGCAGACCTTTCTTTATTAGTACTCATCGTTAGTCGCCTTAATGCAATAATGGAAAAAGGAGTGCAGCAAATGATGAAAACGTGGAAATGGATGACCGTTTGTGCAGTGAGCATTAGTTTAGTAAGTATAGGAAATGTATATGCAGATGAAGAAGATAAAACGCCTGATTTTACACAGCGTGCCTATGAAACAGCTGAACTTGACTCTCAGGTATTGGCATCATCCAAACTATTCAAATTTGATTCTGGACTGGAGTTTACTTACCCAGATGCTGTACGAGGAATTTTTGTAACGGCCCATTCGGCTGGAGGAGAACGCTTTGATTCGCTAATTAATCTTGTGGATAAAACAGAATTAAACGCTATGGTTATTGATATAAAAGAAGACTTAGGCTACTTAACGTACATACCTGAAGAAGGTTCAGATTTGGCGAAACTGGATATGGGACAAGCCCTAATAAAAGATCCGCGAGCAATGCTAGAAAAATTAGAAAAAAAAGAGATCTATCCGATCGCCCGCGTCGTTGTATTTAAAGATACCGTCTTAGCTGAACAAAGGCCGGAGCTAACATTTATGGACGGAGATCAAGTATGGAAAAATAACCGCGGAGAATCGTTTGTGAATCCATTTCTAAAAGAAGTATGGGATCATAATGTTCAAATTGCCATCGAAGCAGCAAAGCTTGGATTCAAAGAAATCCAATTCGACTATGTCCGCTTCCCAGAAGGTTTTGAGAACCGGGCGAATGACTTAACTTATTCACTCGGTGATTACGAAGATTCTGCTGCTGACCCTATACAAAGAAGAGTCGAGGCCGTGACAGAATTTGTGGCTTACGCTAAAGAACAATTACAACCTTATGGAGTAGAAGTATCAGTCGACATTTTCGGCTATGCGGCTACTTTGCCAGAAGCGCCAGGTATCGGTCAGAATTTTTCGAAGATCTCTGAAAATGTCGACGTGATTTCATCCATGATTTACCCGAGTCACTGGACCTCTTATTTTGGAATCGCAAAACCGGACTTAGAACCTTATCAACTAGTGACAGAATACGCGAAAGTAGAAAACCAAGTGCTAGCAAGCTTAGACAATGCACCTGTTTCAAGACCTTGGCTTCAAGACTTTACAGCGAGTTACTTAGGCGCTGGTAATTATAAGCGATACGGAAAAGTAGAAGTAGAGGCTCAGATCAAAGCACTCAATGATCAAGGAATAGAAGAGTTTCTGTTGTGGAACGCTGGAAATTCGTATTCCGAGGGGGTAGATTATACGCCTTAAAAATGTATTCAAGAAATCACTCATTAAATTATCTAGCTTAAAATGAAACCTTTTTCAGACTGAAACGTAATATATAAGTATGAAAGACATTTTCAAAAAGAAATGGTAAATGAGAATAAAATATTTTGATTTGGGAGTTTACGACAAAAAGAAACAGGGTAAATTTAAGATATAGCTTACAAAGTATAAAGAAAATATAGTCAAAATGTGACGAAATGCTTCTTTTTTAATTTATTTATTGAGATAGACTATTAAAATAGCTCCAATCGTTGTATAATGAATGTAGAGCCTCTAAACTATAATGATTCTAAATTGAAAAAAGAAATACACTAAAATTTTCATGAATCCGAAAGGAAGTGCTCCACTATGATGGTTACACTATTTACTTCTCCGAGCTGCACATCTTGCAGAAAAGCAAAAGCATGGCTTGAGGAACATGACATTCCATATACAGAACGCAATATTTTCTCTGAGCCACTAACTATTAGTGAAATTAAAGAAATCTTACGTATGACTGAAGACGGTACGGATGAAATCATCTCTACTCGTTCTAAAATATTCCAAAAATTAAATGTAGATGTTGAGAGTTTACCGCTTCAGCGTTTGTATGAGTTAATTCAGGAGCATCCTGGTTTGTTGCGTCGTCCGATTATTATGGATGAAAAACGCCTTCAAGTAGGATACAATGAAGATGAAATTCGTCGATTCCTACCACGTAAAGTCAGAGCTTATCAGTTGCTTGAAGCTCAGCGTATGGTGAACTAATAATAAATGCATTAGCTGCCCGGTCTTTATGGTATTTCATAAGAGATCTTCGGGCAGCTTTTCTTTATCCTAAATTAGTTGCATAAATCAGTTAAGTAGATTAAACTCTATGTACTTGCAACTGCCAGTAGAGATAGGCATAAACTTTTTCTTTATCTGCAATAGAAGTTATACTTATTTAAAGTAATACAGCACGGCTCTGAGGAATGTTCTCTTAGTCCAAACCGTAAAGGAGAGGTGTAAAATGGAAATAGAACGCATAAACGACAACACAGTTAAATTTTACATTTCCTATCTCGACGTTGAAGAGCGAGGGTTTAGCCGTGACGAAATCTGGTTTAACAGAGATAAAAGTGAAGAGCTTTTTTGGGAAATGATGGATGAAGTCAACGAAGAGGCCGATTTCGTAATGGAAGGTCCACTGTGGATCCAAGTCCAGGCTATGGACAAAGGTCTTGAAGTGACTGTGACACGCGCTCAATTAACTAAAGATGGGCAAAAACTCGACTTGCCTGATGATATAGAGGAACGTCGAAAAATGTTTGCAAGCGAAGATGCAGCTGCTCCAGAATTTGATGAATTCGAGCCAGTTTTTGAAGAACCTGATGTTAAGAAACTTGAATATACATTTGTCTTCTCAGAAGTGGAAGAATTGCTACCGATTGCAAGGCGCTTAATGTACGTGCCGATTGCATCAGCTATCTACCATTTCGACAACAAGTATTATCTTTATACAAATTTCGATGAAATTCTTCATTCACAAGAAGACATCAAAAATAATGTCAGCATCATTGCAGAGTATTTGCGTACTTCACCTGTCACAATTCACCGTCTTGAAGAATACGGTAAACCTATTTTTACAGAGGATGCACTTTCAAATGTGCTTCACTATTTCGGCTAAGATCTCCTGAGAAGGAGATCTTTTTTTTGTTGCCAAACTCCTGTTAATTTCATAAACTGAATAAAAGGAGAGTGATTACTATATTAGTGGCCAAAACCAAGCGCCAGGAATTATTTTATTTAACCGGCAAGCATACACGACAAGAATTGCAGGAAATTCGTTTGCAAGAACAGTTTTATTGCCCCTCCTGTCAAGCCTCGCTGCTGTTGAAAATTGGACAAATTAATATTCCTCATTTTGCACACAAAACTCTTTCAGACTGCGACCATTCCAGCGAACCTGAATCCTCTTTACATCTTCATGGTAAACTTCTGCTTTATCACTTCTTCCAACAGTTAAAATTCAACGTTGAACTAGAACAATACTTACCCCCGATTCGCCAGCGTGCGGATCTTTTAGTCGATAGCCATTATGCTATTGAATTCCAATGTAGTTCAATACCTGTCTCGCAGCTTGTGCAACGCTCTAAAGGTTACCTAACAATCGGTATTCAGCCTATCTGGATTAAAGGCTTAAAAGAGCCTTGCCAAGAAGAAATTGGACTGCTTCGGATAAAATCAGATGAACTTGCAATGCGACAAAGTGCAGGTCAGGTTTCTTTTATTCTTTTGTTTTATCCGCCGAATAACCAATTTTATTATCAGTCTAATTTGTTTTATGTGAGTCCAAACCGGTGGGTAGGGAAAACTAAGTCACTTCAAGCGACTAAACAGATTTTTCCTTTTGCATTGCCGAAGCCGTTATCAAAAGAGGAATTCAAAGTGGTCATGGAAGTTTTTTACCAGGTGAAAAAGAAATATATCCGCAATCAGTTATATGCCGAAAATCGGATCAAAAATGTATTTTGTCGGCTGTGCTATGAATTGCGAGTAGATGTGATGAATGTTCCGAAATTAGTTGGAATTCCTTTACTGGGTGCAGACTGCATAAAGCAGCCTGCTATACTGTGGCAATTACAAGTTGTAGTGGCTTACGATAAAGGCATTTCAATAGCGGCGTTGGTAGCTTCAGGGAAATTGACTTTAACCAATCCTGCACTAACACAACAAGCCGTGCAAATCATGGAAGATTATTTGTCTCTATATGTAGCTTTTAAAGACAAAAAACTGGAGAATGCCAATCTTTTGGATATCGTCTATGATATCTATTGCAAAAACTTGAGAAAATTGAGAAAATAAGGTGTAGTTCGATTCCCGAAAGAATGGAATAGAGGAGGAAATAGAATGGTTGAAAAAGTACTGACAAGAGAAGAAGTTCCAACAGAATTGACATGGCGATTGGAAGATATATTTGCGAGTGATGAGCTTTGGGAAAAAGAGTTTGAAGAGGTTACTGCTCTTAGCGATAAAGCAGAATCGTATCAAGGAAAGCTACAACAAAGTGCAGAATCTCTTTATGAGGTGTTGGTTTATAAAGATGAGTTGACGGAGCGCTTGAGACGTCTTTATACTTACTCGCACATGCGTTACGATCAAGATACGACCAATTCAAAATACCAAGCACTAGACAGTCGAATCAAATCGTTATTTGCAAAAGTATCAGCAGGTTTGTCATTTTTAACACCTGAAATTTTAGCTCTAGACGAATCGACTTTAAATGAATATGTCGCAAACCATAAAGGATTGAGTTTATACAAGCAAGCACTTAAAGAATTAAATTCGATGCGTCCTCATGTGTTACCGGCTGAACAAGAATCTTTAATGGCTCAAATGTCAGAAGTCGCCCAAGCGTCTTCCGAAACATTTGGCAGCTTAAACAATGCAGACCTTGAATTCCCAGTTATAGAAGATGAATCTGGCCAACAAGTTCAAATTACACACGGCAATTATATTCGGTTCTTAGAAAGTAGCGACCGCCGCGTACGTGAAGATGCTTTTAAAGCGGTTTACGCGACGTACGGCAAGTTCCGGAACACCTTTGCATCTACCTTATCAGGTAACATCAAACGCGATAATGTAAATGCGCGAATCCGTAAATTCGATTCAGCTCGCCAAGCGGCTTTAGCTGACGACCATATTCCAGAAGCGGTTTACGATAACTTGGTTGAAACGGTCAATGACAATCTTCACTTATTGCATCGCTATTCTGCTTTGCGTAAAGAAGTACTAGGACTCGACAAAGTTCATATGTGGGATCTGCATACACCACTCGTTCCAGAAGTGAAGATGGAAATGCCTTACGATAAAGCAACAGGCGTTATGCTAAAAGGGCTGGAAGCTCTAGGAGATGAGTATGTAGGAATTGTCAAAGAAGGCATCGATAACCGCTGGGTAGACGTGAAAGAAAACAAAGGCAAGCGCAGCGGAGCTTATTCATCAGGAGCATATGGAACCAATCCGTATATTTTGATGAACTGGCAAGATAATGTGAATAATTTGTTTACGCTGGCGCATGAATTTGGCCACAGTGTCCATAGTTATTATTCACGCAAAAATCAGCCTTATGTTTACGGGGATTATTCGATTTTTGTCGCAGAAGTGGCTTCTACAACAAACGAGGCTTTATTGAATGAATACATGGTCGAGGCAACGGATGATGACCAGGAACGTATTTACTTATTGAACAATTGGCTTGATGGCTTCCGTGGCACTGTATTCCGTCAAACGATGTTTGCCGAGTTTGAACATATGATCCACAAAATGGACCAAGACGGTGAAGCATTGACTGCAGATCGCTTAACAGAAGTTTATTACGAGCTAAATCAAAAATATTATGGACCTGACGTCGCAGCTGATGAAGAAATTGGGTTGGAGTGGGCACGCATTCCACACTTTTACTATAATTATTATGTCTTCCAATACGCCACTGGATTTAGTGCAGCTACAGCATTGAGCAAAGGCATTCTAGAAGAAGGGCAACCTGCAGTGGACCGCTATATCAATGAATTTCTCAAGGCGGGAAGCTCAGATTACCCAATAGAAGTACTAAAAAAAGCCGGTGTTGACATGACCCAATCAAAAGCTGTTAAAGAAGCTTGCATGGTATTTGAAGAAAAATTAAACGAACTCGAAAAATTATTGCTGAATAAATAATATTAAAAAGAAGCAGCCCTCATGAGGTTGCTTCTTTTTAATATTATTTAAGAATAACAAGCGAGTGGTTTGAAGATTTCATTGTGACTACAAATATGACAAGTTTGTGAAATCGCTTGTGAAATATTGATTTAACTATTATTCCATGATAAGATAATCTTGTGAAATAAATCACATACAAACATACACCCCTTTGTTTGAGCGTGAACATTTCTCCCATCCCCTTTGTGTAATATAGAAAGACGCCTTCCGGACGTGGAAGGCGTCTTTTACGTTTAATAGAAGGATGAATTTAGTCAAGTCCGAACGATTGTGTAAAATTAGCTACACTGTTTCTAACCTTATTTTGTTAAGCTCTTTTTCTGGCTATAAAGCGTCTTCTCCTGGTGCATGAGGACAGCCCCAATCAGGCGGAAAGCGGATTGCGTATTCGGAAAGATTCGGATGACACGTTCTCTGCGGCGAACCTCCTGGTTCAGGCGTTCCAAGGAGTTGGTGCTGCGGATGTGGACGTGGCGGTTCACGGGCTCGTTCATGTATTGGATCGTGTCATCAAAGCCTTCATCCAAGATAGCGAGTGCTTTTGCATACTTAGGCTGGTCGGCGAAAGCGGTGAACAGGTCCTCTTTGAAATTACGCATATCCTCGATGGTCACTGCCTGAAAGAGGCGTTTCAGCTGAAGACGAAATTCTTCTGAATCTTTTTTCGGTAATTTATCGACGATGTTGCGTTTGAAGTGGACGTTACAGCGTTGCCAACTCGTGCCGATGAATTCCCGCTGGATCGCTTTTTTCAACCCCTTATGGGCGTCTGAAATGACGAGCTTGGGCGACTGGAGCCCTCGGGATTTGAGTTCCTGGAAGAAGCTTTGCCAGCTTTCGAAGCTCTCCGCGTGATCCACTTTCAGCCCCAGGATTTCCCGGCGGTTATCTTCGGTTATAGCCGTGGCGATATAAACCGCTTTGGAAACGACACGGTTGTGTTCACGCACTTTGATGTACATGGCATCCACAAAGACATACGGATAATAGGTGACGTTCAGTGGCCGTGCGGCCCACTCCTTGACGACCGGATCCAGTTTGGTCGTTAACGAAGAGACGAACGACTTGGAGACGCTTTCCCCGCACAGCTGCTCGACAACATGTGTGACTTTGCGCGTGGAGACACCGTTAACGACCATTTCCAGCATCGACAGCATGAGCGCTTGGTCACAGCGAGCGAATTTTTCAAAGGCAGAAGTGGAGAACTCACCGCTGCGCGTGCGCGGCACTTTCAGTCGGATTTTTCCGATTCCGATCGTGTAATCCCTTTCGTAATAACCATTACGTTGGTCAAGACGCTCAGATGAGCGTTCATAGCGCTCAGCTTGCAGGTATTCGTCCCGTTCATTTTCCATGTACGCATTCAACACCAGAACTACCGACGATTTCACGACGGCTTCCATGTTCGAGTTCAAGACAGAGTCTTTCAATAAATCCATATCTACGCTAAAATTAAGGTGGGTCATCATCAATTCCTCCAATGTGATCGTGGTTGTGAACATTGTAGCACAGGGATTGATGGGGCCCTTTTTCCTTTTACACAATTATATGGACTTAATCATGAATTTTTTTATTTTATCCTAAAATTTGGTGATACTGTCCGATTTGAATGAAATACTGTCCAAATTGGCCAAATACTGTCCAATTCAGCTCGAATACTGTCCAACTTACATAAATACTGTCGAAACGCATAATAAACGCTTAAAAAAATAACCTGTCTCCCAAAGTTGGGAGGCAGGTTATTTAACTTTCCATAACGTTTCTTTCGGCATGCAAATGCGTTCTAGTTTTTGTTGAAGTACTTGTTTTTTTAACTCACATTCTGCTGTTTGTTCAGAAATGTTGTATATAGAAGCAATTTCTCTAGTTGCCATTGTCGAATATTTAGTGAAAAGATCATCTAAAGAAGGTGGAGTTTGTCGATTTAAACTTTCTTCTCCCATCATCTCTTGTAAAATGGTTTGATAAACGTCATATGAATAAAGTCCAGATACTTTTACACCTTCATCTTCAATGCATTCATTGAAAAACACGATGCTTGGCACTTCGTTAATTTCCATTTCTCGAGTAATCTTTAAATCGCATTGAAACGCTTTTGCGGTATGCACCGAATGAAAATCCAATTTAAATTCTTCTTGGTCTAGCTCGGCTTCTTCTGCAATCTCTAACAAAACGCTGTAAGAAGAAACGTCTTTTGACTGAAGAAAGAGGTGTTCTTGCAATTTGTGGAGAAATCTATTTCCTGAACGTTTTCCTTGAAGCTCTGCCGCTTTGATCGCAACGGAAGGTAACACGGGATGAGTCAAGTTGTCGGTCTCGATATTTGCTGAAAGTATTGTTTTATTTAAGTTGAGTAATTGTGTACTTAGCACAATACGCATGGAAAAATAATGGCCATATTCAATTTGTAATTTTCGAATGACTCCTTGCATCTCCCAGCATTCTGGGTTGAGCGGATCCACAAAAACATACAGCTCCATTGGTTTAAAAGAACTCACAGGTTCATGAATTTCTTCGACCAAATCTAAGTTACTCACTCCAACTCCTCCTCACTATCAGACTCATTGACCATATGATGTGCCGTTAAAACAAGTCTGTTGTATAAGGTTTCACGGAACATTCCATTTAGCCCCACTTCATCCATCGCTTCGCTCATGCACTCTAACCAAGCTTGAGCTCGAGTAGGGGTGATGGCAAATGGGTTATGTCTTGCTCTTAGTCTCGGATGTCCATGTTCTTCTGAATAAAGATTCGGTCCACCTAAATATTGGGTTAAAAATTGTTTTTGTTTACGGGCGGTTTCTGAAAGGTCATTTGGGAAAATAGGCTGCAGCTTTGGATGTGCCGCTACGTGAGCATAAAATGCGTCGACTAGCTGTGATAATGTTTCCGCACCAATCTCTTCATACGGAATAATCGGTTTTCCAGTCATCATCGTGTCTCCTTTGCTTTAGCTGTCATTTCATTCTAACAACGGATCCCGAATATCTCAAACAAATCGACTGCAGAGCTGCCAGGATTTGGGGATTGAAACTAGTAATCAGTAGAACGTGCTGCAGCAGATTTCATGAAACGCGCAATTTTCTTATCTGCTGGACGTTGTTGAATGCCTTGTTGCTGCAAGAAATTCAAAAAGTTTTCCTGACCAGTTGCAGCATCGGAAACTTCGTATTCCAATTCGAAATCTTCTTGTCCATTGTATTCGGAATGGTCAAGTACCAATAAGCCTTGCAAGTATTCAAATTCCACACGATGGGTCGTTAAGGTGCCGATTGATGTTAACTTTTCTGTTAGCACCTCAAGTTTTAACAGTGCTTCGGCTACTTCTGTAGCTTCGAAAGACTGTAATTCAAGCATGCGACGTGCTTGTTCATTAGTCAATTGATCGGTAATTTCGTAATGTCCAACTGGGGCTGGAATTTTTAAGGTACATTCAAAGTGCTTGTTTTTATCGCGTATGCGCAATGCGCTAAGTTGCTGTTTTAATTGGAAATCAGCGGTATCAAAATAATGATTGTGTTGGGTGATGGGGCCACTATGAAAATCGGAATAATCTTTCAGTAAACGGGTATATTCTTCTTTTGTTAGCATGTTTTTAAATTCGATTTCAAGTTCTTTTGTCATGAAAAACACCTCTCTAGTAACTTCATTATCGGATAGTTGGATGCAAACTGCAACGAATGGCAGAGCTGTGTTAAAATATCATTATCAACAAGCTAGAAAGGAAGGTTCGATTTGCATAAATTAGTGGCAGTAAACAGGACCGAAATAACTGAAAAAAACATTGAGTTTATTATCGAAGAAATGGAACCGGCCGAAGCGCTTGAAGCATCCGGTCAAATGTTGACAGATTCTGATCATCAAGCGTTTGTCTATTTGTTGGACACAGGTACTGATTATATATATGTCCAATTTAAACTACATACATGGCCAGCGTTAACGCAAGCGTTACAACTGAAAAAAGTTCCGCTTCTGACGTGGGGTAAGCAAATTATGCCATTAGCAAATTTTCACGAAGAACTGTGGATGCTGGTGGAAAACATAGAAGGCAACGACAATTACGGGGAAGATTTCCGTACCGCTGTCGAGCAAGCATTTCATGAGGCACTTGCTTCACGAGCTTAAAAGAAGTAAGGGGGTCCGGTGATGGGGCAATGGAATCGATTTTTAGCACCATATAAACAAGCAGTAGACGAATTAAAAATTAAATTTAAAGGAATGCGGAGCCAATTTGAAAATGACAACACCAATTCGCCAATCGAATTTGTAACGGGACGTGTCAAACCGTTAGCAAGTATTTACGATAAGACTTTAGAAAAAGGGATTGCGTTTGAACCCTCTGAAAAGCTTGCGCATCAATTGCAGGATATCGCGGGTATTCGAATGATGTGTCAGTTTGTAGGGGATATTGAAACCGTAGTAGCTTTACTAAAACAACGTAAAGACTTGCGAATTGTAGAGGAAAAAGACTATATCTCAAACGAAAAGCAGAGCGGCTATCGATCGTACCACGTAATTGTAGAATATCCTGTTCAAACGATTAACGGCGAGGAACTGATTTTAGCAGAGATCCAAATCCGTACGCTGGCTATGAATTTTTGGGCTTCAATCGAGCATTCCTTGAATTATAAGTACAAAGGCGTTTTTCCAGAAGAAATAAAAAATCGGCTTCAACGAGCAGCAGAAGCCGCGTTCCAACTAGACGAGGAGATGTCCCAGATTCGGGATGAAATTCAAGAAGCCCAAGCTTATTTCACCGAGTTTAAGGAATCTCCCGGTACACATTTTTTGAGTGATAGAGAAGGAGGTCGAGCAGAACGATGAAATTTCATATCATATCGAGAACAGACAAATTATCCAATGACTTGATGAGGACCGCAAAAGACTATTTAGAGGATTTTGGCATGGAATGGAACGAGGAATCGCCAGACGTTGTTTTGTCTATCGGCGGAGATGGGACGTTGCTTCACGCTTTTCACAAATACAGCGAAAAGTTGTCAGAAGTCGCTTTTGTCGGAATACACACCGGTCATCTTGGCTTTTATGCCGATTGGAAACCGATTGAAATTGAAAAGCTTGTTTTGTCTATCGCGAAAAAAGAATATGAAGTAATCGAATATCCTTTACTTGAAGTCAGCATTCATTATCAGAACTTAGACGACCCCGCTGTTTATTTGGCTTTGAACGAGTCGACGGTAAAATCTCCTGATGTGACATTGGTAATGGATGTCTTTTTGAATGAAAGTCATTTCGAACGTTTTAGAGGAGATGGGTTGTGCATGTCGACCCCTTCAGGCAGTACAGCTTACAACAAAGCATTAGGCGGTGCCATCATCCATCCATCGCTGCAAGCAATGCAATTGACGGAGATGGCATCGATCAATAACCGTGTCTTCCGAACAGTCGGTTCCCCACTGGTGCTGCCTGGGCATCATAAATGTGCATTGCGCCCTGTTAAGGCCCCTGATTTTATGGTTACCGTCGATCACTTACAACTGCTCCACAAAGACGTTAAATCAATCGAGTATAAAGTGGCCAAGGAAAAAGTACGCTTTGCGAGATTCCGTGCATTTCCATTTTGGCAACGTGTCCACGACTCGTTTATCGACAGTGAGCTTTCAGATTGAATGCCATGAAACCTTTTCAATTGACGTATACCGCTGAAAATCCAGGATTGCTCCGAGACGCGCTAGGAGGATGGGGCATCTCCAAACGGACACTAGCTTCTGTTAAATACGGAGGTGGTCAAATTCTGGTGAATGGTGCAGAAGTAACGGTCAGGCATGCCTTAGAAAAAGGGGATGCTGTGACCGTTATTTTTCCGAATGAAGAACATGGCAAAGGCTTAAGCGCAGAAGACGGACCACTGGAAATTGTCTACGAAGATGAAGCGCTGCTAATTGTGGAAAAGCCGCCTATGCAAAATACGATCCCGTCCCGTGAGCATCCTTTTGGCAGTTTAGCCAATATTGTTGCAAAGCATTTTAATGACCATGGGATTCCGTCTACTTTGCATATCGCAACTCGACTCGACCGTGACACTTCCGGACTTGTTTGCATCGCAAAAAATCGCCATATTCATCATATGATTTCATTGCAACAACAGGAAAAAAAGATGAAGCGGCGATATGAGGCGCTAGTTCATGGACTTTTAGAAAAAGAAAAATTTACGATAACAGCTCCGATTGGTCGAAAAAACGCCAGCATTATCGAGCGAGAAGTTCGGGAAGACGGTCAATTTGCGGAAACTGAAGTTTGTTTGCTTCAAAAGTTAGCAGGCTATTCGCATGTTTCTTTGCAATTAAATACGGGAAGAACCCATCAAATACGCGTTCATTTAGCGCATATTGGTCATCCCTTAGTTGGAGATGATTTGTATGGTGGCAAGAGAAATCTCATAAAGCGCCAAGCACTGCATTGTACAGAGTTGGAATTGATCCATCCAGTTACAGACGAAAGGCTGTTCTTCCATTCGTCATTAAATGGGGACATGCAGTCGTTGATTTAAGTGTAACGATAAAAGCGGTCTGGTTGATAAGGCTGTTCGGAAGAGACGGATACGATTTCTTTTTCAGGAAAACGGAAGGCTGTTAACGAACCCCCAAAAACACAGCCGGTATCAATATTGACGGTGTTGTTGATAAAATAAGGTTCTCTCGTCGGCGTATGACCATAAACGACCCATTTAGGACCTTTATAGGATTTGGCCCAGTCGCGGCGAACAGGGCGACCATCAGCGTGAAACTTTCCCGTAATATCGCCGTATAGTACAAAGACCGCGATGCCTCTACTCAGCGGCTTTCCAACCATTTCAGCCTTTAGTCCGGCGTGAGCAACGATTAAATCATGATCAAGTTGTTGGTAATGAGGCAACTGTTCATAAAACTCAAGATAGCGTTTGCGAAATTGCTGTTGTTCTTGTGGAGGCAGCATTTTCCATTCGGCCACGGTCATTTCTAAGCCGTGAGCAAGCTGGACATCATGTCCTTTGAAAAAGCGGAAAAGTTTATTGCAATGATTGCCAGGGGAATAGTAAAGAATACCCTCGTCCTGTAAGGCGAATAATAAACGTAGAACTTCAAGTGATTCAGGACCGCGGTCCGTGGCATCTCCAACAAAAGCGAGTTGCCTGTTTTCAGGATGAATAAAGACATCTCGCTGTTTTTCGTACCCTAATCGATCAATGAGCTTTAGTAGCTCCTGGTAGCAGCCATGAATGTCACCAATTACATCAAATTTCATCGAACACACCTCTTTTTAAAAATTTACTATACATATGAGTGGTACAGCGTATAGACTACTATAGCAAGCATAGAAGATCTTCGAAAGGAGGGAGTATACATGATGGAAGAAAAAGTAGTACGCGATGAAGAATTAAACGAAG